>JAFGHX010000374.1 GCA_016929905.1 Kiritimatiellia bacterium
GCACGCGCAGCTCGCGGCGGAGCAGGTCGAGGAGCTTGGGTTTGGGGGGCGATTGGCATTTGGCCGTTGTGTCGCAGGGTGCATGATCCGGGATGCTCCCTTCGGCACGGGCGCATTCGGCGGCCGCGCCGTCTCCCGAAGGTCCGCCGCTTGGGCTGCGCTGTGGAGCGCCAGGCGGCTGGGGCAGGCGAGCGGCCGTCGTCGCGAGGCGCAAGCGCCCTTCGACGGGCTCAGAAGCTTCGTCTTGGGACTGAGGCGAGCCAGGGGCCGGCTGCCCTACTGTCTGATCGGCGGTGTGTGCTGAAGCGGGGGCAGGCGAGGACGCCCGCCCTACTGTCTGATCGGCGGTGTGTGCTGAAGCGGGGGCAGGCGAGGACGCCCGCCCTACTGTCTGATCGGCGGTGTGTACTGAAGCGGGTGCAGGCGAGGACGCCCGCCCTACTGTCTGATCGGCGGTGTGTACTGAAGCGGGGGCAGGCGAGGACGCCTGCCCTACTGGTCGGGGCGGTCGGTCTGCCAGTTGTTCGTCTGCCGCGCTCTGTCTCATGGGCAACTCCTCGTTTGGCGTCCAAAAACGTTGGTCCTTCTCCGTCCGCCACAGTATACTCCAAGACCTGTGTCATATTGCGGCACAGGTTGGCGGAAAAATGAAGAGAATTTCACGGCCCCAATATTTCAGAATTCGTCGGATGCTGGACTTGATCCGGGACGGCACCCGCACGGGGGTTTACGTGAACGCGACGGATTTCCGCCGGGAATTTCGGATATCACGGCGCACCGCCATGCGCGACTTGGACGTCCTGCGCGATGACCACTCCGCGCCGGTGGAATATGACCCGTCGCGCAAGGGTTATTACATGAGCGACAAGGCTTGGCACCTGCCGCCCGTCCGCCTGAGCCGGCGTGAGGTGTTTTCGTTTGCGATTGCGCGCAAGCTGCTGCAGAGCTTTCGCGGCACGCCGCTGGAGGGGGATATGCGGGCGGTGTTGGAGAAGGTGGCCGAATCGATGGAGGGCAGTATCACGCTCGATGTCGGGGCGCTGACGGAGCACATGACGGTGCTGGGCGAGGATTACGTGGTGCAGGACCCGGCGATCTGGGAGGCGGTGGCGGGCTGTGTGGACCGGCGCGAGCGGATGCGGGCGGTCTACCAGAAGTTCGACGGAACGGTCGGCACGTACGAGCTGGACCCGTACCACCTGCTGGCTTATCACGGGGACTGGTACGTGCTGGCGCGGCACGTGCGCAAGGGGCAGGTGGCGACGTTTGCGGTCTCGCGGATTCGACGTGTGCGGGGCACGAACGCTTTCTTCGCGGTGCCGCCGGATTTCGACGTGAGCGCGCACATCCGGCAGTCGTTCGGGATTGTGCGGGGCGACAAGCCGTTCCGGGTGCGGCTGCGCTTTTCGAGGAACGTGGCGGCGTACATTCGCGCGCGCGTGTGGCACCCGACGCAGCGGATCGTCGACAAACGCGACGGCAGCCTCGAGCTTAGCTTCGAGACAGCCGGCTGGAAGGAGCTGGTGCGCTGGGTTTTGTCGTGGCAGCCGGACTGCAGGGTGCTGGCGCCGAAGCGGCTGCGGGAGCGGGTGAAGGAGAAGATGCGGGCCGCGCTGCGCGGCGGTTTGGGCAGGTAGTCAACGTGGTTGAGGGGGCGGCTCGCGGGACGCTCGCCCTCCAGCGTTCTGACAAGCAGAAATTGGGTCTTGGCGAGTAGACATTGGGGCTTGCCGAATACACATCTGGTGGGCGAGCGCGCTGCCCCCCGCAGCAACGAGCTTGGCGAGGCGAAGGCGGGTCTGGCGAGCCGGGTCAACCGAGCGGCGCGGCACGCGGACCTGGAGGGCGAGCGTCTCGCGAGCCGGGTGAACCGAACAACACGACACGAACCCAACAAACCCAACAATCCGATGACTCACGAAACAACAGAACAGCCGCAACGCAAACATCCGGCTCACATGCCGCCGATCGAACGGCATAACGCGCCGGTGGTCCTGTTCGTCACGTTGGCGATCAAGCCGAGAGGGCCGTTTCTCACCAACGCCCGGTTCCTCGACGCCTTCACGAAGGCTTGCGCGGATGCCGACGCGTGGACAGTCGGGCACTACCTCATCATGCCCGACCACGTGCATCTGTTCTGTCGTCCTGCCGCCGTCCCTCACATCGGGATCAAGCGCTGGGCATCGTACTTGAAGCGTCGGGTCACTGCACACTTGGGCGACCATACCTGGACGTGGCAAACGGATTGTTGGGACACCCAGATGCGAGACCAGCCGCATTACATCGCCAAACGGGCCTATGTACACCAGAACCCGGCAAGAGCGGATCTGATGCAGGAGCCGGAGGAATGGCCTTGGCAGGGGGAGCTGTCGGTGATTCAGTGGTAATCGGCGATCCGGGGCCAACAAGAAGGTTGCCCGTCGACCGCGGCTCGCGGGACGCTCGCCCTCCATGGGGTTTGGCGAGTGAAGATTGAGTTCTGACGAACACACAGCTGGAGGGCAAGCGTTTCGCGAGCCGGCTCATGCAACAGGCGTCGCTTGGGATCGGACTTTGGACCTTCTGACTTTCGACCCGCCTTCGCCCTGCGGTTGATTCGGCGGGCACAGCCTTTCGACTTTTCGAGCTTCGACCCGGGAAAGGGGGCAGGCATGACAGGGAGGCATCGCTACGCGCGTTCGGATTTCGGGCCGTTGCCCGTGAGGCTGGAGCATGTGGACATCCACCTGAACTTCGTCCACGAGCAGGTGGAAGGGGCGATCACGCTCCATCTGACGGCCGCGCAGGATTTGCAGAGCCTGGCGCTGGATGCGCGGGATCTCGAGATCGTGAGCGTGGATTCGCCGGACCACGGCAACCGGCCGTTGGCCTACGAGTATCAGACGGAGAACAACCGGCTGGTGGTCACGCTGCCGGACCGCGTTGAGCAGGGTGCGCGGTTCCGCGTCCGCGCGCGCGCGGTGTGCGTGCCCTCGGCCCATATTCTGGAGGGGATCTACAAGGACACGACGCCCGACGGCTGTCCGCAGCAGTATGTGTCGCAGTGCCAGCAGTGGGGTTTCCAGCGGATTCTGCCGATTGTCGACGATTGCCGCGCGAAATGCACGTTCACGACGACGCTGGAAGCGGACGCGGCCTACACGCATCTGATCAGCAACGGGAACGTGAGCCGCGCGCGGAACCCGGCCGGTCGCCCGGTTCCGAAGCCGCACGACGCGGCGCGGCAGGTGATCACCTACGAGAACCCGGTCCCGATGGCGCCGTACCTGTTCGTGGTGTGCGTGGGGACCTGGGACGAACTGGCGGACGAGGTGACGTATCCGTCCGGGCGGAAGGTGCGGCTCGAGTATCTGGTTCCGCGCGGGCGGGCGGCGGGCGCGCGGGTCCCGTTGCAGATTCTGAAGGACGCGGTACTGTGGCAGGGCGCGACGCAGGGCTACGAGTATCCGGGCGAGGTTTACCGCACGATCTGCATGGAGAAATCGAATTTCGGCGGGATGGAGAACGTGGGCAACACGACGATCATCACCGACGCCGCGCTGATCGACGCATACACCGACGACCAGCGCCTGCTCTACGCGCACGGCGTGATCGTGCACGAGTTCGAGCACAACCAGTGCGGGAGCGAGGTGACGATGGAGACCCCGTTCGACATGTGGCTGAACGAGGCGTACACCGTCGACGTCGAGCGCCAGTTTGTGGCGAGCCGGTTCGACCCGGCCTTCGCGCGGCTGCGCGAGGTGGACGCGATGCGCATGCCGGTGCTCGGCCCGCTCGCGATCGAGGACGCCGGGCGGCTGGGCAACATCGTGCGCGAAGGGTTCAACGACCCGGACGAACTGGTCGACACGGTCACCTACGTGAAGGCGGCGGAGGTGATCAACATGCTGCGCCTGGTGCTGGGCGACGAGGCGTTCGCGCGGGGGCGCGCGCTCTATTTCAGCCGGTACCGCGGCGGCAACGCGAACACGGACCAGTTCTTCGCCTGTTTCGAGGAGGTGAGCGGGCAGGCGCTCGGCGTATTCCGGCGCGAATGGCTGCACACGATCGGCTACCCGCGCATCGAAGGCGCGTACGCGTACGACGCAGGGCAGCAGCGGCTCACGATCGAGCTGCGCCAGTCGCGCGCGGGGCGGGGCGGCCTGTTCCACGTGCCCGTCGTGCTGGCGGCGGTAGACGAGCGGGGCGCGGCGATCCCGGGTACGGCGCACACCGTCCAGATCCGCGGCGAGCGCGCGACGCTCACCTGCGACGGCGTCGGCGCCGCGCCGGCCTTCGTCTCGTTCAACCAGGGCTGCTCGTTCTACGGTACGTTCAAGGACCGCAGCCAGACGACCGCGACGCTGTTGAAGAAGGCCAGGCTCGATCCCGATCCGATCGGGCGCGTGGAGGCGGTGCGCGAGCTGACGGACGTTGAGCGCCTCAAGCTGGTGCGCGACCCGGCGGCGGCGGTGGGCGAGCCGTGGCAGGGCCTGTTTGCGGAGCTGATCGCGGACGAGACGCTGCCGCACGGGCTGAAATCCTATCTGCTCGGCATCGACGAGGAGCCGCTGGACCGCGAGTATGTCGCGTGGTACCGTGAACTGTACGCCGCGCGCAGGACGTTGATGGAGACGGTGGCGGGCCGGACCATGAAAGATCTGCTCGAGGCGTTCGAGCGTACGGACACCTACGCGCCGGCGGCGCACCCGCGCGACGGGATCGAGTCGCGCCGGCTGAAAGCGGTCTTGCTGGGCCTGATCAACGCGGCGAACACGCCGGCGACGCACGCGCTGGCCGAATCGCATTTCCGGCGCGCGTGGAACCTTTCGGACAAGCTGGCGGGTTTGGCGGCGGTGCATCGCAGCGATCACCCGGCCCGTCGCGCGCTGATGGAGGAAGCCTACGCCCTGTGGCAGCCGCACCTGAGCGCGTACGCGAACTATCTGCGCCTCGTCGGCAGCGGCATACACGAGGACGTGTTCGAGATGCTCGCGGCGGAGGAGCGGCGCCCCGCGTTCGACATCCGGCACCCCACCTACAGCCGCGCGTTGTACCTGTCGATGGCGTTCAACAACAAGCTGCTGTGGACGGACCGCGGGATCGGCTGGATGACGGAGACGGTGATCAAGCTGGCGCCCGTCAACGAGAACACGGCGAACCGGCTGGTCGCGGCGTTCCAGCATGTGCACAGGCTGGCCGCCGATCTGAAGCCGAAAGTGCTGGGCGCGCTCGGCGCCATGCGCGACGGGATCGACCCCGGCACCGCACCGTCGGTGCGGGGGCGGGTGGAATCGTATTTGGAGGGGTGAGCTGAAACCCGGTGATTTCCGGCTCGCTGTTGCCCGCGAAAACACGCGAAAAGCGCGCGAAATCAAGATGGACTCACGGTTCCGATTGCAGCAACTGTGAGCTGTTTGCGCCACATCAGGTCATTCGAGGAACGCAACGTTGACGGCGCAAAGAACTCAAAGTTGCTGCGTTCGCATCTTGTTCTCTTCTGAAGGCGATCGTTGCGGGAATCGAGGATTGCCACGCTGTCCACTAGGCCGCCTTGCTTCTGAGAGTCTCAGTGCGTGGCAATCCTTTCGATTCCCGAAACACCCGGCCGCGGGCGCAAGCCGGACCCGACGCACGTCAGCTTGCCGCCCTCATGTCGCTTCTTTTCGCGATTCTTTCGCGCCCTTTCGCGGGCAATTCTCCCGCGCCTGCTGACCACCAGCCGAACTCAACGTTCAGTCCGTGGTGGGTCCGCTCCCCGTGGTGAGTCTGCTTCTTCTGTCACGCGGAACGGGACGAGGATCTCCTGCATCCGGGTGGCCGTCGTCACGATCTTCACGGACTTGCCCCCGAGCGCGGGTGACGGCAGGATGTTCCTGAGCACGACAATATAGTAGCCCGGGCTGTACGGCTCGATGCGGACCTCGATGCCCGGCTCGGGCGCCTCGACAGAGAGCACCTCGAACGTCGCGAGTGTGCCCGAGCGGACCGAGACGGTGCGCGAGACCGGGTTGGTCCCGCCCGCCCGCAGGTGAATCGCGTCCGGCGCCACAACCAGCTCGCCCTTCACGTATAGGCGGTACGGCACTTCCCATACCGGCTGGCGCGGGTGGTCGGTGCAGACCTCCACCGTGCCGGACGCGTAGCCGAGCGGCAGGGGCGGGACGGTCTGCAGCGTGAGCGTGTAGCCCGGCTGGCCGGCGAGCGGCTCGTACCGTGCCGCCAGCCATTCCGCCTTGACGCAGGCGCCGGTGACGGCGAACGTGAAATTCGTGCGGGGCACGAGTTCCACGCTGCGCGCCGCGGTCTGGTCCTCGAGAACCGTGTCCAGCATGAGGAAGGGCGGGTTCACGAGGATGTCGGCATCGGCGGTTCCGCGCGTGGTCAGCGTGTAGTAGGGCTGGACTGGATCGTTCGACTGCAGGTGCGTCCTGAACGTCTGCGTCCCGACCCGTCCTTTCAGTACGAACGTCGCGTGCAGCGTCGCGGTTTCGCCGGGCGGGATGTTCGTGCAGGAGATTCGGGTTTCCGCACAGCCGCACGTTCCGCGTACCCGCTTGATGAGCAGCGGTGCGTCGCCGTCGTTTTCGATGAGGAACGCGTGCTCGATGTCGTCGAGATTGTTGCTGCGCCCGAAGTCGAAAACCGGTTCCCGGCATACGATCCTGGGGGCCGGGCCGGCCGGCGGCGCTGCAGGGGGGGAGGGGGCGCCCCGCTCGAACGGTTCGGCCGGCGGCGGGACCCCGAGCGTCTTGACGACCGGCGCGGTGCACGGGCTCTCCCGCCCGGCGGTATCGTAGGAACTGACGGCGAAATAGTACGTGCCGGCCGGCAGGTTGGTGAGGGTGCACGTGACGGCGGCCGGATCGGGGATGTCCTGCCTTGCGTTATAGGCGTAGGGCGAGGTCCCGTAGTAGACGCGGTAGCCGGCCAGCGCCCGCTTCGAGGCGTCTGCGGCGACGGCGGGCGCGTCCCAGGAAAGCGTGACGGAATTCGTTGCCGGATTCGCGAGGGCTGCGTTGTCCGGTGCCGCACCCGCCGTCATCCCCGTAAGGCCGAGCACCGGGACAGCGGCGAACAGCGCCAGCCGGAGGACCGAGGTCGAAAGTCGAGCGTGTGGCGGCTTCATGAAACGCCGTTCACTGTTCAGCATCAGGCCTTCAAATGCAACCTTGAAATGCGGCCGATCCGTTCCGAAACAGGCCGCTGCCCCTCCGCCCGCGGCGGGTCTGTGCCCCTGCGTTCCCGACAAAACTTACGACCCGCCTTCGCGCAGCGCTTCGGCGGGCGCAGCCCGACTACGCCCAGGGGCTTCCGCCGCCGCCTTTCAGGCTATGGCGCGACACGTCGTCGGGCAAGCGGCGCTTACGATAAAGAGATTCTGATTTTGCCTCTTTTCGCCATTTATCATTCGATTGGTGGCACGATTGCCTGTCCCCTGGCCCCCTCAGGAACAGCCGCGCCCTCAAGAACCCAACATGTTGCGTGTTGACCCAATGGAGGGCCGGCCTCTCCGCCGCAGGCGAATCTTCGACGTGCCGGCCGCAGTGGTTTTTCAGCGCAATCGATTCTCTATGATTCTCCCCGAGACATGGTACCCTACCGGGTAGGATGTGCTTTTCTTGGACAGACTGCAGGAAGAGGCGAAATATTCGGACGGGAGCGGGAGATTCCTGTATAGACGGGCGTTTCCGGCGTGCTGTCTTTGAGGAGGCTCGGAAAGGATAACTGAAGCGTGAGTGCGTCACCCGAAGAGTTTCTTCGTCACTTCTCGGCTTCCGAGCCGGTATTGCGGCGCTACGTGATCGCGCATGTCCCGGATTTCCACCAGGCGCAGGATGTGATGCAGGAGATTTCGCTGGTGTTGTGGAAGAAGTTCGATCAATTCCGTGAGGGCGAGAATTTCGCGGCTTGGGCGTTGGGTGTGGCGCGGAACGAGGTCCTGCACGCGCGCCGGGCCGTGGCGCGGGATCGGATGCTGCTTTCCGAGGATGTATCGGCGCGTCTGGATGAACGCCTGCGAGAGCTGGCGCCGGCGTTGGACCGGCGCAGGATGTACCTGCGGCATTGCCTGGACCGGCTGCCGGAGCATGTGCGGCGGCTGGTGAAGATGAAGTATGCGGGCCGCGTGACCATTGCGGAACTGGCCGAAGTGGCGGAGCGCAGCGCGAACGCGGTGCGGATCCTGCTGCACCGTGCGCGGCGCGCGTTGGCCAAGTGTCTGGACGACGCGGTGCGCGGCGGCGCGGATTCCGCGGCGGGCGAGCTGAAAGTGGAATGAGCGCAATGCAAGAAACGGACAGCCTGCTTCAGGCGTATCTGGATGGGCAACTCCCGGCCGAAGGGGCCGCCTGTCTGCGCGCATGGCTGGAGTCCGCGCCGGAGCATCTCGAAGAATTCATACAGCAGGTCGATGTCCATGCGGGGTTGTGGGAGGAGCTGGCGCAGCCGGCGGAAGGCGGCGTGGTTGAGGTGAAGACGCCGGCCGCCGTGCACTCGGCCGGCGAGGCTGAGGCCGATGCGCGCGAGCAAGCGCCTGTTTCGGACGGCCGGATCCCTGTGCGGTGGCGGTGGGGTGTAGGCCTTTCCGTCGCGGCGTCACTGGCTGTGGCGGCGGGGTTGGCCGCGTGGCTGACCCGGCGCGCACCGGACTCGACGCCGCGGCCGGCGCGAGCGCCGGCTGTGACTGCGCAGCCCTTCAACCGCCCGCGGCCGTCCGAGCCGGAGATGCCGGGCCCCGTATTCGCGGCGCTGATTTCCGCGGCACCCGGAACATGGGTGCACCGCGCGAGGGTGCCCGTACCGGCTTCGGCCGGAATGGCGCTCGAGCCGGACGATGAAGTGGCGACTCCGGGCGGCGGGCAGGCCGTCATCGAACTGGCCGGGCGGCGCGGCCGGCTCGAACTCGAGCCGCGGACCCGGCTGACTCTGTCGGACGGGGAGGCGGGTTCGCGGTTGGTGTTGAGCGAGGGCGGCCTCTCGGCGGACGTGACACGGCGCGGGCATGCGCTGCTGTTCGAGACGCCGCACGCGGCGGTGGACGTGCTGGGCACGAAATTCGTGTTGGCGGCCACGCCCGATGCCACACGGCTGGAGGTGACCGACGGGCGCGTGCGATTGACGAATCGGCAGGACGGCAAGCCGCTGGTGGTCAGCGGCGGGCCGTACGTGGTGTATGCCAGGCGGGGCACCGCGGAAGCGCAGCCGTCCGCGGCGGCCGCGGGGATCGCGGTGGTCGGCATGGCGTTGATCGACGCGGCGACCGGCGAGCCGGTTCCGGGTTTCGATCCGCTCACGGACGACGCCGTTCTGAACTACGCCGAACTGCCGACGCGCCATCTCAACATCCTGGCCCGGTGTGAGCCGGCCGCAGTCGGTTGCGTGGCATTCAACTTCGATGACGAAATCGCCTGGACCGAACGCTCCGCGCCCTATGCCTTGAAGAGCGGCGACGGCAAGTACGGCGCGTGGACGCCGAGCCTCGGCCCGCATGCCATCACCGCGACACCCTATTCCGGGCCCTGCGCCGGCCATACGGCCGGCGATACGGCCGGCGGAACGGGTGAGCCGGGCGTGGCTCTGAAGATCCGTTTCCGCGTTATCGACGAGCCGGGCGACGCCGCCGACGTTGCGGTCGTGAGCCTGACGCTGTTCAACGCCGAGACCGGGCGGCCGATCCCCGAACACGACCCGCTGCGTGACGGCGCCGTGCTGAAGCTGGGCGTGCTGCCGACTCGAAAGCTGACGGTTGTGGCGACCTGCTCGCCGGCAACGGTTGGCTGCGTCTCGTTCGATCTGGACGACGGCCGTTCCTTCTGGACGGAGCGGACCGCGCCCTATGCGTTGAACGGGGACGACAACGACCTCTACAAGCCATGGACGCCGACGGTCGGCCGGCATACGCTCACCGTCACGCCCTACGCGGGTGAGTATCTGGCCCACGACCGCGCAGGCGAGAGCGGAACGGGGCGGGCGCTGACGGTGCGGTTCGAGGTGGTGGAGTAGGGGGCGAGCGTATGGCGGATCGCAGGCAGGCCGCTCTCCAGGTCAAATCAGAGAAGCGATACGACGGGGGGAGCATGATGAATCGGCAGTCGAGCGTGCGGTGTGTCAGCAGGCTTGCGACGGGCCTATATGCCCTTGCGTGCATTCGGTGGAGGGCCGGCTTCGGCGCCTGCCGCTCGAACCGGAGCTTCTGGGTGTGCCTGGCGCGGGTGGAACCCGCCTTCGCTCGTTGGCTTCGGCGATGCAGGCCGCGCCCTCCATGCCGGGCGGCGGGCAACGCCCGCCTCTCGGGTTTGGCGGCTTTAGCGCTTGGGTTTTGCGCGGTCGCACACGCCGTCCAGCCCACCTTTCCCGGCGCGGCGTGGCAGACGAAGACGCCGGCGGAAGTGGGCCTTGTGGCGACGAACCTGGAGGCGATCGCCACGTATCTCGGCGGGCGCGGCTGCATCACGCGCTACGGGTACATGGTTTACACCTGGGGCGACCCGACCAGCCGGCGCGACGTGGCTTCCGCCTGCAAGCCGTGGTTCAGCCATTTCCTGTTCGAGGCCGTTGAGGACGGGAAGATCCCGAGCGACACGCAGAAGGTGGAGGTGTTCGAGCCGCGCCTGCATGACTTGAACGCTTCGCTTGGCTACAAGGACCGGAACATCGAATGGTGGCACCTGGCGAACCAGTGTTCGTGCTACGGCGTGCGCGAGGCCCCGCAGGCGGCCTACGACTACAGCGACTACAACATGGCGCTGTTCTTCGACACGCTGTTCCTGAACGTGTACAGCTCGACGTGGAGCGCGGTGGACGCCGAGGTGTTCCATCCGATGCTGACCGATGTGCTGCAGTGCCAGGACAACCCGACGTTCATGGCGTTCGGGACGGGCGACCGGCCGGGCCGGGTGGGGGTCTCGGCCCGCGACTTCTGCCGGTTCGGCCTGCTGTACCTGAACGAGGGCAACTGGAACGGGACGCGTCTGCTTTCGGAAGCGAGCGCGACGAAGGCGGTGACCAGCCCGTTGCCGAACGCGATTCCGCGCACGACCGGCCAGTCGGCGCAGATGATCAGCGGCCAGCGTTCGATCGGGGGCGGGAACAACCAGACGGACCACGCGGGCAGTTACAGTTACGCGTGGTGGATCAACGGCGTGAACCGCAGCGGGGACAGGATGTGGCCGGACGCGCCGCACGATGTCTACACGTGCCTGGGCCACGCGAACGGGATGCGCGGCATGGGCGTGATGCCGAGCCTGCAGATTGTGCTGTCGTGGAACGACACGAGCCTGGCCGGCAAGCCGAGCCCGCCCCATCCGTTGAATACGGTGTTCAAGTTGCTGGTCGAGGCGGTCACGAGTGCCGACGACACGCCGCCGTCGGCGCCGGGCGGGTTGACGGTGTCGTTGGCGAGGTGACGTGGCCGCCGGCGCCAGCCGGTGGTGGGGGGCGCGGGACGTTCGGGCGACGGTCCACGCGCTGGCGCGCGCGGCCACGGGGGCGTGCGAAGGCCGGGAAGTGGAGCAAGACGAAGATGGATCCTTGGACACCAAGCCAAATCAAGAGGGAGACGAGATGAATCGGAAGCGGGTCGTGCGATACGTGAGGGGCCTTACGGTTCTGCTGGTGGGTTTGCATGGAGCCGCGGAGGCCATTCCGCCCACCTTTCCCGGCGCGACATGGCAGGCGAAGACGCCGGGGGAGATCGGTCTTGACGCGACGAAACTGGACCAGTTTGCCTCGAACGTCGGCGGGGTGGGCTGCATCGTGCGGCACGGCTACATGGTCAAGACCTGGGGCACGCAGACGTCCAAGGCCGACTGGGCGTCGGCCATGAAGCCGGTGATGAGCACGATGCTCATGTTTGCCGTGAAGGAGGGCAAGCTGGCGAGCGTGGACGCGCTGGTGCGGCCCTATGTCCAGAGCGTGCTGGGCCAGGACCTCATTACCAAGGACCGGACGATGACATTCCGGCACCTGGCCAACATGGTGAGCGGCTACGCGTTGCCGGAGGCGCCGGGCGCGGCGTGGGCTTACAACGACTACGGCATCAATCTCTACAGCAAGATGTTGTTCGACGGTGTCTACGGGCAGACGCCCGACACGGCGGCGTTGAACGCGAACCGCCTGGGTGCGCTGCAGTTCCAGGACGGGTCCATCTTCTCTTCGCGCAGCGGGTACGGACTGAGCACCACGCCGCGCGATTTCGCGCGGATCGGGCTGTTCTGGCTGAACAAGGGCAATTGGAACGGGACCCAGCTCCTGGCGCAGAGCTATTTCGACAACCACATGAAACCGGGCGTGCCGAAGAGCTTGCCGCGCACGGCCGGCGGCAACAACGACTACCTGAACGTCTATTTCACCGGTGGCGGGACAGACCAGTCGCAGTCGGGGCCCGGCTTCTACGGGTTCAACTGGTGGTTCAACGCGGAGGTGGGCACGACCGGCAAGACGCCGTGGCCGGACGCGCCGGCCGATATGGTCATGGCGAACGGGCATTGGAACAAGGAGTTGATGGTGATCTATCCGGGCCTCGGCATCATCGCGGCGGCCCGGGGCAACTGGGGCACGCTGGATCCGGGCAATGCGAGCGCGAGCATGAACCAGAACCTGAAGCTGCTGGTCGAGGCGGTGACGCCCGGCGTCGCGTTGCCCGGCCAGCTCATGGTGGACCCGAACAGCAAGCGCTGGCTTGTCCGCAACCGCGATCGCGACGGGGACGGGAAGCCGGACCCGTTCTTCCTGTGCGGGCCGGGCGATCCGGAAGGGTTCCTGTATCGCGGCACGCGCAACGCGGACGGCACGCGCGCAGGCGATCAGATGGCGCTGATCGACAAGGTGACGGGCACCGGCGCGAACGGCATCTATCTGATGGCCGTACGCTCGCACGGCGGCGACGGCGGCAGCACCGAGAACCCGTTCGTGAACTCGGACCCCGCCCAGGGCTTTGACCCGGACATTCTGGACCAGTGGGAGACGTGGTTCACGGCCATGGCCGACAACGGGATCGTCGTCTATTTCTTTTTCTATGACGACGGCGCGCGGATCTGGAACACGGGCGACAGCGTGGGCGCGGACGAACGCACGTTCATCCAGACGCTGGTCAACCGATATGAGCACCACGCGAACCTGATCTGGTGCGTTGCGGAGGAGTACCAGGAGCGCTACACCGCGGCGCGCGTGTCGAACATCGCCGCCGAGATCCGGGCCGCGGACGACCACGGCCACGTGATCGCCGTGCACAAGCTTTCCGGCCTGAGCTTTGCGGAATTTGCCGACGACCCGAACCTGGCCCAGTTTGCGATCCAGTACAACCAGAGCACGGCCTCGGCGCTGCATGCCGGCATGCTCACCGCCTGGTCCAATGCGGCGGGCAAATACAACCTGAACATGTCCGAGGCGGCCGGCCACGGGACCGGCGCGACGGCGCGTCAGAAGAACTGGGCCTGCGCGATGGGCGGGGCCTATGTGATGATCCTGGGCATGGACATTGCGAGCACGAGCGTGAGCGACCTGTTGGATTGCGGCCGGCAGGTTGAGTTCTTCGAAGGCACCACCTTCAACGTGATGGCGCCGCACGACGAGTTGGCGCACGGCGGCACAGAGTACGTGCTGGCGCTGCCGGGCCAGTGCTACATCGCGTACGCCGCGGCGCTCGCCGGGAGCATCGGCTTGAAGAGCATGACGGCGGGCCCGTACGACTTCACGTGGTTCGACGTGACGAACGGCAACACGGTCAACCAATACAACGTGCCGGTGAGTGCCGGCGACCGCACCTGGAGCAGGCCGGCCGGGATCGGCAACGAGTTGGCGGTGTACGTCCGGCGCACAAGCGGCGGCGGCAACGTACGGCCGACGGCCAACGCCCAGAGTGTGACCGTGCAGAAGGATATGCCGAAGGACATCATGCTGACCTACAGCGATCCGGACGGGCCGGGCCCGTTCAGCTTCAGCATCTCGTCGGGGCCGTCGCACGGCTCGCTGTCCGGCACGGGGTCCACGCGCACATACGCGCCGGCCACCGGCTACACGGGCGCGGACAGTTTCGCATTCACGGTCAGCGACGGGCTCACCTCTTCCGCCCCGGCCGCGGTGAGCATCACGGTGCAGGCCGCCGCCAACGGCGCGCCGGTCGCTTCCGATGGCGCCTTTGCCACGGCGGCAGGCACACCGGTGTATACGCCGCTGGCCTACACCGATTCGGACGGCCCGGGCCCGTACACGATAACGATCGTGACGCCGCCGGCCGGCGGCACGCTGTCGGGCACGGGCAACGACCGCACCTACACCCCGGCTGCCGGGTTCACGGGCACGGACAGCTTCACCTGGAAGGTGAACGACGGGCTGGCCGATTCCAACGTGGCCACGGTACGGATCACGGTTTCGGGCGAAGGCGCGATCCGGATCGAGGCGGAGGCGATGGACTTGTCGACCTACCGCACGGAGGCGGGCGCCGGTTATGCCTCGGGCGGCGTCTTCATCAGCCTGAAAGGCGGGGCGAGTCCGGAGACGGGTACGGCGAGCACGAACTTCCCGGGCGCGTCTGGCCCCTACGATGTGGTCGTCGCGTATTTTGACGAGAACGACGGCGCGGCGCACCTGAAGCTGCGGATCGCCGGCGCGCTGGCGGACGAATGGGATCTCGCCCTGGACCTGGGCGACTCTGGGGCGAGCGCGGACACGCTTGTGCGGCGCAGTGTGGCCCACGCACTCCAGATTGCCGGCGGGGCGGCCGTCCAGATCGAAGGCACCGAGACATCGTTGGAGCACGCGCGGGTAGACTACGTGGAATTCATTCCCGTGGCGGCCGTATCGACGAATGCGTTGCAGATCCGCGTGGCTTCGGGCGCCGACGACGTGGAACAGAGGCCCGACGGCACGCTGTACATGGACAGCAGCGATCTGGAACTGACGGAGGGTGAGTCGGGCCTGCAGACGATCGGCCTGCGTTTCGGCGGGGTGAACATCCGAAACGGGGCTTCGATCAGGACGGCGTACGTGCAGTTCAAGGTGGACGAAACGAGTGCGGAAGGCGCGGTCCTCACGATTCATGGCGAAGACTCCGACGACGCCCGTGCGTTCAAGGGTGTTGCGTGCGAATTGGACGCGCGCGTGACGACGCGCGCATCCGTCGCGTGGAGTCCCGCGGCCTGGGACGCGGTCGGGGCGGCCGGCGCCGCGCAGCGCACGCCGGACCTCTCGCCCGTCGTTCAGGAGGTGGTGAACCGGCCGGGCTGGTTGAGCGGCAACGCGCTGGTTCTGTTGATTACGGGCACGGGCCTGCGCGTGGCGGAAGCGTACGAGGGCGATCCCTCCGGTGCGCCACTGCTCCATGTCGAATTCTCGGGGGCGACCGGCGACTCGGACGGCGACGGCCTCTCCGACGGCTGGGAGGTGGCCGTATTCGGCACGACGAATGCGCCGAGCGGTTCCGCAAACGGCGATTTCGACGGGGACGGCGTGTCGAACATCGCCGAGTTCATTGCGGGCACCGACGCGGCGGCGGGTGGCCGCAGCTACTTCGCCGTGGCTGTCGGCCAATCGAACGGGCAGGTGCTCGTGACATTCCCGACGATCCCCGTTTCCGGCACGGGCTATGCCGGGTACAGCCGGCACTATGCGTTGCAGCGCACGGCTGATCCTGCCGACGAACCGAGTTGGGCGCCGCCCGCGGGTTATGCGGACATCGCCGGCGCCGGCCAGACGGTGACGTTTCTGGACGGGGGCGGCGGGACCCAGACGTACTACCGCGGCCTGGTGTGGCTCGAGAATTGATGAGGCCGCACGGGGATCCCCCTTCGCCAGGCTGGCAAGCCCCCCGGCGCGCGGCGCCACGCCGGATATGACGAGGTGGAGACTTTGTCTGGGGCCGTGTTGCCCATAGTAGAAGAGCCGTCCCTGGCTCGCCATAGCCCGCAGGGCGACGGCGGCTCGGCTCTTCGCCCCGGCTGCACTCCTTGCAGCCGGGGGCCCGGGCCCTCGGCCCGTTGAAAGCGGCGAGACGCCGCTTCTACTTTCAAGTTTCAGATCAGGCCCGGCCTGCTTGTGTGGCGGGCAGCGCTCGCCTTGACGGATTTGCGCCGGCGGTCGCTACGGGGCGGGTTCATCGGCTTCGGGATGGCGGATATCCTGGCCCCTGGCGGCGTAGACGGTGTCCTCGGCGATGTTCACGGCGTGGTCGGCGATGCGTTCGAACGCGCGTGCGACGAGGATCAGGCCGAGCGCGCGGCTGACGCAGGCGGGGTCGGCGTGCATGCGCGCGACGAGTTCGTTGAAGATCTCGTCGTTCAGGTTATCCACCCGGTCATCCATGGCAATGACCTTCATGGCCTCCCGTTCCGAACCGTCGACGAACGCGTTCAGCGCGCGGTGCACCATTTCCTCGACGATGCCGGCCATGCGCGGCAGATCGAGCAGCGGATCGAGCGGCCCTTGTTCCAGGAGGGTCACGAACACCTTCAGGATATTGAACGTCTGGTCGCCGATCCGTTCCAGTTCCGCATTGAGGCGTGCGGTCATCAGCAGGAGCCGCAGGTCCTTGGCAACGGGGGTGTACACGCTGATCAGTCTGACGGTTTCGTCGTCGATCTCCTTCTGGAACCGGTCCAGCTCCAGTTCGCTGGTTTCGATCTTTTCCAGCAGGTGCACGTCGCGATCCACGAGTGTGGCGATTATGCCGTGGACCATTTCCTCGGCGATCGCCCCCATGGTCAGCAGGCGTCTCTTCAGTTCGTTCAGCCCTTCGTCGAATTGCCGCGGCATTTCCGTACTCCTTACGCAAGCGGGCCACACGGCCTAGCCGTACCGTCCTTCGATATATTCTTCCGTGCGCTTGTGGGTTGGCTTGACAAACATGTCGGCCGTCTGGCCGTGCTCGATCAGCTCGCCCATGAGCATGAAGATGCATTCATCGCTGATGCGGCGTGCCTGCGCCATATTGTGGGTGACGATGATAAGGGTATAGCGTTCCCGCAGCGTCCGCAACAGGTCTTCGACCGCCTCGGTACCCTCCGCGTCGAGCGCGGAGCACGGTTCGTCCATGAGCAGCACGTCCGGCTTGAGGGGCAGCAGCCGCGCGATACAAAGCTTCTGCTGCTGTTCGATCTGAAGGCTCGTGGCTTTCCTGTGCAGCTTGTCCTTGACGGCATCGAAAAGGAAGACTTCCGTCAGCGCCTTTTCGACGGCTTCGGCCTCCTCGCGCCTGCTGCGCCGGCGTCGCGGTGTGTGGATGCGGAGGCCGAAGAGGATATTGTCGTAGACCGAGAGCGGGAGCGGGTTGGGCCGCTGAAAGACCATACCGACAGCCTTGCGCAGTTCGACGAGCGAGACGTCGGCATCGTAGATGTTCTTGCCGCGGATCTTGATCTCGCCGGTCGTCGTGACATAGCCGAACCGTTCGTTCATGCGGTTGAAGCAGCGCAACAGCGTCGTCTTGCCGCAGCCGGACGGCCCGATCAGCGAGGTGATGATGCCGGGCTTGATCCGGCAGGTGACATCTTTCAGCGCTTGGAAATCGGCATACCAGAGGTTGAGTTCGCTGGTCTCGACCCCATACTGGGCGGTTGTCGCGGCATTCGTCATGTGCGGTCTCCCCGCGCCCGGCTATCCGAAGACCCCGTGCACATAGTCGTAAGTTGTCTGGTTGCCCGGGTTCTCGGAGAAGATGAGGTCGGTCGGTCCGATCTGCACCACGGCGCCCTTGTTGAGGAAGCAGGTGACGTCGCTGAGCCGGCGCGCCTGCTGGACGAGGTTGGTGACGAGCAGGATGGTCACTTGCGCCTTGAGCTGGACGAGCACGTCTTCGATGCGCATGGTCGTCACCGGGTCGATTGCGATCGAAAACTCGTCCAGGCAGAGGATTTCGGGCGAATGCGACAGGGCGCGGGCGATAGTGAGCCGCTGCTGCTGACCGCCGGAGAGCATGGAACCCAGGGCGCGGAGCCGGTCCTTGACCTCGTCCCAGAGCGCCGCCTGGCGCAGGCAGCGCTCGACGATTTCGTCCAGGACGGACCGCTTGCGCACGCCCGCCATGCGCGGGGCGTAGGCAACGTTGTCGTAGATCGAAAGCGGCAGGCCGACGGGCAGCGGAAACACCATTCCGATCCGCCGCCTGAGGTCGTACAAGCTGCGCATGCGCGCGGTGTCTTCGCCGTCCACGCGGATCGTTCCGCTTGTTCGCGCCTCCGGGCTGAGTTCGATGGTGCGGTTGATGCATTTGAGCAGGGTCGTCTTGCCGGAGTTGGCCGGGCCGATCACGGCGAACACTTTGTTCGCGGGGATCGACATCGACACGCCCTTGAGCGCCGGCTTGGCTCCGTACCGCACGGCGAGGTCCCGGATTTCGATTTTGGCGCGCTCGGTCATGCGGAATCACCATTTCTTCTTCGCGCGCATGCGCATGCGCAGCACGACGGCAAAGCTGTTGAAAACGAGTACGAATCCGACGAGCACGACGGCGGTGGCATACATCATGGACTCGGGAACGCCCTGGACCTGGGTGGCGACGGTGTGCAGGTGGTAGGAAAGTGCCATGCACTGCTCCTTGGGGCTGTACAGGAAGAAACCCCACTGGGAAAACGCCTTGTAGAAGACGGCGCCGGTGAACATGACCGGCGCCGTCTCGCCCGCGGCGCGGCAGACCTCGAGGATCACGCCGGTGAGAATGCCGCTGAGGGAATTGGGCAGCACGATGGTGCGGATTGTCTGCCATTTCGATGCGCCGAGGTTCCAGCAGGCGGTGCGGAAGGCCATCGGGACGGCCCCGAGCGCTTCTTTGGTGGCGACGATCGTCACGGGCAGCGTCATGATCCCGAGCGTCAGCGCGGCGGCGAGCACCGATTTGCCGATCCCGGCGAAGACGACGAAGGCGCCCACCCCGAACAGCCCGTGCACGATGCTCGGCACGCCGGCGAGGTTGACGACGGCCAGGTTGACCACGCGCGTGAACCAGTTGTCACGCGCGAATTCGTTCAGATAGATCCCGGCCAGCACGCCGATCGGCGTGGAAACCAGCCGCGAGAACACGACAAGGTAGAGCGTACCGACCAACGCCGGCCAGATCCCGCCGTCGCGCATCCCGCGTTCCGGCAGGCCTGTGAGGAACTTCCAGCTCAGCGACGGCCAGGCCCGCGCCACGAGGCAGGCGAGGATCAGCACCAGCGGCACGAGGATGGCCACCGCCATCGCGCCGAACAGCACGGCCACCGCCTGCTCGGTCCGCCGCTTCTTGCGCGTGTGGCGGGTCGCGACGAATGCGGGTGCGGCATTCGCCGCCGGTGCCGCCGCATCGCCGGGATGAACGGGCCTCATCGCTAGTCCTTCCTGCGGATCCCGCGTACGATCAGATCCGCGGACAGATTGACCACAAAGGTGATGGCGAACAGCACAATCCCGATGACGAACAGCGCCTGGTAATGCCGCGCCTCGATCGGGTACGAGCCGTCGCTCAGCGCGTCCAGGCGCGGCGCTTCGCCCAGTTCGGCGGCGATGGTGGCGGTCAGCGTTCGGACCGATTCGAGCACGTGCAGAAACGGGAAGCGGCCGTCGAAGGGCACGTTGATGGCGTGCCCGGTGGCCATCAGCACGGCCATCGTCTCGCCGACCGCGCGGCCGACCCCGAGCAGGGCGGCGGCGAGCAGCCCGCTCTTGCCCGCGGGCAGGATGACTTTGTAGACGAGTTGCCAGCGGGTCGCGCCCAAGGCGAGACCGGCTTCGAGGTAGGTGTCGGGCACGGCGCGGATGGCGTCCTCCGCGATCGAGACGATGATCGGCACGCTCATCAGCCCCACGACCACCCCGGCATTCAGCACGTTCAGTCCGACCGGCGCGCCGGTCCAGTTGATGACGAGCGGATTGACGACCATGAGCCCGACGAACCCCCAGACGACGGACGGGATCGCCGCGAGCAGCTCGACCACGACTTTGAGCGTCTCCTTGAGCCGGCGCCCGCAGAACATGGCGATGAACAGCGCCGTGCCCAGCCCGGACGGCACGGCGACGAGCATCGAGACGATCGTCACACTGCCCGTGCCCGCGATCAGCGCCAGAATGCCGTAGCGCTTGTTCAGTTCGGATGTTGGATACCACTCCGGGCTGAGCAGAAAGCCCCGCACACTGAACTCGTCGCGCAGGAAGGGGAACCCCTCGCGAAAGATGAAGAAGAAGATCCCGAATACGAACACAATGGAGCTGATCCCGCACAGGAAGATCAGGCTCAGCATCGTCCGTTCGCTCAGCATGGAGAGGAACCGCCGCCACGGAGCGCGCCGGAACGCGGGCGGCGCGCCTTGCGGGCGAGCCGGAACCGGTTCGGACTGCGGCGCCTCCGGCTTCAGAGCGTCCGCGGCGGCGTACGGCGCGGCGGCGGACTGTCGCGGAAAGGCCTTCCCGGCAGCCTCCTGCACGGCCCCCTCCTGCAATGCCTGTGCGCTCACTTTCCCTCGGCCGCGGCTACCGGGACGTAGCCGGAATCCTTCACGATGGCCTGGCCGTCAGCCGACAGGACCCAATCGATGTACTTCTTGATGTGGCCCGTCGGCTGCCCGAGCGTGTACATGTGCAGCGGGCGCGCCAACGAATAGGTGCCCGCCACGACATTCGCGAGGCTGGGTTCGTACGCGCTGCCGTCTTTGCCCACGATCGGCACGAACTTGACCTCGTCGGTCCTGTAACCCATCCCGCTGTAGCCGATTGCGCCCGGCGTGCGTCCGACAAGTTCCACCACATCCTTGGAGCCGGACATGTCGCGCGAGCCGAGTTTGAAATCCTTCTTGTCGAGCACGTGTTCCCGGAAGAAAAAGTACGTGCCGGAACTGTTCTGGCGGCTGACGCGCACGATTTCGTCGCTGGCGCCGATCGTCTTCATGTCGATCCCGAGCTGCGACCACTTGTCGACGTCGCCGCCTTCGCCGTAGATGCGCGCCAACTGCTCGATCGAAAGCTGCTTCACGGGATTGTCCTTGTGTACATAGATCGCCATCGCGTCGTAGCCGACGATCCACTCGACCGGCTCTTTGCCCGTGTTCTTCTTGGTCTGTGCCCGTTCCGACTCTTTCATCTTCCGGCTGGCATTTGCGATGTCCACGATGCCCTGCATCAGATCGCGGATACCGACGCCGGAGCCGCCGCCGCCCACTTCGACGGAGACGTCGGGTGCGGCTTTCTTGTAGGCCTCGGACCACATCTGCGCCAGGTTCACCATTGTGTCCGAACCGCAGTTCTGGATGGCGACCGTCTTGGGTTTGGGCGTGGACGTCTGGCCCCTGTTCCCGCATCCGGCAAGGAACGGCACCGCCCCTGCCGCCAACCCGACCACGATCCAGCACGTTCCGATCTTCACGTTCATGTGGTGACTCCTTGTTCCTCCCGTCAGTTCCCGCACCCGGCTTGCCTCTTTCGTTGCCTCTGCACCGCACGGTCCGTCCGTCTTTTTTCTCCCTAGTATCCTAGCGATTGAATGTGACAATTGCGTGACAGCCCGGTGAACCCTGCGTAAATTCTCCTGTGGCGGCCAAGGGGTCATATCGGCTTGCCTCTCTTCGACGGGGCGACGTACACTCAGCAGAGCCGGCGGAAGGTCGGCGCGTGGCCGGAGAATGAACGTGGGGCAGGACTCATGCCCAAGCGCAAGATCTTGATCGTGGAGGATGACCGGGACATCGCGCGGCTGGTCCGGTACAATCTGGAGAAGTCGGGCTTTGCGACGGTGGAAGCCGGCACGGGTGAAGCCGCTCTGGATCTGTTGAGCCGTGAGCGGGTCGACCTGATCGTACTCGACCTGATGCTGCCCGAAATCGACGGGCTGGACGTATGCCGCCGCATCAAGCAGAGCGAGCGTCTCGCGGACCTGCCCGTGCTGATGCTGACGGCGAAGGGCGAAGAGGTGGACAGGATCGTCGGGTTCGAACTCGGCGCGGATGACTACGTGACCAAACCGTTCAGTCCGCGCGAGCTGGTGCTGCGGGTCAAGGCGATTCTCAGGCGGCAGGTGAGGCAGGTTGCGGGCAAGGATGTGCTGCGCGCGGGCGGGATCGAGGTGGCGGTCGCCGGGCACCGTGTGACGGCGGGCGGCATGCCGATCGATCTGACCGCGCTGGAATTCAAGCTGCTTGTCACGCTGATGGCGCGGATCGGCCGCGTGCAGACCCGGGACAGGCTGCTCGAAGACGTGTGGGACGTGTACGGCGAGGTGACGACCCGAACGGTTGACACGCACGTGAAGCGGTTGAGACAGAAGCTGGGGGCTGCCGGCGCCCGGATTGAGACCGTCAGAGGGGTCGGGTACCGGGTGCGTGAGGGGGACGGATGAGGATTGGCCTACACCACAAGATTACGCTGGCATTCGGCGCCGTGGTAGCCTGTGTGCTTTGTGGGGCGTACCTGTACCTCAACAGGAGCCTGCGCGAGCACACCTACAGGCGGATTCGGGCCGACCTCCACAAAGACACGGCGCTGGCCGCGACCCTGTTGACGGGCCACCTGGCGTACGGGGCTGCGGAGTCCGCGTTCGACGCATTTGCCGATCAGATCGGGCAGGCGTTGGAGGTCCGGGTCACGATCGTCGGGCTCGATGGCACGGTCCGCGGCGACTCGGAACTGGATGCCGCCGGGCTCCGGCAGGTTGAAAACCATCTGCACCGGCCCGAGATACAGGCGGCACTGGCGAACGGCGGCGGCGAAGGCCGGCGGTTCAGCGACACGATTCAACGCAACCTCCTGTATGTGGCCCATCCATTCGGCGGGGACGAGCCGCGTGGCGTCGTGCGGCTGGCCATGCCGCTTTCGGAGATCGAGCAGATATCGAGCCGGCTCAAGGCCCTGCTTGGCGCTTCGCTGTTGGCGGCATTTGTGGCGACGCTCTTGCTCGGCCACGCGGTTGCGGTGCGCATTTCGCGGCCGATGAAGCGGCTGGCCGCCATCGCGAACCGGGTGGCTGAAGGCGATTTCACCCAGCGGGCCGTTGCGCCGGCGGACGACGAAGTCGGCGATCTGGCCTCGGCCGTGAACCACATGTCGGAGGAGATCCAGCGCCAAATCGCCGAAGTCAGCTCGGGGCGCTCCCACCTGGAAGCGGTTCTGCTGAGCATGTTCGAGGGCGTCATGGTTCTCGATGCGGGCGGATCGGTCGTGCTGATGAACCGGGCTTTGCGCAGGGCCCTGTTCGTGGAGGGGGATACGAGCGGGAAGCAGCCCATGGAGGTGATTCGCAACAGGGAGATCGGCGCCATTGCGGACCGGGTGTTGGCCATGCGCGAGGGGGTGGCTTCCGAAGAGATCGGTATTCTCTTGCCGGTGGAGCGAACGCTGCTGGTGCATGCGGCGCCCGTGCTGCGCGACGGGACGGTGGAGGGCGCCGTGCTTGTGTTCCACGACGTGACGGAACTCCGGCGGCTGGAGCGGGTGCGCCGCGACTTCGTGGCGAACGTGGCGCACGAGTTGCGCACGCCGGTGACGAACATTCGCGGCTATGCCGAGACGCTGCTGGACGGCGCGCTCGCGGACGCGGCGAACGCGAAGGAATTCGTGGCCACGATCGCGGCCAGCTCGCGGCGGCTTGCGGCGCTGATCGACGATCTGCTGCGGCTCGCCGGCCTGGAGTCGGGCGAAGCGCGCATGCAACTCGAGCCCAGCTCCGTGCAGACGCTCGTGGCGCGGCTCTTTCAGGTCTTGCGGCCGGCGGCCGGCGAGAAGGGCTTGGTCCTGCGCAGCGAAATCCCCGCCGAACTGCCCGCGATCCGGGCGGACGAGGACCGCATGTCGCAGGTGTTGCTGAATCTGCTGGACAACGCCGTGAAGTACACGCCGGCGGGCGGCACGGTGACGGTATCGGCGGAATCGGACGCGCAGTTTGTGCGTATCCGTGTGGCCGACACGGGGATCGGCATTCCGGCGAAGGATCTGGACCGCATCTTCGAGCGGTTCTACCGCGTGGACAAGGCTCGCAGCCGGGAACTGGGCGGCACCGGCCTTGGCCTCTCCATCGTCAAGCATATCGTTCAGGCGCACGAGGGGCAAGTGGCCGTCGAGAGCACGCTGGGCAAGGGCAGTACCTTCTCCGTCAGCATCCCCAGAGCGTAGACGGGCCCTGGCGGGCGGCTCACGCGCGCGGCAGGAAGATGGAGAAGGTGGAGCCTTTCCCCAGCGTGCTCTCGACGCTGACGCGGCCGCCGTGGGCCAGCACGATGCGCTTTACGATCGCCAGGCCCAGGCCGGTGCCGCCCAGCTTGCGGCTGCGGCTCTTGTCCACGCGGTAGAAGCGTTCGAACAGCCGCGGCAGATGTTCGCCGGCGATGCCGGGCCCCTCGTCCCGGACCAGGATGGCGATCTCCCCGTCGCGTTCCCGGGCGCTGACCTCAACGGCCGTGCCGGCCTCGCCGTACTTGATCGAGTTGTCGATCAGGTTGGCTACCGCCTGCTCGAACAGCTGAATATTCAGATTCGCCACAAGCGCGCCCTCGCAATGCGTCCGCAGTTGCATGCCCCTCGCTTCGGCCGAGGTCTGGCACGATTGGATGGCGTTCTCGACTACGTTGTCGACCCGGCCCCTCTGCAGCTCCACGTCGTGCTTTTCCGCCACATCCTCGAGGCTGGAGAGCGTGAGCAGGTCTTCGATGATGGATTGCAGCCTGTTCGCCTGCTTGGCGATGATCTTCAGGAAGCGGTCCAGATCCTGTGCGTTGGCGGCCGCGCCGTCGAGCAGAGTCTCCGCGAAGCCTTTGATCGAGGTGATCGGCGTTTTCAATTCGTGGGAGACGTTGGCGACAAAATCGCGGCGTACGGTTTCCAGGCGGCGCAGGCGGGTGACGTCGTTCAGGACAACGAGCGCTCCGATCCGCTGCCCGGCGGCGCCGTGCAGCGCCGTGCCGTGCGCCTGCAAGCGGCGGTCGGTGTCGGGCAGAGGGACATCGCCTTCGATGGGGCCGGCGGCTTCGAGGGCGTCGTCGATGATGCGGAGCAGAAGGGCATTTCGGATGACCGCGCCGACTGCCTTTCCCGCGGCGTCGGCCGCGCGCACGTGGAAGAACTGTTCCGCGGCCTCGTTCATCTTGATGAGGCGCTTCTCGTTATCCACGGCAACCACGCCCTCGATCATGCAGGCCAGCAGCGCGTTCTGCTCGTCGCGCTGTTCGGTAATGGTGTTGATTCTGGCGTTGAGCTGATTGGCCATGCGGTTGAGCGTGTTGGCCAGTATGTCGAGCTCCGCCACGCGGGCCGGCGGCAATCGGCTCTGCAGCTCGCCGCGCCCGAACGCTTCCGCGCCCCGGCGGATGTTCTCGATCGGCCGGCTGATCCGTCGCGAGACGACGACGCTCATGGCGGCGGCCACGCAGGCGATGACCATGCCGGCGGCGGCCAGTCGCTTTCGCATATTATGCACCGCGGCATCGATATCCGCCAACGACAGCGACGTGCGCACGATGGCCGCCGTGCGGCTGCCGGCCTGCACGGGGACGGCGACGTACATCATGTGCATGCGCAGGGTGCGGCTGTAGTGAATGGCCACGCCCGCCCGGCCGTGGAGCGCCGTCGCGATTTCCGGGCGATCCGCATGATTCTCCATCTGGCCCGGGTTCTTCTCCGAATCGCCCAGCACCTGCCCGGAGGGAAGGACCACCGTGACGCGGTAGCCGCATGCCGCGCCGAGCGATTTGCACAACGAGTCGATTCCCGCGTGCGCCTCGGCCGCGCCGTGCGGGTCGAGCGCCGGGAGCCGTTCCGGGGTCTTCAGGTGCTCGGCGACCAGGAAGGCGGCGGAGTCCAGTGCCTTTTCCGCCTGCGCGTAGTGGAACACCCGGATGGACCGGGAGATGTACCACGCGGTCGCGCCCAGTGAAACCGCAATGACGACCAGATAGGAGGGGTACAGTTGCCAGATGAGCCGCCGCTTCTTCACGGGCTTTCGTCCTTGAACCGATATCCGATGCCCCGTACGGTCTCGATGTAGCCACTGGCCTTCCCCAGCTTCTTGCGCAGGCCGACGATCTGGACATCGACCGAGCGGTCCGTCACGGCGTAGTTCTCGCCCCGCACCGCGTCCACAATCTGGGAGCGCGTGAACACCCAGCCGGGACGCTGGGCCAGGAACTGGAGAATCTGGAATTCGGTGTAGGTCAGCTCCACAGGCTTGCCTTTCAGGCGCACTTCGCGGCGTTTCGGATCGATATGCAAGTCCGCGACGGCGAGGACCGTCTCCGCTTCGAGCCGGACGGTTGAGCCGCGCCGCAGCACGGCCCGGACGCGAGCCACCAGTTCTTTCGGCCGGAACGGCTTCGTGATGTAATCGTCAGCCCCGAGTTCCAGCCCGGCGACGACCTCCGGCTCCTCACCCTTCGCGGAAACGATAACGATCGGGATAGGCCGCGTCCGACCGTTCGCCTTCAGACGCCTGCACACCTCCAGCCCGTCGAGTTCCGGCAGCATCAGATCGAGCAGGATCAGATCGGGCGCCCGCGCCGAGACGGCCTCCAGCGCGTCTTCCCCGGATTCGGCCTTCGTCACCGAGTAGTTTTCCCGGGAGAGGTTGTAGGAGATGAGTTCGAGGATGTCCTCGTCGTCTTCGACCACAAGTATCCGTTCTCTGGCCATGGGATCCGAGGCCTGCCTGTCCGGGGTGGCGTCCGGGCGCCGTGTTCGTCGCCGAGCTGTCATTGTGTGCACTCCGTGTCGGGATGTCGAACACTTTCTGTGACAGGCGGGCGGGCTCGCCCACACCGGTTGCGGGGAAGAAGATGCCGGTTGGTCAAAGGCGATTTGCGATGGCCGGTCAGTCCCGCCGTGTCGGCCCCTCTGGCCGGGATACGGCTTCTGAGCGGGCCTGGCTCGTGTCCTGTCTCGCAAATAGGCTTGCAAGCCTATTTGCGAGACAGGACACGAGGGCCTACACCGTCGCTTCCGGATGTGTCGACACGCAGTCAAGGAGGCCGGGCCTGCTTGGGTCTCGGACGATGCCCCTCCTGCCCCTGTCCGGTCTGCATTCGGTCCGGACGGAAGCCGCATCCCTGCGGCTGCGGCGCAGCGCTTCGGTCACCCGGTTCAGCATCGGGTCGCGGATGCCCCACAGGTGCGGGGTCGCCCAGAGGTCGTCCGCGCCCTCGAAGTGGCGGCGCCACTTGAATAGACGCCGGATTCCCCAGGCGCTCGCTGCCGAGCAGGCAAGTGCGGCAATAGCCAGAGCGGTGACACTTGCACTCATGTTCTCTTCCTCCCCGATTCGATCATGCTCCTTCTCTTCAAACCCATTGTGAGCCGTTCAGGTTAAGCGCGTATGAAGTGGAGGTTAGGAATCTGTTAGGAGTCGGCTGTGTGGCGCATCAGCCGGCCGTACGTATCCGCGTTGGCGGGTCTGACGAAATACTAACGGATTCCTAACATGGATCTAACGGACGACGTTCATAGTCCGCGCATGCACGGGGGGGGCGGAGCATGTCCGCGGGGTCTTCACATATTCTGCTGGAAATCATCTTCAAGGTCATGGGCGGGTTGGGGATATTCCTTCTGGGCATGAAGAACATGTCCGAAGGGATGCAAGCTGTTGCGGGCGAGCGGTTGCGCAAGGTGATCGGGGCCGTCACGAACAATCGTTTCGCGGCATGCCTCGTCGGGGTGTTCGTCACCAGCGTGATTCAGTCGAGTTCCGTGACGACGGTGCTGGTGGTCGGTCTGGTGAACAGCGGGCTGATGACGCTGATGCAGGCGATCGGCGTGATTCTGGGCGCGAATATCGGCACCACGGTCACGGCCTGGATTCTTGTCCTGAAGATCGGCAAGTACGGACTGCCCATTCTTGGCTTGGCCGCGTTCTTCTTCCTGTTCGCCAGGAGCGAGCGCGTTCGCTATTCGGCCATGGCGACAATGGGCATCGGCATGGTGTTCTTCGGCCTGGAACTGATGAGCGACGGGTTCAAACCGTTGCGAACGATGCCGGAGTTCATCGCCTGGTTTTCCGCGTTCAGGCCGGACAGTTTCTTCGGGATCTGGAAGTGCGTGTTGGTCGGCTGTGCGGTGACGGCCGTGGTGCAGTCCTCTTCGGCGACGGTCGGCATCACGATGGCGCTGGCCACGACGGGTGTGATCCGGTTTGATACGGCCGTTGCGCTCGTGCTGGGCCAGAACATCGGCACCACGGTGACGGCTCTGCTGGCATCGATCGGAGCGAACACGAACGCGCGCCGCGCCGCCTATGCCCATACGATTTTCAACACGCTGGGCGTCATCTGGATCGCCCTGCTCTTTCCCTGGTATCTGAACCTGATCGAGACGGTGCTCGGTGTAGAGTCCGGCGCCGAGTTGCCGGATATGACCAAGGGCATCGCCCTGGCGCACTCCGGATTCAATGTGGTGAATACGCTGCTCTTTCTGCCGCTCATGGCGGTGCTGGCCCGGATCGTGTCGCGGCTGGCGCCTGAGAAGGAGGGGGGTGAAGTGCCCCACCTCACCTACCTCGACGTCCGCATGCTGGACACACCCGCGCTCGGGATCGAGCAGTCCTACGACGAGATCATCCGCATGGCCGACGGGGTCGGGAAGATGTTCGGCTATCTTGGCGATATCATGCGGAGCGCGCAGCCGGACGAGGCTGTGGAGCGAAAAGTGTTCCACCGGGAGGAGGTGCTCGACGTCATGCAGAAGGAGATTGTCGAGTTCCTCAGCCATCTCCTCTCGGGCAGTGTGCCCCACGACGTGATGGAGGAGGCCCGGCATCAGCTTCGGATGGCGGACGAATACGAGTCGGTGAGCGACTATGTCGTCAGCATCCTGAAGCTGCACATCAAGATGCGCAAAGCGAATCTCTCACTATGCCCGAACGAAGTGGAAGAGGTGATGGACCTTCACAAGCGGGTGGGGGAGTACGTGGCGATGATCTCTACCGCGGTGCGTGAGCGCCACCGGGAGGTGCTCAGCAAAGCCCGAACCCGGGGCGACGCCATCTCGCATTTCGTGCGGGAGTACCGGGAGAGCCATCTTCAACACTTCGCTTCGGAACATTCCAACCCGCTCAGCAGTCTGATTTACACCGACATGCTGACCTGCTACCGCCGGATCAAAGATCATGCGTTGAACATCGCTGAAGCGCTTGCCGGCGAGAAGTAAACGGGCCTGCGCAGCCTGCCGCCGGGCAAGAGGTGCCGGCCGCGGGAATGGGGTGCGCCCGTGCGACCGGGGCGTGTTCCACAATTCGCATGATGACCTGCCATTGGCGAGGGGTCGGCGTGTACGCCGTCCCTCCAGTGTCCCAAGCGGCCCATTTCGTTCCCGTGTGGATGGTCGGGTCCCACCCCGCCCGGGAAAGTGATGTCAGAATGAGAAATGCCTGGGCGTGTTAGGTTCTTGTTGCCGTTCGGTTAGGATTCTGTTAAGAAACAGGGATGGCGGGGGCGGCGGGGGATTCCACGGTGAACTCAAGGGTGCGCTAAGTCACGTTTGCTCTGCTTGGAGAACGGTTCATGACCTGCAGAATGGCGTTCGAAATGCTTTCCTACCTGATCGGGGGGCTGAGCGTCTTCTTGCTTGGCATGAAGAACATGTCCGAGGGGATGCAGGCGGTGGCGGGCGAGCGGCTCCGCAAGCTGATCGCCTCGGTGACGGACAACCGCCTGGTCGCGTGCGGGGTGGGCACGAGCGTCACGTGTTTGATCCAGTCCAGTTCGGTGACGACGGTGATGGTTGTCGGGCTGGTGAACGCCGGTTTCATGACGCTGCGCCAGTCGATCGGAGTGATCCTGGGCGCCGCCATCGGCACGACGATCACGGCCTGGATCGTCGCGCTTAACATCCTGGAGCTGGGCTTGCCCGTTCTGGGCATCTCGGGCTTCTTCTTCCTGTTCTCGAAGAACGAGCGGGTTCGCTATGCGTCGATGATGTGCATGGGGTTGGGGATGGTGTTCTTCGGGCTGCTGCTGATGAAGAACGGGGTCCAACCCTTGCGAACGCTGCCGGAGTTCCAGACCTGGTTCACGAAGTTCTCCGCGGACAGCTACTGGGGGATCATCAAGTGTGTGCTGGTGGGCGCCTCGCTTACCGCGATCGTGCAGTCATCCTCCGCCACGGTCGGCATTACGATGGTGCTGGCCGGCGAGGGTGTGATTCCGTTCGGGACGGCTCTGGCTTTGGTGGTGGGTGAGAACATCGGCACGACGATCACGGCGTACCTGGCCAGCCTGGGCGCTTCGACCAACGCCAAGCGCGCGGCCTACGCCCACATATTGGTGAAGGTCGTCGGCGGGCTCTGGGCCATTCCGTTGCTGCCATTCCTGGTGGCGTGGCTCATAGACTGGTTCGGTTTGAACGGCGGCGCGCCCGCGATGGTCAATGGCAACGAGGCTCTGCCTCCCGTGAAGCAGGCCATTGCCTGTTTTCATACCGGTTTCAACATCATCAACGTCGCCTTGTTCCTTCCGTTTGTTCCCTTCCTGGCCCGGGTGCTGCCTCGAATTTGGCCGGACAAGGCGGCTCGCGAGGTGCCGCACCTGACGTATCTGGACGTGCGCATGCTCGACACGCCGGCGATCGGGATTCACGAGTCGCACAACGAAATCGTGCGCATGGCCGAAGGGACGCAGAAGATGATGGGCTATCTCAAAGACATCATGACGAGCCCGGATGTCGACGAGCAGAAGGAGAAGAAGGTTTTCCATCGGGAGGAGGTCCTCGACACGGTGCAGAAGGAAGTGGTCGAGTTCCTCAGCAATTTGCTGGCCGGCAGCGTGTCGCACGATGTCATGAACCGGGGCCGTATTCAGCTGCGCATGGCCGATGAGTACGAGTCGATCAGCGACTACATTGTGAACATTTTGAAGCTGCACCTGCGCCTGCGAAAGGCCAATCTGAGGCTTTCCACTCAGGGCCGGACGGAGATTCTGGCCCTGCACGACCGTGTGGCGGAGTACATGGTGATGGTCGACAACGCCGTACGGGACGACTTCGGCGAGATCGTCACGAAGGCCAGAACGCACGGCGACATGATTACCCATTTCGTGAAGGAGTACCGGGATCAACATCTCACGCGGCTCGCGAACGACGAGAGCTCGCCGCTGGTGAGCCTGGTTTTCACGGACATGCTCAACTCCTATCGCCGGATCAGGGACCATGCGCTGAACATCGCCGAGGCGGTGGCCGGCGAGAAGTGACGTGCGGGCGGCCCGGCCGCCGCACGGCCACCAAACACCATGAATGGAGCACTCCTGTTTGAGATGCTGCCCCGCGTGGCCGGGGGGCTCGGCATCTTTCTGCTCGGCATGAAGAACATGTCGGAAGGGATGCAGGCGGTGGCCGGGTCCAGGCTGCGGCGGCTGATCGGCGCGGTGACGAACAACCGGTTCATGGCCTGCGCGATCGGCATTGCGGTCACGGCCACGATTCAGTCCAGCTCCGTCACGACGGTGATGGTCGTCGGGTTCGTGAATGCCGGGCTGATGACGCTGATGCAGGCGATCGGGGTGATTCTGGGCGCGAACATCGGCACGACGGTCACCGCCTGGATCCTCGTGCTCAAGGTCGGAGCGTACGGACTGCCCGTGCTGGGGCTGGCGGCTTTCTTCTATCTGTTCGGCAAGGGCGAGCGGCTCCGCTATTCGGCGATGACGGTCATGGGCATCGGCATGATCTTCTTCGGGCTGGAGCTGATGAAGGACGGGTTCGCGCCCTTGCGCGATATGCCCGAATTCGTGGAGTGGTTCCACCGGTTCACGCCGGGCTCGCTGTTCGGCGTCGTGAAGTGCGCGCTGGTCGGTTCGATTGTGACCGCGATCGTGCAGTCCTCCTCCGCCACGATCGGCATCACCATCGGGCTGGCGAGCACGGGCGCGATCGGGTTCGAGACCGCCGCCGCGCTGGTGCTGGGCCAGAACATCGGGACGACCGTCACCGCGCTGCTCGCCTCGCTGGGCGCGACGACCAATGCGCGGCGCGCGGCCTACGCGCACACGATTTTCAACGTGGTCGGCGTGCTGGTCGTCATTCCCGTCTTCCCGCTGTACGTGCGGGCGGTGCGCTTCGCGATCGGCGCGCCGGCCGCCTGGGGCGCCCCGCTCGACGACATCACGCAGGGCATCGCCATGGCGCATACCGGCTTCAACGTCGCCAATACGATCGTCTTTCTGCCGCTGATGGGGGCGCTCGCGCGGCTGGTCAAGCTGATCGCGCGCGACAAACCGCACCGCGAGGAGCCGCACCTGACCTTCCTGGACGTGCGCATGCTCGACACCCCGGCGATCGGGATCCAGCAGTCGTACTGCGAAGTGCAGCGCATGGGCGAAGCGGTCCTGAAGATGATGCGGTACCTGCGCGAAATCCTGACGAGCGCCGAGACAGACGAGGCGAAGGAGAAGAAGGTCTTCCATCGCGAGGAAGTGCTGGACATCATGCAGAAGGAGATCGTCGAGTTCCTCAGCAACCTGCTGGCCGGCAGCGTGCCGCACGACGTGCTGGACAAGGGGCGCATGCAGATCCGGATGGCCGACGAGTTCGAATCGATCAGCGACTATATCGTGAACGTGCTGAAGATGAAGCTGCGGCTCCGAAACGCCGGGCTGGACATTTGCACCGAAGGGCGGGAGGAGTGCCTGAGCCTTCACGACCACGTCGCGGAGGTCGTGACGCTCGTGCACCAGGGCGTGATGGACAATCACCCGGAAGTGATCAGCAAGGTACGGACCCGGGGCGATGCGGTGACGCACATGGTGCGCGACTACCGCGAGCGGCACCTGGCCCGCTTCCAGGACGAGCGCACCTCGCCGCTGGCCAGCCTGGCCTATACGGACATGCTCAACGCCTACCGCCGCATCAAAGACCACGCGCTGAACATCGCCGAGGCGCTGGCCGGGGAGAAATGAGCCGCGGAATGAGGCCCGAAAGTAGAAGCGGCGTCTCGCCGCTTCCCCGGGCCGAAGGCCCGGATGCGCCCCGCGGCATGCCGTGCTGCCGGGACGAACAGCCGGGACGGTTCTTCCACTATCCGCTCAGGGTCGCGGCGAGGGTACGCGCGCCGTCCGCCAACGCGCGCGCTTCGTCCGGGGGCAGGTCCGCGGCGCGGGTTGCCCGGCGCGTGAGAAGCGTGACGCCTTGCGCCTCGACCTTGAGGAATCCCTCGCCGATTTGCCACGTCTCCCGCTCGCCCGCCGGCGTCGTCACGAGCAGGAGGCCCGCCTGCACGGCGGCGACGAGCGGCTGATGCCCGGCGAGGATGCCGAGCCGCCCCGCGCTGCCGGGCACGTTGACGCACATCGCCTCGATTGCGCGCGGCCTGGCAAACGGCGTCACGATCGCAAGTTGGAATGCGGGCCCGTTCATGCTGACAGTCCGGCGCGTGTGCTCACTGTGTCCCGCCGCAGCGGCGGGGAGTTCGACAAAGCTTACGACAAAGATTTCTTGTCCTGCGATGCCGGGTGGGCTTCGGGCTGGGCGTTCGGCGTCGGCGCCTCGGCTCTGAGTCTGGCTCCCTTTTCCACGGCATCCTCAATAGTGCCGACCATGTGGAAGGCCTGTTCCGGCAGGCTGTCGTGGCGGCCTTCGGCGATTTCGCGGAAGGCGCGGATCGTTTCGTGGATCGGCACGAACTCGCCCTTCAGCCCGGTGTACTGTTCGGCGACGAAGTTGGGCTGGGAGAGGAACTTCTGGATCCGACGCGCGCGCAGGACGGTGGCGCGGTCTTCGTCGGAAAGTTCGTCGAGCCCGAGTATCTTGATGATATCCTGCAGATCGCGGTAGCGCTGCAGGATGCGCTGCACCTCGCGCGCCGTGTCGTAGTGTTCGTCGCCGACGACGTCCGGGTCCAGAATGCGGGAGGTGGACGAAAGCGGATCGACGGCGGGGTAGATGCCGGTCTCGACGATCTTGCGGTCGAGCACGGTGACGGCGTCGAAGTGCGCGAAGGCGGCGGCGGGCCCGGGATCGGTGATGTCGTCGGCGGGCACATAGACGGCCTGCACGGAGGTGATGGCGGCGCGCGTGGTGGAGGTGATCCGTTCCTGGAGCGCGCCCATTTCCGTGGCCAGCGTCGGTTGGTAACCGACGGCGGACGGCATGCGCCCGAGCAGGGCGGAGACCTCGGCCCCGGCCTGGATGAACCGGAAGATATTGTCGATGAACAGGAGCACGTCGTGCCGCATGTCGTCGCGGAAGAACTCGGCCTGGGTCAGGCCGGAGAGCGCGACGCGGAGGCGCGCGCCGGGCGGTTCGTTCATCTGGCCAAACACGAGCACGGCGTTGCGGATGACGCCCGATTCCTTCATCTCGATCCACATCTCGTTGCCTTCGCGGCTGCGTTCGCCGACCCCGACGAAGACGGAGTAACCGCCGTGCTCGGTGGCGATATTGCGCATCAGCTCCATGACCAGCAGCGTCTTGCCGACACCGGCCCCGCCGAACAGCCCGATCTTGCCGCCTCTGGGGAAGGGGACCAGCAGATCGACGGCCTTGATCCCGGTCTCGAAGACTTCCCGGGACGGGGCCTGCTGGTCGAAGGTGGGCGCCGGCTTGTGGATGGGCTGGAACCGGATGTTGTTGACGGGGCCCGCCCCGTCGATCGGGTGGCCGAGTAGGTCGAGCACGCGGCCCAGGGACTGCTCGCCGACGGGCACGGTGATCGGGGCGCCGGTATCCTCCGCGTCGAGCCCGCGGCGCAGGCCGCGTGTGGCGGCCATCGTGAAGCAGCGCACGACGTTGCCGCCGATGTGTTCGGCGACCTCCATGTACAGCGGCGGCGCGTCCTCGCGCGTGATGCGCAGCGCGTTGCGCAGCGCCGGCAGACGGTCGCCGAAGAACTCGACGTCCACGACCGGCCCGACAACGTGGATTACCCGACCTGTTGCCATGTCTGCGTGCTCCCGAGCGCGATGTCCCGGATTTCGCCCGTAATGCTTTCCTGGCGGACGCGGTTCAAGGCCAGCGTCAACTCATCGGCCATGTTCCCGGCGTTCTCCGCCGCGCTCCCCATGCTGGCTTGCCGTGCCGCCTGTTCGGCCGCGGCGCTGTTGAAGAACGCCGCGCAGAGCCGCGCGTGCGCCAGTTCCGGCAGCACGCGGTCCAACAGCCGGCCCGCTTCCGGTTCGTACAGGGTCTGGCCGGCGGCGGGCTCGGCGCCGGCCTGTGCGGGCGCCAGGCTTACGGGCAGAACGGGCTCGAGCGTCGGCTCCTGGCGCAGCCCGGACTGGGAGCGGCTGTACAGCACGTTGAGCCGCGCGTGGCGGCCGTTGAGGAAGCTTTCGATCGTCTCGGCGGCAATCGCGCGGAGCGCGTCGAACCGCCGGTCGCCCTGCGGCTGATGAAAGAACCGGTCCACGCGGTGCCCGCGCCCCCTGAGGCGGTCGCGCATCGCTTTGCCCACGACCCACAGCCGCACGGCGCCGGCATCCCGCTCGCGAAGCGCGTTCTCCAGCTTCATGATCAGGTACAGATTGAACGACCCGCACAGCGCCTTTTCCGCGCCGAAGACCAGCAGGCATTCCGGGCCCCGCTCGCGAACCGCGAGCAGCCGGTGTGTCCCGTCGCCGGTGCGCGCCAGGCAGGCGCCGGCGATCGATTCCAGAGCCGTGCGGTACGGCTCGGCTGCCGCAAGCTGCTCGCGAAGCCGTGCCATTCGAATCGTCGCGGCGTGCTGCAGCGTGCTGGACACGTGCCGGATGCGCTCAACCGCCTGGATCCGGCGCCGCAAGTCTCGAACCGTCACCGTCATGCCGTCTCCTCCCGAGCCGGAGCCGTTTCCCCGGGCGGCCGGATTTCGGCGAACATCTCCGTGAACGTCTGCACGGCCCGTTCGAGTTCCGCTTCGCGTTCCGGGGGCAGGGCGCCGGTGTCGAGAATGGCCTGGCCGAGCGCCGGATGGGTGTGGTCCAGGAACGTGAACAGTTCGGTCTCGAACCTGAGGATAGCGTGGCTGGGTATGGCATCGAGCATGCCGCGCGCCGCCGCCCACAGAATGCAGACCTGGCGGTCCACGCGGATCGGCTTGTTTGGGCGCTGCTTGAACACCTCCGCCAGCCGCGCGCCGCGGTGGAGCTGGCTGGTCGTGGCCGAGTCCAGTTCGGAGGTGAGCTGGGCGAAGGCGGCCAGCTCGCGGTACTGCGCGAAGTCGATGCGGAGCATCCCGGAAACCTGTTTCATGGCCGGGATCTGCGCCTTGCTCCCGACGCGCGAGACGCTCAAGCCCACGTTGATCGCGGGCCGGAACCCCTGGTGGAACAGGTCCGGCTCCAGATAGATCTGCCCGTCGGTGATCGAGATCAGGTTGGTGGGAATATAGGCCGAGTAGTCGCCCTGCAGCGTCTCGATGATCGGCAGCACCGTGAGCGAGCCGCCGCCCTTGTCCGGGTGCAGCTTCGCCGCGCGTTCCAGCAGCCGGCTGTGCAGGTAGAAGATGTCGCCCGGATACGCCTCGCGGCCCGGCGGCCGGCGCAGCAGCAGCGACATCTGGCGGTAGGCCACCGCGTGCTTGGACAGATCGTCGTAGATCACAAGCGCGTCGCCGCCCGCGTCCCGGAAGTACTCCGCCATGGCGCACCCCGCGAACGGGGCCAGGTACTGGAGCGGGGCGGAGGCGTCCGCCGTAGCCACGACGACGATACAGTTCGAGAGGACCTCGTGTTCCTCGAGCAGTTCCACCAGCCGCACCACGGTCGACATCTTCTGCCCGATCGCCACATAGACGCAGCGCACGTCGCCCGGGGTCTGGTTCAGGACCGCGTCGATCGCCACCGTTGTCTTGCCCGTTTGCCGGTCGCCAATGATCAGTTCGCGCTGGCCGCGGCCGATCGGCGTGAGCGCATCGATGCTCTTCAGCCCCGTCTGCAGCGGGGTGTTGACCGGCTCGCGGTCCACGATGCCCGGCGCCTCCGCGTCGACGAGCCGGTACTCCGAAGCGACGATCGGACCCCGCCCGTCGATCGGCTGGCCCAGACTGTTCACCACGCGGCCCAGCAACGGTTCGCCGACCGGCACCTGCAGCACTTTGCCCGTGCGCTTGACGACGCTGCCCTGCCGGATTCCGGCATAATCGCCGAGGACAATGGCGCCGATCTGGTTACGCTCCAGGTTCATGGCCATGCCGTGCACATTGTCGCCGAAGATCAGCATCTCTTCGGCCATCACGCCCGGCAGGCCGCTGATCCGCGCAATGCCGTCGCCCGCCTCTACGACTTCTCCGACCTCCTCCACGCCGAGCGGGACCGAGAAGTCGCGCAGGTTCTCCTCCAGCACCCGCGTGATCTCCTGTGCGTCTATGTGAATGCTGCCCATCTGACCGCGATCATAACCCGTCCGGCCCGGAAAGACCAGCGCAGAGAGAGAGAGGGAGGGGGGGGAGAGAGGGGGGGGGATGGAAGAATGGAAGAATGGAAGGGTGGAAGAGTGGAAGGGTGGAAGGGTGGAAGGGTGGAAGGGTGGAAGGGTGGAAGGGTGGAAGAGTGGAAGAGTGGAAGGGTGGAAGAGTGGAAGAGTGGAAGAGTGGAAGGGTGGAAGGGTGGAAGGGTGGGGCGTCTTTCGATTTCGGCCTTGCTCGAGCCCGCGGCTGGCGGCTGACGCCGGAATCGGGAATGCAGGCAAACTCGAGGCAAGTTCGCGAGTAAGTTCTCGAGCAAGTTTTGCTGCGGCGTCCATATTCATTGACGGCGGCGGCGGATGTGGTAGACTGTGGTTGCTTGTCAGGACGGTGGATGTAGCTCAGGTGGTTAGAGCGTCAGGTTGTGGCCCTGAAGGCCGGGGGTTCGAGTCCCCTCATCCACCCCATGTTTCCGCATGGGGAATCCTCCTGTTTCTTGAGTCTGCTCGCTATGTCGAATCTTCGGGTGCCCGTGTTCCCTGGCCGACGACCGTGAGTCTTCCGCATTGACAAACGCACCTGTTTGTAGCATTTCTCCGTGGTTCTGATCTGCGGGGCTGGGAATCCCGAGAGGGCGGGGGGGACAGGAGGTCGCGGCACTGCGAACGCCGGGTCTGAAGCTTTGTCTGTAGGATGTGCGCGTGATGACGGTACATTTCAGAAGGAGGCTCGTGTGATCAACAGGACCTTTATCGTTCTGGCTCTGGCGTTGGCGTGCGTGATGCCCCAGTATGGGATGGCCGGCAACGCCGACATCGGCGTCGGACTGGTGCTATCGCTTGCCAACGGCCATTTCGAAGCCGGTTCCGGATTGCTCGGCTACGGACAACTCTCCGTCAGCGATGCGGTCTCTCTGCGCGGAACGCTCATCGGGTGGGCCGGCGACACCGAAGCGGACGTGCTCTCGGCAGGGGACTACCGGGTTTTGGGCGGAGAGGGTGCGGTGCTCATCCACATAACGCCCGCGAAGGGACTGATGTTTCACGCGGGAGGGGGCGCGGGCTTCTACACATTTGAACACGAGGTGACCTCGGATGTGGAAGCGCTTATGGCCTTTCTGGGCGGACGGCTGGAGGAAGAAATCGAAGACACGTTCGGCTTTCACCTGCTGGCGGGTGCGAGCCTGGCTCTTGGTGACTCCTTGGGTCTTTTCTGTGAAGCGCGATATCTGGTCATGAGCGCCGATATAGAGGTGACGGTCACGGACCTTATCACGTTCGAGGTCTTCTCGGCATCCGACAGTATCGATCTCAACACCGCATCGCTGGTTGCGGGAGGCTTTCTTCGATTCTGAGGAGTGCGTCGGCCCAAGGGGCTGTTGCGGGCTCACCCCGCGGCGGCGCCGGCAAAGCGTTCTTCGCCGCCGTGGACTTGTACGCCGAGTGCCGTGATGCGGCTGACGGCGCGGGCCAGGCGGCGATTGGCGGCCAGGACCTCGCGAGCCCGGCGCCTGTCGTTCTCGTGCGCGAAGAACCCGCCCAGGTTCTGTTCCACGAGCACGAGCTGGGCGGGAAAGCACCAGGCATAGCGGGCGACAAGCCGTCTGAGCACGAGCGAGTCGGTGACCTGTTCGCGCGAGTCGAGCTGCACCGAGACGCCGACGACCGGCTCCCGTTCCGCCCTGTCCAGGCAGTCGTCCAGGTTCCGGGCCGCGGCCCCGAGCAGGTATCGGATGCTTCGCATGACGTGTTTCTCCGTTGGTTTTCGTAAAGCGCCTGGCTTGGTCTATTCATGAGCCATCTCCGCGCCCTCGCGACGACGTTCATGAATAGGTCAGGCTAGGCGAACATCTTCAGTGCGGCGAACGCGCCGAGCAGGCACGTGGTGGCGCCGACGGCCACGCGCAGGATGCGTTCGGGCAGGCGTTGGACCGTCAGCGTGGCCATGGGCACCGAGAGCATGGCGCCGAGCGTCAGCGGCACCGCGAGCGTCCAGTCGATACGCTGACCCAGTGCGAGATAGCCGGCGATCCCCACCGCGCAGGTCAGCGCTTCGGCCAGCGAGGTGACGGCGACGGCCGTCTTGGCCGGCAGCCCGGAGACGACCTGGCCGGCCGTGACGAGCGGGCCGTAACCGCCGCCGCTGAGCCCCTTGTTGAACGCGGCAACCGCGCCGAGCGCGATCATGTGCGAACGCCGGTACCGCAGCCTGCGGCCGGCGGTCGCCAGCGTGACGGCGCCGGCCGCCAGGACGATCCCGGCGATCAGCGCCTTGAGCAAGCTGCGCGGCACGTTCACGGCGCAGGTCACCGCAAGCAGCGCGCCGCCCACACTCATGAGCGAAATCATCTTCGCCGCCGAACGCGCCCGCGGGTCGCGCAGCAGGTCCACGTTGCCGTCATGCTGATGCATGAACGCCGCGCTCAGACCGGTGAGGCATTCGCTGACCAGGACGCACGGTACGATCTGCAGCGGTTCGAAGCCCGCCAGCAGAAGGAGCGGGGTGAGCGTCGTCCCGTACCCCATGCCCAGGCTCGAATCGACGTACTCGCACACGAGCGCGGCCAGCAGAACCAGGAGCGCCCCGTAGCCGCTCATGGAGGCGGAAGGGCCCGGCACGCCCATGAAACCGGGAACGAGAATCCGCACGCCGAACACCAGGACAATAGCCAGGACCAACAGCGCCCAGATGCGCGCGCGGCGGCCGGCGGCATGCGGTTCGGACCTTTCGCCGTTCTCCCGCTGTGTGTCTGTCGTCTTCATCGGGACCTCCTTGCGGATCGCGTTTCGACACCGTGTCTCGCCCTGCCGACCCATCCCTTATGCAGGTACCGTGCCAAGAACAGCGGAGCAGTGAATTTTGGCGAGCGTGAACGCGGAACAAGGCGGAAAAGGGCCGTTTTCTCGTGACTTTTCACTGCGTTCCCGCCGGGTTGCCGCCATGTGTCGCCAAGAGATCAATCCGAAACCACATAGATCCGTCAAATATGGTTGACTATGTGCGTTAAATATGGCAGTCTAAACGTCAAAAGTGGTGGATAAGGGTTCGCGGCACACGGTCACGTGAGCCGTTGCGTTCGAAGTGCAACGAAGACCGAAGAAGTTTCCAACGGATGAATGGACGGCAGCGGATACGATTGGGAATAGCCTCTGCATCCGTTGCGGTTCGTTCATCCGTTGGAATAACTCCCCGGGCGGCCGGTTGGCGCAAGGGTGCGCCGGGGCTTCGAACACCGGGCTACACGCGACGCGGCAGACCGCGCGCCTGATCTCAGCGTTCGGCAACCGGGCTGTATCCCAACTTGCTCGGGACCCGACTTCGCCCAAGGCTACGTCGGGCGCGGCTCACTCAGGGACTCACTCGGGAACGCGACTTCGCCGAAGGCTTCCGCCGTCGTCCCACGGCGCAAGCGCCCCGGGACTGTGGCGTGACAAGTCGTCGGGCGCGGGTTACTCGAGACAAGTTCCCGAGTACGTTCTCGAGCAAGTTTCGTTTTCTGGCGATCGAGGGTTGTTGGGGGAGTTGGCATTCCCAATCTGAGGCGGGGGAGGAGCCGAAGGTGAAAGCATTGCCGAACGTCGTGTTGGCGGTGTGGCGGGTTGTATCGGGCGAGGCGCGGATCGAGCAGGTGGCGGAGAGCGTACGGACGCTTTTGGCGGAGCACATGCCGGTTGAGGGGCTTGGGGTCGAGCAGGTGGACGGCGCGGGCGGTTTTGCGGAGACGCTGGCGGCGAGCGGGGCGGGCGAGGCATGGGCGGGGGGTGCGGGGCGGCGGGCGTGTCCGCGCAAGGTGCTGAAGCGGATTCTATCCTGGTGCAGGAAGGGAGGGGTATTTCCGCTTTCGGCGGGGGCCGCGGCGCGCGAGGGGCTTTCCGGGCTGGCGCCGGGCGTTGCGGGCCGGGATTTGCTGGTGTGTCCGCTGGGCGCGGTATCGGGCGAGTGCGGTGTTGTGCTGGTCCTGGCGGCGGGTTCTGGTCGTGTTTTCACGGCATCGCACCGCGCGTTGGCGCAGGCGTGTGTGGAGCCGCTGGGGGTGGCGTTGGGCAACGATCGCCGCTGGCGCGAGATGCGGGCGCTGCAGGAGGCGGCGGAGGCGGAGCGCCAATCGCTGTTGAACCGGCTGGGCCGGCGCAAGCTGGGCGACACGATTGTGGGGGCCGAGGCGGGGCTGCAGGCGGTGATGGAGCGTGTTCGGCTTGTCGCGCGGTCCGACGTACCGGTCCTGATTTTCGGCGAGACGGGCTCGGGCAAGGAGTTGATCGCGCGCGCGATTCATCACGGTTCGCCGCGTGCGGCGCACGCGTTCATCCGGGTGAACTGCGGGGCGATCGCGCCGGAACTCATGGATTCGGAGCTGTTCGGTCACGAGCGCGGTGCGTTCACGGGTGCGGTACAGATGCGGCGGGGCTGGTTCGAACGCGCGGACCGCGGGACGCTGTTCCTGGACGAGATCGGCGACCTGCCGGCGGCGGCGCAGGTACGGTTGCTGCGCATCCTGCAGGACGGCTGGTTCGCGCGGGTCGGTGCGGAGCAGGCGCTTCACGTGGACGTACGGGTGGTGGCGGCGACGCACCGCGACCTGGCGCAGATGGTGGCGCTCGGCCGGTTCCGGGAGGACCTGTGGTACCGGCTGGCGGTTTTTCCGATCATCCTGCCGCCGCTGCGCGAGCGGCAGGAAGACATCCCGGCGCTGGCGCGGCATTTTGCGGAGAGGGCGGCGACGCGTTTCGGCCTGCGCTGTGTGCTGCCGACGGCGGAGGACATAGGCCTGTTGAGTGCGTACGCCTGGCCGGGCAACGTACGGGAGTTTGCGACGGTGATCGACCGTGCGGCGATCCTGGGCGACGGCGAGCAGCTCGAGGTGGCGAAGGCGCTGGGCTTCGCGGCGGGCGCGCCGGGCCCGCCGAAGGCGCCGCCGGCGGCTCCTCAGGCCGCCGTGCCGGCGGCGGGGATCGTGCCGCTGGCGGAGGCGATCCGAGCCTGCATCGAGATGGCGCTGCGCGCGTCGCGGGGGCGAGTGGACGGCGCGCACGGCTGCGCGCGGCTGCTGGGCGTGAACCCCAATACGCTGCGCGCGAAGATGCGGAAGCTGGGCATTGACCGGCGGCGGTTCGCCGGGGAGGGGGGCGCCTGCTCCCCGACGTAGATACGCCAACGTCAGCCGGGAGGCGTGCCGGCATTCGACCTCGATCAATCGGCGGCGGGGTGGACGTTGGGTGCGGCCAGGCGGCTTTGCGGGGACGGGCGGAAGAAGGTGTCTTTGGCGTACACCTCCAGGCCGGCTTCCCGCAGGCGTGCGAGCGTTCGCAGAAGATCGCGGTTGGCGGCGGCCTCCGCCCGGCTCGCGGCGTCCCGGCTGTCTTCGCCGAGGAGGCCCCCGTGGATCTTTTCCACGCAGACGGCTTCCGTTCTGAACAGCCACGTATAGTCGGCGCACAGATGCTGCACGATACGCGTCTGGGTGGTATCGTCCTTCGTCTTCAGCCGCACCCAAACCGCGAGCACCGGCTCTTGCCGTGCCCTGTCCAGGCAGTCGTCGAAGGTTCTGGCTCGGCCCGACATCACATAGAGGAGGCTCTTCATGGTCGCACCGGGAACTAGACAATTGTCAACACGTGGCACGAGGCGTGTTTGCGAACCTTGTCGGCGACGTTCTGGAGGAAGCGATCGAGCAGCACGCCTTTTCGGGTGCCGGATCCTATGATGATGAGATCGGCCTGGATCTCGCCGGCTGTGGCGACGATTTCCGTTTCCGGGTTCCCGAATTTGACGATCTTGACGGGTTGCAGGCCGTGTTTCTCGAATTCGGCGAGGTAGTCTTTGAAGGTGGCATCCAGGTTCTCGCGGACGCGCGCCTTGAGTTCCTCCGGGATCGACGCGAAGTCCACGTGCGCCTTGTCCATGGAACTGGAGTCGTAGACGGCCAGTATGTGGAGTTGGGCGCGCAGCGCCGTGGCCAACTCGATGGCGACCTCTCTGGCGAGGCCGGCCTTGGGCGAGAATTTCGTTGCCAGCAGGATCGTCTTGAACATGCCATTCTCCTTCTCGTGCCGTGTGTTATTCCCATTTCATCCAGCGCCAGTATCCGAGTATGGCCCACCCCCACAGGACGACCCATGCGAGGAAGGTGACCGGGATGCCGTAGACGAGGAAATCCTTAAGCCGCACGAGCCGCTGGCCGGTCTTGGGGTCGAGCGCGCCCACGTACGAGATGGCGTTGTTGGGGGTGCCGACGATGAGCGCGTTGGCGAACGAAGAGGCGAACGAGCAGGCGAGCCCGACCTTCCAGATATGGACGCCGCTGACGGCGGCCATAGACAAGGCGACGGGCCCGATAGCGGCGACGGTGGCGCCGTCGCTCATGAAGTTGGTGAGGATGGCGGTGAAGCCGCTGACGGCGATGAGCAGCGGGTCGCCGCGCTGGAACGCGTCGGGCAACATGTTCATACAGCAGCGCGCCAGCCAGAGCGCGCCGCCGGTGGTTTTGATGCCGACGCCCATGGCGCACGCGGCGGCGTAGAGGCCGACGACGTCGAACCGGACGCGCGCCTGCACGTCGTGCCAGGTGATGAGCCCGAACACGAGCATCAGGACGAGCCCGAAGATGCTGGGGCCGCCCAGCCCGAAGCGTTTGCTGCTGGTGACCCAGAGCACGACGACGAGCAGGAAGATGACGCTCATCAGGACTTCCTGGCCGCTCATCTTGCCCTGGTGCTTGAGCGTCTGCTCGGTGAGCCGGCCGAAATCGACGCTGGCCTTGATGCGTTTTTTGAACGTGAAATACATGAAGGCGCCGATGACGAGCGAGACGACCACCACGTAGGGCACAGAGTAGACCACCCATTGCCCGAACGAGATCGGCGCGCCGAAATCCTTGAAGTAGCCGACCATCACGGAGTTGCGGCCGCCGGCCGCGGGTGAGCCCGGTCCTCCCTGGTTGAGGGCGAAGTTCGTGCCGAGGATGAGCAGCAGCGCGAGCGGCCTGTCTTCTTTTACGCCGGCCATATCGCAGGCGCCGCGGTACATGATGCAGAGCACCGGCACGAGAATGGCGATGAGCGCGTGTTCGGAAAAGAATCCGGCGCAGACGGCGAGCAGGGGGAAGAAGACGAAGCAAAGCGATTTCAAGCCGCGGACCCTGCGCAGCAGCAGGCTGGCGATGCGGCGGTCCAGGCCGGTTTTGCTGACCCCGACGGCGAGGGCGAGCACCCCCAGTATGAAGAACACCGCGTCCTTCATGTAGGCTTTGGAGATGCTGTCGAACGGGAGAATGAAGAAGAGGTACATCAGGCTGCCGACCAGCAGGTCGGTCGCCCCGATCGGAATGGCCTCCGTACCCCAGAGGAACGCGGCGAAGAAGAGGATGGCGACCATGGTCTTGGCCTTGGCCGCGACCTCCTCCGCCGAGAGCGACTTGCCGAGCAACTTGCTCACGTTCGCCTGAATGGTCTCGCAGCCGCCGCTGAGATCATAGCCAAGGGGGCGCGTTTCCCGCACCAGTTCGAGCAGGCTGCCCGGCACCGGCAGGCTGACGACGACCCAGAACACGGCCGTCGCGCACGCGAACAGCGCGAACCGGCCGCGCATGCCGGCATTGAGTTGTCGGATCAGGCCCCTGACCGTATTCCCGCTCTGCATATGCCCTCCCGGCGCGCTTCGAGGCGCATGCCGATTTCCGTCTCTTGGCCGGGCCTACACAAAATCCAGCCGGTAGCTGTAGACCCCGTCGTTCAGTTCGCTGGTCACCTGGCAGCCGCTCTTGTTGAGGACGGCCTGCATGACCCGGTTCTGGCGCAGGACCTCGGCGGTGAACCCGCCGATCCCGTTGCGTTTGGCGATGCTCATGAGGTAGCGCAGGAGGAACGTGCCGATTCCTCTGTTCTGCCACGTGTCGGCCACGACGAAGGCGACCTCGGCCCTGTTCGTCTGGTTGTTCAGGTAATAGCGCCCGATGGCCACGATGTCCTCGCCGTGCGCCTCGGGCAGCGTGCCGACGATGGCGACTTCGCCGCGGTGGTCCACGTACACGAAATCCTGGATCTGCTTTCGCGAGAAATACTTCATGTGGGAGAGGAACCGGTAGTAGATGGTCTGCTGCGACAGCTTGTGGAACAGGTCCTTCATGCCCGGCAGGTCGGTGGGGTGAATGGGCCGGAAGACGATTTGTGTGCCGTCATCGAGCACGAAGGTCGTGCGCAGTTCGGGCGGCCGGATTTTGATCTTGCCCTCCACGTCGGCCATTTCGGGGCGGACATACTTGGCCTCGATCGCCTCTTTCAGGAGCCGTTCCCGGAAGTTGGGGTGTGCGATGGAGATGAGGGCTATCGCCCGTTCGGAGACGCTCTTCCCGTGGAGGTAGGCGACGCCGTACTCGGTTACCACGTAGTGCACGTCGCCGCGCGTGGTGACGACGCCGGCGCCGGGGCTGAGCCGCGCGACAATCCGGGAGACGCCGCCGTCCTGGGCGGTGGCGGGCAGGGCGATGATGGGCCGCCCGCCCGGCGAGCGGGCCGCGCCTCTGTTGAAGTCGACCTGGCCGCCGATCCCGGAATAGAAGCGGGTCCCGAGCGAATCGGCGCAGACCTGTCCGGTGAGATCCACTTCCAAGGCGACGTTGATGGCGACCATCTTGGGGTGCCGCGCGATGACGACCGGATCGTTCACGTATTCGGTCGGGTAGAACGCGAACCGCGGGTTCCCGTCGATGTAGTCGTAGAGCCGGCGCGTGCCCATGCAGAAACTGGCGATGACCTTCTCGCGGTCGATGGTTTTGCGCCGGCCGCTGATGACGCCGGACTCGATCATATCGATGATCGCGTCGGTGAACATTTCGGTATGGATCCCGAGGTCGCGTTTGTCCTTGAGGAACTCGAGCACCGCCTGCGGGATACGCCCGATGCCCACTTCGATCGTCGATCCGTCGTCGACGAGGCCGGCGATGTAGGAGCCGATCCGGCGGGTGACGTCGTCCGGCGCCGGCGGCGTCACTTCGAGCAGCGGCGTATCGGTGGGCACGAGGATGTCGAGATCGTTGACGTGCAGGCAGGAATCGCCGCGCGTGCGCGGCATGCGCGGGTTGACCTGCGCGATGATCAGCCCGGCGTTCTCCGCGGCGCTCTTGACGATATCGACGGAGATGCCCAGGCTGCACATGCCGTAGGCGTCGGGCGGCGTCACCTGGATCAGGGCGACGTCGAGCGGCAGTTGGCCGGAGGCGAACAACCCGGGAATATCGGAGAGGAAGATGGGCGTGTACTCTCCGAGCCCTTCCTGGATGATGTCGCGCACGTTCTCGGCGATGAAGAAGCTGTTCACATGGAAGTAGTTGGCGAGCTCGCGGGTGGCGTACGGCGCTTCGCCGAGCGTGAGCAGATGCACGATTTCGACGTCCGGCAGGTCCGGGGCCCGGTCCGCCAGCGCGTTGACCAGGTCGGTCGGCTGCGCGCAGCCGGTGCCGATGAAGACGCGCTGGCCGGCGCGGACTTCGGCCAGCGCGTCGGCGGCGGTCATGATCATCTCGCGATAGCGCGCCTGCCATTCGGGATCGGTCTGGGCTTTGGCGTCTGGGCATGTCATGGTCGCGCGGCTCCACTGATTGTGATGCGTGCGTCGGCGACGACGGGCTCCACGCCGGCCGGCCCGACGATCAGGGGGTTGATATCGAGTTCCAGGATTCTCGGGAAATCCGTTACGAGCTGGCTGAGCCGCTGCAGGGCGGAGGCGACGGCCGTGATATCGACGCCGGCCTGCCCGCGCGCGCCCTCGAGCAGGGCGCAGGAGCGCGTGCTGCGCAGCATCTGCAGGGCCTCGACGGCGGTGATCGGCGCGAGGTGAAAGGCGACGTCCTTCATGATTTCCACGAAGATCCCGCCGAGCCCGAACATGAGCATGGGCCCGAACTGCGGGTCGCGGGTCATGCCGAGTATGACTTCCCGGCCGGCCGGGCACATTTTCTCCACGTAGGCGCCTTCCAGGTGTGCGTCCGGCGCCAGCCTGCGGATGCGGAGCATCATCAGGTCGAACGTATCGCGGACGGCCTCGGGCGTGGCGAGGTTGAGTTTGACGCCGCCCAGATCGGACTTGTGCAGGATCTCGTCGGAGACGATCTTCATGGCGACGGGGAATTCGATCTTGATCGCGATGTCGACGGCGTCCTCGGCGGTGACGGCAAGCCGGCCGGCGGGCACGGTGAAGTTGTACGCGCGCAGGATTTCCTTGCTGTGCAGTTCGCCGACATGCGGGTGTCCCAGCCGCACATGCTTGGCAAGGATCCGCTCCACGCGCCGGCGGTTGACCGGGAAGCGCGTGACGATCCGGGGCGGCCTGGAGCGCCAGGCGGCGTAGTCGCACATGGCCTTCAGCGCGGCGACGGCCGGTTCCGGTGCTCCGTAGTCCGGCAGGTTCAGGGCGACGAGTTCCTCGCGGGCCGGCATGACATCCTCGCCGCCCATGAAGGAGGCGACGACGGGTTTCGTGCCGCGCAGGCAGCCGGCGATGGCGCGCGCGGTGGCGGCGGGTTCGGTCATGGCTTGCGGCGTGAGGATGACGACGATGGCGTCGACGGACTCGTCCTCCTGCGCGGCGTTCACGGCCGTGACGTAGCGGTCGGGGTTCGCGTCGCCGAGCACGTCGATCGGGTTGCCGACGCTGGCGGCGGCGGGCAGTTTTTCGCGCAGCGCCGTCGCGGTACTGCCCTGCAGGGTCGCCACTTCCAGGCCCGCCTGTTGCGCGGCGTCGGCGGCCATGATGCCCGGCCCGCCGGCGTTGGTGATAATGGCCAGCCTGTTCCCTTTCGGCAGGGGCTGCATGGCGAAGGCGGTGGCGTAGTCCATCAGCGCGTTGAAACTCTCGGCGCGTATGATGCCGACCCGCCGGAACGCGGCGCCGTAGGCCTCGTCGGCGCCGGCCATACTGCCCGTATGCGATGCCGCGGCGCGCACGCCCGCCGCGGTCGTGCCGGCTTTCAGGATCACAACCGGTTTCACGGTGGCGGCGGCCTCCGCGGCGGCCATGAACTCCTTGCCGGGCCCGATGCTTTCCAGGTAGCCCACGATCACCCGTGTCTCCTCGTCCGCCGCGAAGGCGGCCAGGAAATCGATTTCGTTCAAGTCCGCCTTGTTGCCCATGCTGACCAGTTTCGCGAGGCCGAGATGCCGCCCGGCGGCCCAGTCGAGGATGGCGGTGCACAGCGCGCCCGATTGAGACATGACGGAGATGCGGCCCGGGGTCGGCATACGCCTGGCGAACGATGCGTTCAGGTTGTGCTGCGTGTTGAGCAGGCCGAGGCAGTTCGGGCCGAGCAGGGGTGCGCCCGCTACGCGGCAGATCTGCAGGATCTCCTCCTCCAGCGCCAGGCCTTCGGCGCCCGTTTCCCGGAAGCCGGCGCTGATCACGCAGATCGCCTTGGCGCCCGCCTCAACCGAATCCTGGACCGCCCGCTTCACGGCCGGCGCCGGCAGCACGACGATGCTGAGGTCGACGGGCTTGCCGTACGCCTTCAGGGATGGGTAACAGGGCAGCCCCAGGACGTCCCGGGCGGCGGGATTCAGCGGCACAATCGTCCCGCCGAACCCGCAGTGCAAGAGGTTGGCCAGCACTTCGTGGCCGACCTTGCCCGGGTTGCGCGACGCGCCGACAACCGCGACGCTTTCAGGATGCAGCAGTGCGTTCAACACGGTGGATCTCCCTGCGTGTCGGGAGCCAGCGGCAGGCACACGGTGAATCGTGTGCCGCCGATCAGGCTTTCCGCCTCAAGGCTCCCGTCGTGAGCGGCGGCGATCGCCCGCGCCGCCGCCAACTCGATCCCCGACGTGGCGCCTTGGCGCCTTCCGGCGCGCACCGGCCGGGACGACGGTTCGAAGACGAGCGGGAGTCTGTCGGCCGGGATCGGCATGCCCGTATGCGACAGCGCGATGAGTGCGTTTGTGCCTTCTGGCGTTTGCTCGACGCGGACTCGGCCCTCGTTCGGCATGTACTGGACGGCGTTCAGCATGATGTTGACGAAAAGCCGCTGCAGGAGTCGTTCGTTGCCCCAGACGGGTCGGCTGTGCTCCGGCGCGCGGCAATCGAACGCCACGTTCCGCGTGTCCAGTTCCCGCGCGACGACTGCCCAGGCGCTTTCCAGGAGCCGGCGCAGGTGCACGGCCTTCCGCTCCGGCGGGCCGGCCTTCGGGTTCTCGAGTTCGGCCACAATCTGCCAGTCTTCGAGCAGCCGGGCGATCCAGGCCAGGCTGCGGCTCGCCTCTTCGAGCAACGCGTTCTGCCGGGCCGTGAGCGGGTCCGCGCCGGCGTCCGACAATTGCGACACGCACCGTGCCGCCGCGGCGACCGGCGCCGGCAGCCGTTCCCGGACCTCCGCCGCCAAGGGGTCCGTGCTCGTTGCGGGCCCTTGCCCGGGCCCCACGGGCCGCGCCCTGGCCCCGGCCCGGGCAGAGGCCGCACGAATTGTTCGCAACAGCGTTTCGTCGTCAAAGGGCTTTCGCAGGTAGTCGCAAGCGCCGGCGCGCATGGCTTCGATCGCCGACTCCAGCTCGGCATAGGCGGTCATCACGACAACCATCGTGCCGCCGCTCGTGCGGCGCATTTCGCGAAGGGCGTCCATGCCGGACATCCCCGGCATCTTCAGGTCGATGAGCGTCACCTCGGGCCGGAGCCGCGCGGCGAGTTCGAGGCCCTTTCCCGCGTTGGGGGCCGCTGCCGTTCGATACCCCGCCTGGGCCAGCACCTGGCAGCAGGCTTCGCGCATGGATGCTTCGTCGTCGATGATCACGACGGTTGTCTGGGCTTGGTATGCGCCCTTCCTCATGTCGTTCCCTTCGCGGACGTGTCCTGAATCCGATGGCCGCGGCTGTCTCCCGCCTCGGGAGGAGGGGTTTTCCCTTTCCGTTTCAGGGCGCCGGCTACCGCCATCTGCAGTTCATGTACATCGAAACCCTTGACGTAGTAGTAGAGAATGTCCTGCTGCCGGATCTTGGATTCCAGTTCCGAGGTGTTTTGTGCGGCCGTCATGATGATTTGGATGCACGGGGAGATCGCCCGCACGACCGGCACGGCGTTGTGTCCCTTCATCTCGGGCAACTCTTCATCCATGATCACGCAGTCGAATTCGACGTCTCTCAGTCGTTGGACGGCATCGGTGATTCCGCCGACGATTTCCACGTCGCAGTCGTGAGCCGATAGCATCGTGTCCAGTCTCTGTGCGAACAGCGGGTCGGGGTCCACGACCAGGACGCGGCCCCTTCTTTCCGTTGTCTTCATAGGGCCTGTTTCTCCTAATGCGGGCTTCGCCCGCAACCCAGCGGTGAGAGGTCAGGGTTCATCTGACCTCTGGCTTCTTGCTTTCCGTCGTGTATGAGAGCAAATTCCGTGCCAGGTCGGGTGGGAATCGCCCGCATGTCCCGGCCGCCGCATACGGGACGTTCCATCGCGGCCTTTGAGGGGTGACACGCGGCGTCTTGGCCGCCATCCCCTTCCGGCGCGGCGGGGGCGGGGGGCTTTGTACCATCCGCCGGCAGCGGGATGGGTAGTTTCGCGCCAGAGTCCCGACTCTGCCTGCGGCGGCCGCCGAAGACCTCGGATTGCGGGTTGGGCGTTGGGCCGCTTACGGAGCCCGCCGTGCGCGCCCGGCCCGGAAGCGCCAGCGCAGTTGAGCGGGTGTATTGCCTCTGCCGCAGGCTTCGGCAAAGCCGCTGAACAGGTAGCAGGCGATGACGGTACTGCCGAGATTGACGAGCGCGTAATAGTGAAGCGCCATGGCGTCCAGTCCGAAACAGGTCAGGACGGCGAGCGCGCTGCCGGCGATGCCGCCGGCGAATACGCCTTTGCTGTTGGCGCGCCGGCTGAACATGCCGACCAGGAACAGAGCCAGCAGCGGGCTGCCCATGCCGTTGACGACCTTGTTGACGATGGCGAACAGGCTGCCCAGCCGGCCGACATGGAGGGCGAGCCCGACCGAGGCGAGTCCGAAGCCGGCGGTCAGCACGATCCGCAGCTTCTCGGCGGGCGCGGGCTCCGTCCGGGCCGGGGCTCGGGATGGTTTTCGACCGTCTTGTTCGAGCGGGGGCCGTCGGGCGAGTGGCGCGCGAAAATCCACGACGCAGACCGCCGTGCAGGCGTGGATGCCGGAGTCAATGCTCGACATGGTCGCCGCGAGCAGGCCGGCGGCGATCAGTCCGGTGGCGCCGCGGGGGAGGGCAAGCACGAGGCTTGCGAACAGGCGCATGGGATCGGTTCGGCCGGCGCCCGTCGGGGCGCGTGCGGCGTCGTACGCGTGCGCGGCAAGTCCCAAGCCGGCCAGCAGCAGCAGGGCCAGAACGGCGGCGCCCGTGTTCAGCCAGAACCCGCGCTGTGCGTCGCGGAGAGACCGTGCGGCGACGTAGCGCTGGACGGTCATCTGGTCGGCAACGTACCTGGCCAGGAATGCAACGAATCCCCCGGCAACGCCACTGCAGAAGGAGATTCGGACTGTGGGATCCAGGCTGAAGACGTGCGCGTCGAACGGGCGAATCGGCCTGAGCAGGCCGTGCTGCGCCGCATGCGTCAGAATGCCCGCGGCTCCGCCGGGCGTCAATCTTGCCGCGAGCGCGAGCCCGGCGCTGATGCCGGCGATGAGGACGGCGAACTGGGCAACGTCGGTCCAGATCACCGCGCGCATGCCGCCGGCGGCCGTATACAGGACGGCGGTGAAGCCGGCCAGCAGAATGAGGACACGCGGCTCGAGACCCGTGACGATGCCGAGCACCCGGCCGGCGCCGTACAAGGCGGTCGCCATCCAGAGCAGACGCCACAGGATGAACAGTGCGCCGGCCAGCCGGCGGACGCGGTTGTCGAATCGCCGCTCGAGGTACTCATAGGCGCTCGTCAGCTCCAGGCCGCGGTAGAACGGGATGAAGACGCGCGTGACGGGGATGGCGGCCAGCACGAAGACGGGCAGCAGGATCAGCACGTACAGCCCATGACCGATCACCTCGGTTGGAAACGCGGTGTAGTTCACCGCCGTGAACATGGTGACCATGACCGACAACCCGACGGGCAACCAGCTCATCGAGCGGCCGGCCAGGAAGAATTCGGAGTCCGAGCGGTCGCGGCGGCGGCACAACAGGCCGAGCGCGAGCACGCCGCCCAGATACACGAAGAACACCGTATAGTCCGCTGCCCGCATGCCGCCGCCCTCTCTTCCCGCGCGGCGCGGGAAGAATCAGAGTTGTGCCGTATACGCCACGACGAATGCGCGGCCCGGCTCGTTGAACAGGGCGCCGCGGTAAGTCGTGAGGTGGTTGCGATAGGTTGCGTCGAACAGGTTGCAGACCCCCACTTGCAGGTTGTGCGTTCGTCGTCCCTTCGCGAACCGGTAGCCCGCGCGCAGATCGACCGTGCACCAGCCGGGGGTGCTGCTGAACCCGTCCGGCATCCTGTCCTGTTCGGCGGCGAGCCGTGTTTCCGCGGCCGTCCAGGGGCCTGGCCGGTCCTGTCCGTAGGCGATGCCGAGCAAGGCCGTCAGCGGCGCGACGTCCGGCAGGTACTCGTCGTTTTCGGTGTCGTAGCCGAGCGTCCAGCCCGCGTGGCCGTAGGCTTGCAGATGGGCCGCCGGCAGCCAGGTTGTCTCGAGTTCGGCGCCGTAGAGCTGCGCCTTGTCGATATTCGCATTGACAATCGTTGAGGCATCCTGGACGCGCTCCCCGATGAGGTCGTCGAGTTGGACGCAGAAGGCCGTCGCCCCGAGGGCCAGAGTGTCCCCTTGCCAGCCGAGCCCGCATTCGGCGAACACGGAGCGTTCGGGCACGAGCGCCGGGTCGCCGTATTTCACCCGGCCGTCGCCCAACTCGAGGTATTGGTAGCGTTCCTCGAGGCTGGCGGCGCGGTATCCGCTGCCGACGATGCATTTGGCGACGATCGTCTCGGCCGGGTGCCAGGTCAGGCCCACATGCAGGTTCCAACTGCTTTCGTCTTCCGCGCCGCCCGCCCAGTTGACGGTCGAGTCATTATCGACCCGGATGGCGTCCAGCCGGCCGCCCGCGTTGAGGACGAGGTTCGGCGCCGGCTCCCAATCGTCTTCGGCGAACACGCCGGCAGCGGTGAAGGCGGAGTCGGGCAGGGGCTGTTCGCGCACCTGCAGGCCGGTCTTCAGGGTCTTCAGCCGCGTGGATTTCAGTTCGCGTTGCCACACGTCGAGACCGGTCGTTACCGTCTGAGCGCCGGCCGCCAGGGTATTCAGCCATTTGGCGCCCCAGGTCGTGTGCGGCGCGGCGGTCTTGATGCTCTGCATCGGATGGGGCGGCGGGAAGTTGTCGATTCGCGCCTGCCGCTCGATGCGTTGGTGGTACAGATTGAGCCGGGATTCCCGGAGGGGGCCGGTGGGCGAGGAGTAGGCGGCGAGGAGGCTGCAGAGGTAGCGCTCGGTTTCCGGGTAGGTGACGTCCGCCTGTGCCGGCAGCGGCGCGGTTCCGGAGCCCGGTACCCCGATCTCCTCGCCCCGGAAGACCTGCAGGTTGGCGTCGATCCGCCAGCCTTCGGCCGGGCGATGGGCCACGCGCAGCTTGGTCTGCATGTCCCGGAACTGGCTGTTTCGGACTTCATCCCCATCGCCGTCGCGGTAGGACTCGTGCTCGCGAAAGCTCTGGCTGGCATACACGGACGTGTCGGCTGAACTCGCGCTGCCCGAACAGAATCCGCGTGCGCCTTGCGGATTGCTCCACAGGCTGCCGCTGAACCGGCCCTGCACGGCCGGCTCGTCGGAGAAGGCCGGCGCATGGGTGAGGACATTGACGATTCCGCCCAACGAACCGGACCCGTAGAGCGCGGAAATCGGGCCTTTCAAGACCTCCACCCGTTCGATGTCCATAGGGTCCACCAGTCCGAACCGGGCGCCGAGATCCGTGGCGGTATTGACCCGGCACCCGTCGATCAACAGTACGACCGACTCGCGGCTCAGGCCCCGGATGTTGAGGTCGGCGCCCCAGGCGCCGTCGGCGGTCTTGGCCACGCCCGGCACGGACTGGAGTGCATCCGAAACGCTGATGGGCGCCTGTTCCAGGATGCGGTCCTCGCCGATGACGGAAACGCTGCCCGGCGTCTTCGACGACGGGCGTGGTTGGGCTCTGGCCGTCACGACGATCGGCGGCGCCAGCTCCGTGCGCACGGGCGCCGGCTGCTGGGCGTACAGCCCGAAACCCAGGGCGCCCCCGCATACGTACGCCAACGTGAGTGGAAGCGCCTTGGCGCATGCGATCGGCGCGCGCGCGCGGCGCCGTCTTCCGTGTGGGTGTGTGTGGCGAGTCGTCATTCGATGGCCTCCTCTCCCGTTGTGTTGTTTCCCGTCTGCGCCGGTTGCCGTGTCCATTTGGCGAGTGCCGAGCGCACGCAAACGCCTTCGAGCATGCCCAGTCTGCCGGTGAGCCTGCCGACTTCGTCGGTCGAGGCATGAACCACGAGCGTGATCACGCAACAGGCGGCCTCGCGGTAGGGCACGCCGAGGCGTGCGACGATCATCGTGCCGTGCGCGGAAAGGATACGGTTGACCTGCTCGCTCGTTCTTTCGCGGTCCTGAATGATGATGCCGACAAAGCCCAGCCGTTTGGTCATTTTGCTCCCTCCCTCAAAAAGCAAACGGGCGTCCGGCTTGCCCTGTGCGGCAGGGCCGGACGCCCGTGACGCGGCAAACGGCTGTGCCGGTTGCCCTACGCATCGGGGTGCTTCCGGATTCTCCCTTGTGCTCAGGTCTTACCCTTGCCGCAGGACTGGCGTGCCTGGAAGCGCGCGTGAGTTGTCTAATCGACTGCTTAAGTCTCCGTTCTTGCGGATGGTTCTCTGTTCCCGGGGCTTTCCGTCGGCACGGTGAACGTGAACGCCGCCCAGGCGCCGGGTTCGGAGGCCACGGATATGGCGCCGCCGTGCGCCTCGACCAGATGTTTGGTGATGAACAGGCCGAGCCCGGTCCCTTTCTGCTGCCGTTCGGCCTGTGTCCGATTCACGCGTGAGAACTTCTGGAAGAGCGCGCCCTGCTCCTCGCGCGGAATCCCGTCGCCCTCGTTTCCGACTTCGAACGCGATGAACCCGTCTTCAGGCCGGGTCCGGATCCAGAGCCTGCCGCCCGAGCGGCCGTACTTCACGGCATTGCCGACCAGATTCTCGAATATCTCGCGCAGCATGGTGAGGTCGGCATGGACCTGCAGGTCGCCGCTCACATCGTTTTCGAGGTGCATGCCCTTCTCGGCGATGTCCGGTTCGAGCGACTCAAGGATGGGGCCCAGGACCTCATCCGCGACGGCGATCGGGGTGGGATCGGGCGCCAGTTCCCCGTTCTCGATACGGGACAGGTTCAGATAGTGCCGGACCATTTCGGCGAGCCGGGCGATGCCCGTGTCGAGCGCCTTGACGGCGCGCGTCTGTTTGTCGGTGAGCGGCCCGAGCTTGCGTTCGCGCAGCAGGTAGGCGTAATTCATGAGCGTGCCGAGCGGTCCCTTCAGCTCGTGGGAGACGAACCCGAGCATTTCCATATAGCTGTGGTTCAGGGATTTCAATTTGGCTTCCCGTTCCGCCAGGGTTCGCGTCATGAGGTTGAAGGCGCCGGTCAGCGTGTCGGTTTCGTAGCACGACTTGGAGTCGGGCACGGCGGCGGCTTGCTCGCCGCGTACGAGCCGATTGGCCGCCTCGACCAGCCTGTGCAGCGGCCGTGTGAGACGGCCGGCGAGGAAGAAGGCGAACACGAGCCCGATCGCCAGCGCGAAGAGCGAGAGGACGATGTAGGTGAGCAGGACGCTGCGCGCGGCGTCCTGGAACGGGCGCTTCAGGATGCCGACGTAGAGCATGCCGATGACCTGGTCGTGGGCGTCGCGGATCGGTTCATAGGCTGTGAGATAGTGGTCCCGCACGACGAAGGCTTCCCCGATCCAGGGCCTGCCGTTGTCGAGCACGCAGTCGGCGACCTCTTTGGACACGCGCGTGCCGAGCGCGCGGTTCCCGTTGGCCAGCCGCACGGTCGTGGCCACGCGGGTATCGTGCAGGAAGACGGTCGCGGTCCCCAGCGCGGCGCCGTCGTACGTTTCGCCCTTGTACACGACGTCGTGAATGCGGTCGATCAGCGGCTCGTTCCGGTTCACGAGCATGCCGCCATATACGACGCCGGTCACCTGCGCGCCGTCCCAGACCGGGGCGGCGGCCACCATGACCATGCCGCGCGTTTCTTCGGTCCTGGGCGTACGGCGCGCCATGGGCGTATCGACCAGCTCGAAGAAGGCGCGCTCGGCCAGGCCGCCGGCCTCGCGTTCGAGTTCCTCGCGCGCGAAGACGGCGACACACGCGTGCACGTTGCCCTTGAGCGCACCGGCCACGGCCGGCTCCGCGCGCTTGTAGTCGCCCGTGGCGAAGGGCGCGGTCGTACGCAGCATGACCCGTCCGTCGGGGGCGAGCACGTCGAGGAAATCCAGGCCGAACTCGGTGCGGATATCGGCCAGGTTTGCCTGCACGTCCGGATCCGACCAGCGCGTTTCCCTGCAGACTACTTCCACGCTCTGCTTGCCCGAGGCCATTCTGAGAATGGTCTCGATCTCGCGCAGCTTGCTGTTGTAGACAGCCCATGCGCTGCCCAGATCGAGCCGAACGCGCGTCTGTGCCTCGGCAATGACGCGCTGCTTGATGATGCGCACGCCGACGAACGCCGACGGCAACGCGAACACCACCACCAGCGTGGCAAACGCCTTCAGCAGTTTCGTCTTCAGCATGGCGGTGCGCTCCCGAGCGCGGTGCGCAGGCCGTGGCAGCATGGGCGGGCCACGGGACAACCGCCATTCGGGCCGTACCGTCCCGTGCCGCCGCCGCGCTGCGCGGCGGCGCTAGGCAAGGGCCTTCTTCACCAGCCTGAGCAGTTCCTCCGGCTTGACGGGCTTCTCGACCACGGCTTTGACCGGTAGCCAGTCGTCGTCCGGTTCGTACCGGAACGGCAGCGTCATGGCCTTGCGAATGCCGGTGACCATGATGACGGGCAGCTTCTGCGTTGCCGGGTCGTCCTTGAGCTTGCGTGCGGTGTCGAACCCTTCGCTCGCATGCGTCATCATGACGTCGAGCAGCATGAGGTTCGGCTTTTCGCGCTTGGCCGCCGCATACCCCTGCTCGCCGTTTTCAGCGGTGAGCACGGTGTACCCCTCGGCCTCGAGCAAGGCCTGCGTGGCGGCCACGAATTCCGGGTCGTCGTCCACGATCAGAATCTTCGGCATGTGAGTTTCCTCCTTCTTACGCCCCCCCACTGCCACCGCGGCGGCGGGGATGCTGACCTTTCTCTCTAAACGGGCTCGCGTACACTATATTTCGTGTGAAGCAGATGGTGCGATTTTTCGCCGAGCGGCATCTGCAGGAACTCGCCGTAGATCTGCTTGATCTTGGGGTTGTCATGCGACCGGCGCAGGGGTTTGCCCTCGTCTTCGCGGTAGATCGCGGCGATCCGCTTGCGGCGCAGTTCGTCCGTCGTCAACCGCGGCTGGCCGGCACCCCCGATGCAGCCGCCCGGGCAGGCCATGATCTCGATGAAATGATACTTCGCCTCGCCCGTCTTGATCCGTTCGAGCAGGCGCCTGGCGTTGCCCAATCCGTGAACGACGGCGACTTTCACCTCGACGCCCTCGAGGAAGGCCCATTCAGGCTGCGCGTCGCGGATCGTGAGCGAGGTCTCCTTGATGCCTTCGAGCCCCGCGATCGGGTGCACGTGCAGATTGTCGAACGGGAACGGGCGGTCGGTGACCGCCTCGTAGACCGTGCGCAGCGCGGCTTCCATGACGCCGCCGGTGTTTGCGAAGATATCGGCCGCGCCCGACGACATGCCCAGCAGCCGCTCCGCCTGTTCGTCGGACAGTGACGCGAAGTCGATGCCCGTCTGCCGGATCAGGCTGCCCAGCTCCCGGGTTGTGAGCACCGCGTCGACGTCGCGCACGCCGCTGTCGTCCATCTCGGGCCGCTGCATTTCGAACTTCTTTGCGATACAGGGCATGACGGAAACCACGAAGATTTCCTCCGGCCGTTTTCCTTCTTTCTGCGCGAAGTAGGTTTTTGCGACCGCGCCGAACATCTGTTGCGGCGACTTGCAGCTTGAGATATTGGGCAGGAATTCGGGGTAGAAGTGCTCGGCGAACTTGATCCAGGCCGGGCAACAGCTTGTGAACTGCGGCAGGGCGACCGGCTCCTTGTCGACGAGCGCCTTCTTGACGCGCGTGAGGAACTCCATGCCTTCCTCGATGATCGTCAGATCGGCGGTGAAGTTCGTGTCGAACACGTGGTCGAACCCGACCCGGCGCAACGCGGCCGCCATCTTGCCGGTCACGAGCGTGCCGGGCGGCAGTCCGAAGCATTCGCCAAGCGCGGAGCGGATGGCGGGCGCGGTCTGGACGACGACGGTTTTGCTTGGGTCGTCGAGCGCCTGCCACACCAGATCGATATGGCTCGCTTCGCTGATGGCGCCGACGGGGCAGACCGCGGCGCATTGGCCGCACTGCACGCAGACGACCTCGGCGAGCGGGCGTGTGAAGGCGGGGCCGATATGGGCGTCGAACCCGCGCGACTGAGGAAACAGCGCGCCGACACCCTGCACCTCGTTGCAGACGGCGACGCAACGCCGGCATTTCACGCACTTGGCATTGTTGCGGACGAGTGCCGGTGTGGTGGCGTCCGTCACCGGCCGCGCGCGCGCGCCGATGTAGGGTACCGATTCGATGCCCAGCTCATGGGCTAGGCTCTGCAGTTCGCAATCGTTGTTGCGCGAGCAGGTCTGGCAGTCGCCGTCGTGTTCCGACAGCAGCAGTTCCACAACGGTGCGTCTGGCGTCGCGCACGCGCTTGGTGTTCGTCTGCACGACCATGCCATCCTCGGCAGGCGTCACGCAGGAAGCCATCAGCGCCTTGGCGCCGGCGACTTCCACGACGCAAACGCGGCAGGCGCCGATCGCCTGCAGGCCCTCCAGGTAACACAGGGTCGGTATGCGGATTCCCACCTGCGTGGCCGCTTCCAGAATGGTGGTTTGCGGCGCCACCTCCACGCTGATCCCGTCTATCGTCAGTTTTGGCATTGCGGCATCCTCTTCGTTTGTCATTCAGTCGCTTCACGATAGTCGCAGCGCAGGCACCGTGCGGCTTCGCGAAGAGCGGTTTTGGCGTTCCAGGCTTGCTCCACTTCCTCGAAGTTCAGCTTGCGGCGTTGAACGGGCAGGTTCGTGACGGCCGCCCGGCCGTACGGGACGGGGTCGGCGTTCGGGTCGAAGGCGGTGTCTACCTCCTGCTCCCGGCGCCAGAACGCGTGGGATGCGCCCGACAGGAAGGTGTCGATGCCGACGGCCGCCTTCTCCCCGTCGGCGATGGCTTCGACGACGGACGCGGGCCCGCTGACGGCATCACCCCCCGCGAAGATCCAGTCGGCGGACGTGCGGCGCGTGACGGGGTCGGTCTGGATCCAGCCGCGTTCGGACACCTTCAGCTTGAGCCCGTTCGTCCAGGCGCCGTTGTCCGGTCCCTGCCCGATGGCGGCCACGATCTGGTCCACTTCCACCGTGTAGGCGTCGCCGCAGTTCTCCTCGGGGCGGCGGCGGCCGCTGCGGTCGAACGCGCCGAGCGCCATGCGGCACAGCCGCAGGGCGCGGACACGGCCGCGCTCGGCGAGAATTTCGCGTGGCGCGACGAGAAACTCGAACTTCACGCCTTCGCGGGCCGCTTCCCGGATCTCTTCTTCATAGGCGGGCATTTCTTCGCGCGTGCGGCGGTAGAAGACCGTCACCTCTTCGGCGCCGAGCCGAACGGCGGTGCGCGCCACGTCGACGGCGACATTCCCGCCGCCGATCACGGCGACTCGCCGCCCGACGCGCGCGGCGCCCTCGATGTTGTAGGCGTGCAGGAACTCGATTCCGTCGGTGACGCCCTTGGCATCCTCGCCGGGAATGCCCAGCCGAATGCCGCGCGGGGCGCCGACGCCGAGAAAGACGGCCTGGTACCCCTTGCGGCGCAGGTCCTTGAGGGTGAAGTCGCGGCCCAGCTTCTTGCCGGTGCGGAACTCGACGCCCATGTCGCGGATCATGCGCACTTCCCGCTCCAGCGTGTCGCGCGGCAGGCGGTAGGCCGGGATCGCCTGCACGAGCATGCCGCCGACCCGTTTCTCCGCCTCGAACACGGTTGGGCGGTAGCCCAGCCGGGCCAGGAAATACGCGCACGAAAGGCCCGCGGGCCCCGCGCCGACGATCGCGACTCTGCGCTTCGCATTTTGCGGGTCCGGTTGGGATTGCGCCGGCGTGGGCTTGCGCTCGGTCCCGACCATGAACCGTTTGACGGCGCGGATGGCGAGCGGTTCGTCGAGCGAGGCGCGCCGGCATTTCTGCTCGCAGGGGTGGAAGCAGACCGAGGCGCAGATGGCGGCGAACGGGTTGCGCTCGCGGTGCAGGCGTAACGCCTCCGGGTAGCGCTTTTCGGCCAGCAGGGAGACGAACCCCGGCACGTTCACGCCCGCCGGGCAGGCGTTCTGGCAGGGCGCCCGGACCAGGGCGGGACAGACGCCGGCGGGGCAGCGCTTGTCTCGAATATGGGCGACGTATTCGTCCCGGAAATGCCGGATGGTGGACAAGACCGGGTTCGGCGCGGTCTGGCCCAGCCCGCACAGCGCGGTGTCTTTGATCTGGCGGCCGAGCACCTCGAGCCGCTCGATGTCGCCTTCTTCGCCCTTGCCCGCACAGATTCGCTCGAGAATCTCGAGCATCCGTTTGGTGCCGACGCGGCAGGGCACGCATTTGCCGCAGGATTCGTCCTGAACGAAATCGAGGAAGTACCGTGCGACGTCCACCATGCACGTGTCTTCGTCCATGACAATCAAGCCGCCGGACCCCATGATGGCGCCGAGTTCCGTAAGGGACTCGTAGTCTACGGGCACGTTCAGGTGTTCCTTCGGGATGCAGCCGCCGGAAGGCCCGCCGATCTGCGCGGCCTTGAAGGCCTTGCCGTCGGGTATGCCGCCGCCGATGTCATAGATGATGTCGCCCAGGGGGGTGCCGATCGGGATCTCGACCAGACCCGTCACGTTGACGGCGCCGGCCAGCGCAAACACTTTCGTCCCTTTGCTCTTTTCCGTGCCGTAGGCGGCGTACCACTCCGCGCCGTTCAGGACGATGGCCGGGATCGCCGCGTAGGTCTCCACGTTGTTCAGGGCGCTTGGCTTGCCCCAGAGTCCCTTGTTGGCCGGGAAGGGGGGGCGCGGCCGCGGCTCGCCGCGATGGCCCTCGATCGATGTCATAAGGGCCGTTTCCTCGCCGCAGACAAACGCGCCGGACCCCATCCGGATTTCGAGGTCGAAGCTCAGCCCCATCCCGAGGATGTTTTCACCCAGCAGGCCGCGTTGCCGTGCGTCTTCGATGGCCTTTCCCAGCCGTTCAACGGCGAGCGGGTACTCCGCCCGGACATAGACAAAGCCTTTCGAGGCGCCGATCGCATGGGCCGCGATGCACATGGCTTCGATGACGCTGTGCGGGTCGCCCTCCAGCACGCTACGGTCCATGAATGCGCCCGGGTCGCCTTCATCCCCGTTACACAGAACGAACTTTTCCGACCCCGCCGCCTTGCGGGTGAGACTCCATTTCAGCCAGGTCGGGAACCCGGCTCCGCCGCGACCGCGGAGCCCGGAACGCTTGAGCAAGTCGATGACGGCCTCCGGGCTGCTGTCCCGCAGGACTCTGGCCAGGGCCGCGTAGCCATCGCGGGCGATGTACTCTTCGATATCGAGCGGATCGATCAGCCCGCAGTTGCGCAGCACGATTTTCATCTGCTTGGCCAGAAAGGGAATGTCGGCCAGGGCGGGCACGGGCGCGCCCGTCGCGGCGTTCTTATGCAGGAGCCGCTCGACGACCTTTCCTGCCTTCAGATGGCTGGTCACGATTTCCGACACGTCAGCAGCGGTCACGCGCTCGTAAAGGACGCCTTCCGGATAGACGGCAATCACCGGTCCGAGCGCACACGGGCCGAGGCAGCCCGTTTCAAAAACGACGGCGCGATTCTCCGCCTTCCGTTTGCGCAGTTCACGAGCGAACGCCTTCTTCACATCCAGGGCGCCGGAAGCCATGCATCCACCGCCCATGCAGATTCCCACGTAACGCCGGGTGCCGGCGCTCCCTTTGCCCTTTTGTGTGCCAAGGCGCAAGGTCAATCGCGCCTTCGCTGCCTTTCTGACCTTCTCCAGATTGGATACGCTGGTTATCTTCTTGACCCCGCTCGTCATTTCGCTGCCTCCCTCGCCACGCGCTTCTTGCCCGCATATTGAGCCAGGATGGACTCGACCTTCGCCGGCTTGACGCGTTGATGAATGTCCGAGTCGATCATGATCACCGGCGCCAATCCGCACGCGCCGAAACAGCGCGCGATTTCCAGTGTGAACTGTCGGTCCGGCGTCGTTTCGCCGACTTTGATTCCCAGTTTCCGCTCGATCGCCTCCAGAACCCGTCGACCACCGCGCACATAGCAAGCCGTGCCAAGGCAGACGCGAATCAGGTGCCGGCCGCGCGGCACCGTCGTGAAGAAGGAGTAGAACCCCACCACGCCGGCCACCTCGCTGTAAGGCATGCCGAGCTTGAGGCTGATGTGCTCCAGCGCCGGCTCCGGCAGGTAGCCGAACAGGGCTTGTGTCTTCTGCAGGATCGGGATCAGCGCACCGGATCCCGCGCCGTCTTGCGTCAACAGGGCATCCACCTGCCTCAAGAGCTTCCGTTCCGACGCCCGAAGCGTCCGTTTCCCACACGAGCATTGCACGGCAATCATTCGTTTCCCCCCGGCCATTGGCAGTCCTTCTGTGAAAGTTTTGACAATAGCCGTTCATAGCATTTTGCGTGCCAGGTCGGGCGGGCGGGCGCAAAGAACAGAAGGATGCGGCTTCGGCGGGCGGCGTATCGCCACTCCGCGGCATTTAGGCCGCATCGCCGGAGAGGGCGGCGGCCTGACCCGTGGGCGGGCGGGGTCTATTGCGCCAAGCCGCCGCCCGGAGGTGGGTAATTTTGTGCCAGGCGGGACAACCGCGAATAGTGGCGAATGCACGCGAATGCGGCCGGAGGACTCATGAGCGGAAGGCGGGACTGGCAACGCACCCGAAGCCACATTCGCGTCCATTCGCGTTCATTCGCGGTTCCCTTTTTCGGAGTTGGCGGGGTCGGCGTCGTCGATGGCATAGCGGCGGATCTTTTCGCGAAGCGTCTTGCGGTTGATGCCGAGGTATTCGGCCGCCTTGCTCTTGTGGCCTTCGAATTGCTTGAGCGCCCGGATGATTTCGAGCCGCTCCACCTCGGCGAGGCGTCCGCCGGGTGCGGGGTCGGACGGGGCGGCGAGGGCCAGCCCGTAGTAGAGCAGATCGCAGGGTTCGATCACGTCGCCATCCGCCATCACGACGGCGCGCTCGATGGCGTTCTCCAATTCGCGCACGTTGCCGGGCCAGTCATGGCCTTCCAGCGCGCGCAGCGCTTCCGCGGAGATGCCGCCGATCTCCTTCTTGCGGCGTGCGCAGTATTTTTTGAGAAAGTGTTCGGCCAGCAGGGGGATATCCTCCCGCCGCTGCCGCAGCGGCGGGATATGGATGGGGATGACGCTGAGCCGGTAGAAAAGGTCTTCTTTGAATCGGCCCTGTTTCATTTCTTCCTGCAGGTCCTTGTTGGTGGCGGCGATGATGCGGACGTCGACCTCGACGATCTGCGAGCTGCCGACCTTGACGATCTGGCGTTCCTGGATGACGCGCAGGAGTTTGCCTTGAATGTTCGGGCCGACATTCGCGACTTCATCGAGGAAGATGGTCCCGCCGTTCGCGAGCTCGAACTTGCCGTGCTTGGTTTCGGTCGCGCCGGTGAACGCGCCTTTCACGTGGCCGAACAGCTCGCTTTCGAAGAGCGTCTCGACCAGCGCGCCGCAGTCGACAACGACAAACGGCTTGTCCCGGCGATGGCTGTGCGTGTGCATGGCGCGTGCGATCAGCTCTTTGCCAACCCCGGTTTCCCCGCAGATCAGGACGGTACTGTCGGACGGCGCGACTTTCCGAACGACCTCGGCCACGTTTTTCATGGCGGAGGCTTGTCCCACAATCCCCACCGATTGCGTCAGGTCGTCCAGTTCCCGGCGCAGGCAGACGTTTTCGATGGCGAGTTTTCGCCTGTCGGCGGCCCGCAGGGCGATGGCGGCCAGCGTCTCGGGCGTGAACGGTTTGGGCAGGAAATCATAGGCCCCGCGCCGCATGGCTTCGACCGCCGTCTCGATGTTGGCGAAGCCGGTGATGACGACCACGACGGCGTCGGGGTCGTATTCCTTCAGTTCGGCGAGGACCGCCATGCCGTCGATGCCGGGCATGCGCAAGTCCAGGATGATCAAGTCGAATGCCTCGCGGCGGGCCATTTCGAGCCCCTGGTTCCCGTTCACGGCCGTTTGGACCCTGTACCCCTCGTCGGCCAGGGTTTGGCGGCAGCCCTCGCGCATGGACTCTTCGTCGTCGATGACCAGGACTTTGATGTTGTTCGGCATGCGTGCCGCTCCTTGCCCCATGTTCAATTCCGCCTCCCGGCCGCCGGCAGGCTGACGACGAAGGTGGTGCCTTCGCCGACCCGGCTCGTGACGGTGATGGTTCCGCCGTGCGCCTCGACGATGCCGTGGCTGATCGAGAGGCCCAGCCCGGTGCCGCGGCCGACCTCCTTGGTCGTGAAGAACGGTTCGAACAGGCGGTCCAGGTCTTCGGGCGGGATGCCGCAGCCCGTATCCCGGAACGAGACGTTCACGCGACCCTGGCTGCTCTTTTCCGACCGGATCCTCAGCGTGCCTTTTCCGTTCATGGCTTCGGCGGCATTCATGACGAGGTTGACGAAGACCTGTTGGATCTGGCCCGCATCGACCAGGACCTGAGCCGGCTCCCGCTGGAGTTGCCTCTCGATCGTGATATTGTGGAAGATCGCCTGGTTTTCGACAAGCGCAAGTGAGTCCTCGATGAGTGTGGCCATGTCGGCGGGTTCCGGTTTCGGTTCGCGCCGGCGCGCGAAGTCGAGCAGGCCGCGCACGATGGCCTGGCATCGTTCCGCATCCCTGGCAATGCGCTGAAGGTTTTCGCGCTCCAGGCTTTCGGCCGGCGCCTTCTTCAGCAGCAGCCGGCCGAGCAGGAGGATGCCGCCGAGCGGGTTGTTCAGCTCATGCGCCACCCCGGCGGCGAGCCGGCCGATCATGGCGAGCCGCTCGGCCTTGCTGATCTCTTCCTGCGCGCGCCGGCGCAGCCGTTCGTCCCGCTCCTGGATGGAGGCGGCCATGGCGTTGAAAGCGGAACCCAGCTCCCCGATTTCGCGGGTGGCGGGATTCGGCCGCACGCGCCGCGCCATGGAGCCGGCGGCGAACTCGCGCGTCGCGCCGATCAGTTCGCCCACGGGCCGCGTGAGGGACCGGGTCAGCAGGAATCCGACCGCCACCGCGAGTACAGCCCCGCCCGCGGCGATCCCGACGAAGGACCAGAGGGCGCGGCGCCGCATGTCGGCGAATCGTCTTTCGAGCAGGCCGACATAGAGCATGCCGATGATATCGCCTGCCAGGTTGCGGATCGGTTCATAGGCCGTGACGTACCAGCCGTGCACGACAAAGGCGCGTTCGATCCAGGGGCGGCCGTGAACGAGGACCGAATCGTGGACTTCTTCTGAGACGCGTGTGCCGATGGCGCGTTCGCCGTCGCGGGTGCGGACGTTGGTCGCGATGCGCAGATCCCCTTGAAAGATCGTCGCGGTTCCCTCGTCCTTACCCGCATAGATCTCCCCCTGATAGACCGTATCCTTGATCTTGTCGACGAGGGTCTCGTCCCGGTTCAGGAGTCTGCCCCCGCAGAGCACGGCCAGGATTCGGCCTTCGGCGTCGAGAACGGGCGCGGCCGCGAGCCACACGAGGCCGGAGGTCGCCTCCCGGCGCGGCGAGGGTTTCGCGCGCGGCGTATCGATCACGCGGATGCGCGCGCGCTCGGCAAGCGCGGCGCCCTCCTTCACGAGCGCCTCGTGCGGGGCGAGCTCGGTCGAGACCACGGCGTCCTTTCGCGACACCGCCGCCCGAATGACCGGCATGGCCCACAGGAGCTCGCCCTCGGCACCGGGCCCGTGCGGGCGCATCATGACGCGCCCGTCCTCGCCGGCCAGCGTGAGGAAGTCCAGCCCTTCCGCCCGGCAGATGGTTTCGAGGTTGGCGGCAACGGGCGTGAGGTCTCCTGCCGCGAGCGATTCCTGAAGGAAGAAGCGGCCGGCGGTGTGGCGCACGGCCTCGCGCGTGCTGCCCATGCCCTGCTCGTAGATCACGCGCGCCGAGTTCAGGTCGAGCCGCACCTTGTCTTGCGCCTGGTTCATGATCGCGCGGCCGACCATCCGGACCCCGACCAGCGTCGCGATCGCGCCGCAGATGAGAATGACGGTGAGGAACCCACCGACCAGTCGGGTTTGTAATGCCAGTTTCATCCGGCCGCAGTCCTCTCTTGCGGGTGTCGCCTGCAATCCAGAGGTCACAACTCAGCGGTCAGACCTTTGACGTGTGACCTGCTCCAGAACCCGCCTTCGCCTGGGGCCTCAGAAGCGTCAAGTCCCTGGGGCGAAACCGCCAGGACCTATAGCATGCCGGCGCCTTCCGAGTCAAACCGGGCCGTCCGGAGCAGTTCGAAGTTGCAGATACGCACTTGCGGAAATCCGTCCGGATCCAGAAGCAGTTGTCCCGAATTGTCCAGAGACAGCAGGAGGTGATTTCCCCGCAGATTGAGGTCCTCGATGCCGATCGACGCGAGGCGGTCTCTCACCTTTCGCATCAAGTCGAGGTACGCGGTCTTGCTGAGCAGGCCCTGCCGCAAGGCATGCAACGCGTCGATGCCCTGGTAGTAGTCGCTGTCCTGTACGGCGAGGAGTTCGTCGGGTTTGTTCCAATACCCCCAGATGACGATGTACTCGCGGTCCTCCCGGAGTACCGGCATGCCCTCGGGCGAGAGGAGGTGCCTGTGGCTTTCGTAGCGGCTGCGGTCCTCGAGCGACTGCAGCGTTCGGGCCTGGTGCCCCGTCATGTAGATCGCGCGGGGATAGGTGGTGGGGACGCCGCGCCGGCTGAGCGCGAAGCTGACGGCCACCTCTTCGAACGGGCTGTTGTAGCCGTGTTCGAGGATGGACTTCTCGTCGGGTTTGAACGGGTCCACGTCCGGCTGCTGGCCCACGCGTGAGAGTTTCCACACGAGGTGAATGTTGTCTTTGGTCACGGTATGGTGAACGTGGTCCGTGGCCGACAGGCGGGTGCGCGGCGTATGGCGCCAGCGCTCGGGCAGGAAGTAATCGAAGAGGGTGGGGTCTTTGCCCACGACCCACAGCGCGCCGCCCGTACTCTCAGCCGGCCCGTACACGTAGTGCACGCCGAAGATGCTGACGCAGCCGACGCGCGGCGAAGCCGCCGGCGCCGCGGTAGCTTCGAACCGATGCGCCTGGCGCCTCAGATACTCCGTGCGCCTTTCCTTTCTCACGCGCGTCTCGCGTTCCGGCGTTCGCTGCAGGAGTTCGAAGTCCACGATGGCGTGTGCAATGCGGCCGGTCCTGTCCCGGAGCACGCCGCCCTCGCGACCCGGCCGCACGATAATGTGCTGGGGTTTCCGGTCCGTGACCTGGAAGCCCTTCGCCCTCATCTCCCGCTCGACCTGGAGCGTAAGCGTCTGCATCGTCTCGGTGTCGACGGCCCCTCTTCGGCAGGCTTCGGCCAGGTCGATGCCGTCGATCCATTCGTAGATCACGGCGTAAGGCCGGAACATATCGATCACGATTTCCGTGTGGTTCCGGATCTTGGCCTGCATCTTGTATTCCCGGCGGCCGGTCTGCCACAGTTCGACCCGCCGTGACGGGACGTAGATGGCCAGGGGTTTGTGTGTGAGGATTCTGCCCGGCGACTCGCGCCGGGCCTCCCGCATTTCGATGACCAGCGAGAATTCTTCGTAGGGGCTGTTGAACTCCGCGCCCGTCAACTCCTCGTGCGTCTCTTCACCCGGCACGTCCTGGCCCATCCGGTTCCACTTCAGCACGATATCCTTGTCCCGGCCGTTGACCGATTTGGTCTTCACCCGGTAGATGGTGCTGGAACCGGTGTAGCCGCTGTTGTGCCCGAACAGCTTCTGGGAGTGCGCGCGGAACCAATCGTCGTCGGACCAGAAGTTTTCCGGCATCAGGTTCTCGGCGAACGGCAGTCCGTGACCCGTCACGTACAGATCGTCGCCGGTCGGCAGTTCCACCAGCAGGTAGTCCACGGCGAGCACGCGGGTCGGGCGCCGGGCGATGGGCCGTTTCCCGTTTGTGCCCGCGGATGTGCCGGAGGCCTTCATGCGGAGTTCCGATCCGGCCGGTCGTTGAGCCGGGCCGTCACGTAGCGGCGCGCGTTTCTTCCCAGCCGTTGAAGGCGGGGGTCGCCGTCCAGCCGGTGGAGGATGCGCGCGAGAATGTTGCGGTCCGCGACGCGGCGCAGGGCCGGGGCATAATTCAGGTCGTAGACCCAGGACAACTGCATCAGCAGCAGGTCGCCCAGCGACCGGACGGCGGGCAGGGAGCAGCTTCGCCGGGTCTCCATCTCGCGGATGAGTCGCGCGGAAACCAGCCGCCGGGGCCGGACGCCCGGGAGCATGCGGGACAGATCGCGAAACCCGTCGCGTTCGACGGCGTCAAGCACGACTCGAAAGATGTCGAGCTTGTCGGCGTCGCGGACCATGCGCAGCAGCGGGAGGCTCCGGGCAGGGACGTCTTCGGGGATGACGCGCCGGTTGTGGTAGCGGATGCCGTCGAGGATGGCGTGGCGTTCGGCGGTTCGCAGGCCCCGAAGCCAGCGCGCGTGCGACACCACGGCCCAGCCGCGCTCGCCGTGGTCGACCGCGCTGGAATCGGAGAACGAGTTGGTCTCGGTGAACTGGGAGAACCGGCCGATATCGTGCAGCAGGCCGAGCGCCTCGGCGGCATGCCGTCGGGCGGCCGGCCACGCGAGATCGGCGCTCAGCGCCCGCGCCTCGCCCGCCACCCGCCGCGAGTGGTCCGCCTTAAGCCGCAGAAACGGGTGAAGCCCCTTGCCGTCCTGCCGGAAGCCGGCGACATAGCGGTCAAAGGCGTTCCCCAACTCGGCAAGCTCCTTCCGGGTCATGGCCGCTCCGGTCCCTCCTCTGGCGGATTCTCCTCTTCTTGACCATGTTCTACAAGCAGGATAAAGTTGAAAGAGCCGAACTTCAAGAGGCTTCTTGGAGGCAAGGGTAGCGGGCAACAGGATGCCGGACGCGGTGAGCCCGTGCCGGAACGGGAGGGGGAACTGAGCCGTGAAAGCCGAAGAGGTCAAGGTGACATTTCAACCCAGCGGCCGCAGCGTTTTCGTGCTGCCGGGCACATTGCTTCTGGAGGCGGCGGGGCGCGCGGGGGTCGTCCTGCAGACGCCGTGCGGCGGGCGCGGGACTTGCGGCAAGTGCAAGGTCAGGATCGTGGCGGGATCGTGTGTGGCGGCGCCGGCCGCGGAACGGATTCTGCCGGCGGAACAGGTGCAGGCGGGCTACCGCCTGGCCTGCCAGACGTATGTCGAGCAGGAGCGTCTGGTCATCGACATTCCGGCCGAGTCCCGATTCGAAGCCGCCGATCAGATCCTCACGGGCCATGCGGACCGCGGCATGACCCTGCGGCCCGTCATCACGAAGCGGTTCTTCCGGCTCGCGGCCCCGACGAAACTCGACGCCGGCAGCGACGCGGCGCGGCTGCGGGCCGCGGTCGGCGCGGTCGAGATTCCGTTCGCCCTGCTTCGGCGGCTGCCGGGTTTTCTGCGTTCGCACGATTGGCAGGGAACGGCGGTGCTGGCCGGGAATCGGCTTCTGGGCTTGGAGGCGGGGGACACCTCGGCGCAGGCGTACGGGGTGGCGGTCGATCTCGGCACGACGACGGTGGTGGGCACGCTGTTCAGCCTGGCCACGGGTGAAGAGAAAGCCGTTTCGTCCATGATGAATCCGCAGGTGGGGTTCGGCGACGACGTGATTTCCCGCATCTCGCGTGTCCGGGAGAACGACGGAGCGCTTGCGGAGCTGCAGCAGACGGCCGTGAAAGCGATCAACGCGTTGATTCGCAGGCTGGGCGAGTCGGCGGGCGTGCATGCCCGGGACATGTACGAGATTGTGATCGCCGGCAACTCCACGATGCAGCAGTTGTTCTGCGGGTTGGACCCTTCCGCGCTGGGGGAGATGCCGTTCGTGCAGGTTTTCGACGGCGCGTTGACCCTGCAGGCGGCGACTCTGGGGCTGGCGGTGAATCCCGGCGCCGAGGTTTTCGTGTTTCCGCAGATCGGCGGGTTCGTCGGCGGCGATACGGTGGCGGGCATGCTTGCCGCGCGCCTGGATCATGCCGGGCGGCCGGCGCTGTTGATCGACATCGGGACCAACGGCGAGATTGTGCTCGCGCATGACGGCCGGTTCCAGGCGACCTCGACGGCGGCGGGGCCGGCCTTTGAAGGCGCGCGCATCGTGCAGGGCATGCGCGCGACGGCGGGCGCCATCGAAAAAGTGGTGCTTCGCGACGAGGTGCTCCTCAACGTGATCGGCAACACGCGCCCGGTCGGCATCTGCGGCACGGCGCTCATCGACGCGGTGGCCGAACTGCTGCGCAAGGGGATCATCGACGAGACGGGTCGAATCCTTTCCGCCGCCGACGTGCCGCCCGGAGTGCCCGATCCGCTTCTGGCGCGGCTGACGGAGGCGGACGGCCAGACGAATTTTGTGCTGGCGCGCGCGGGCGAGTCGGCATCGGGTGAACCGATCTATCTGTGGCAGAAGGACGTTCGGGAACTTCAGCTGGCGACCGGCGCGATCCGGGCCGGGGTCAACATCCTGCTGCGCCGCGTGGGGCTCGCGCCGGGCGATCTCGGCAGCGTGCTTCTGGCCGGCGCGTTCGGGAACTTCATCCGGCGAAGCAACGCGCGGCGGATAGGCCTGCTGCCCCAGATTTCGGGCGACCGGATTCACTTCATCGGCAACGCGGCTTCGCTGGGGGCCAAGCTGGCTCTGTTGTCTGCCGACGAGCGCGAGTGCGCCGACCGGTTGCGGCGCAAGACGGAACATGTCGACCTCTCGCTGGACCCGGAATTTCAGATGGAATTCGGCATGGCGATGATGTTTCCTTCCGAGGAGCTGGACGACTTGGCGCGGGAGGAAAGGGTGGGGGCTCGACCATGAGCGGGCTCCGTTGTCTGGTCGATCTGCCGGACGACGTTCGCGGCGTGACGCTCGAGGAACGCGCGAAACTGGTTCTGCTCACCCTGGGCCGGACCGCCTCCGAGATCCGCCAGGCGTACCGAAAGCTCGCCAAGCGGCATCACCCGGATATCTCGCGGGGGGGACGGGAGGCCTTTCAACTGATCAGCGAAGCCTACTGCCTGTTGACCGGCGGCCGTTTGCCGCGGCGCTCGCTTCTGGCCGACGACGAGTGGGTGATGAAGGTGGCCGGCCGCCGCGTCGCGCCGCTGCTGGACAAGCAGGCAGAATGGGTGAAGTACGAGCGGTGGCGGCGCGCGCGTTTCTACGGCGAGGGTGTCATCTGACGGCTCGGCGCGGCCGGGTAAGGACCGTGGTTGGCGAGTATGGCCGCGGCGACACGGGGGAGAGGGAGGAGTGGCGGTCATGAACGCAGAAGCGTCGGTAGACATCGCCCCGATCGGCGTTGTCCGCAAGGGTTCCGAGACCGAATCCGATCTGTACGTGGACGAGAGGTGGATCGCGGGGCTGCGCGGACTTGAACCGGGCAGTCGTATCGACGTCCTGTACTGGATGCACCGGCTGGGGCCGACCGACCGACAGAGGCTCGAGGTCCATCCGCGTGGCGACCAGAGCCGGCCGCTGCAGGGGGTTTTCTCCCTGCGGAGCCCGATGCGGCCGAATCCGATTGGGGTATCCCGAGTCGACGTGCTTGCCGTGGACGGCGCCCGGTTGAGGGTCGGCGGCCTGGACGCAGAGGACGGTTCGCCCATACTCGACATCAAGAGCGCGTTCCGGGAACCGAAGGCGAAGGCGCTGGTCGACATCTGGGGGCGCATGCACGACGGGATCATGCGGAAGCTGGAGGCGCAATTCGGGCACAGGATGCTCTACGACCTCTTGTATCGGCCGGTGCGCGCCGCGGGGCGGGAAGCCGCGCGGGAGCGGCTTGCCGACGCGGCCGCGATCGGCCGCCGGATCATGGGGATTGAAGCCCTGTGGGATATTCGCGGGCGGGTGGTTGAAGAGACCGCTGATCGATTCGTTCGCGAAGTCACCGTGTGCCCCTGGTCCGGGCTGACCCCGCTGACGTGCCGCTATTTCGCCTGGTGGATGGAAGGTTTTGTTGAAGGCTCGAACGCGGACTTCGCCTATCGTCTGAAGAAACTCATTCCTGGGGGCGCCCGCACGTGCGTGTGGCACATCGAACGGGCGGTTTGCGGCGGGCCGGTTCAGAACTGATTCGTCTTGAGCATGACCAAGGTGCAGGCCTGCACCACCTCGATTCCGCGCGCGGCCAGTTGCGATGCGAGGACCGGGTTCTCGGCCCCGGGATTGAAGATGACCCGTTTAGCGCCGCTGGCCAGGATGTCGTCCGCCACCTTGTCGGAATTGGCGGCGGAGAGATAGACGGTGATGGTGTCGATGGGCTCGCCGATCTCGCGCAGACTGGGGCAGACCGGAATGCCGTCCACTTCCTGGAGGGAGGGGTGGACGGGAAAAGGCGTATGCCCTTTTTCCGCCAGCAGTTTGACGGCCTTGTAGCTGTAGCGGTCCGGTTTGCGGCTCGCGCCGAGCACGGCAACGTTCATGGCCGTTCTCCCCGACAATCGTACCTCAAGACTTGAAGTACGTCGCCATGCGGTCAAAGGCGTTTCGTACCATTTCCTTCGGAACGCAGAAGGACATCCGCAGATGCGACTCGCCGCGAAACGCGATTCCAGGCGTAGTGGAAACACGCGCGGCCTGCAGCAGGTCCCTGGCAAAAGCGAAGGAATCGTTGCCTTCCGGCAGCTTGATGCGCGGGAACATGAGATAGGCGCCTTTCGGTTTCTGATAGTCGAACACGGCGTTCAAGCCGTCTAGCCGTTCACACATGAGGTTTCGGGTTTCTTCATAGTGCGCCCGGAATTGGTGGACACAGGTCTGGGGCCCGCTGAGCGCGGCCATGGCGGCATACTGGGAGACGACGGGCGAGCAAATGGCAAAGGGGATGTGCGCCTTCTTGATTTGGGCTACCCACTCCTTGGGGGCGTGGACATACCCGATACGCCATCCTGTCATGGCGTATGTCTTGGTGAAGGCAAAGGCGCTGACGGTTCGTTCTTTCATGCCGGGCAAAGACGCCATGCTTTCGTGTTTGTGCCCGTCGAAAGTGAAATACTCGTAGGCTTCGTCCGTGATGACGACAAGATTGCGCCGGCGCGCGATCTCGGCGAGCGCTTCGAGTTCCGCTTTGGAATAGACTGAACCCGTCGGGTTGTTCGGGTCGCAGAACAGGATGGCCTTCGTTCGATCCGTGACGGCGTCCTGTATCCGTTCAATGTCCAGTCTGAAGCCGTCCGGCTCGACGGTAGGGACACAAACCGGTTGCCCGGAGGCCAGCAGGACCTGCTGGATATGGGTGGAGTAGCCGGGCACGGGAATGATGACTTCGTCGCCGGGATCGATCGCCGCCATGACCGCTGCCGACAGCCCTTCGATGGCGCCGACGGTAACGACGATTTCTTCGGCCGACGCCTGGATGCCGTTGAATGTGTTGAGTTTTTCCGCGATTTTTTCCCGCAGCCCAAGCAGCCCCGCGGGTTCCGAGTAGCCGCCGGTCCTGCCGTCTTGGATCGCCCGGATGGCGGCTTCGTTGATGTGGTCGGGCGTGCCGGAAGTCGGCTTGGCCCAGGAGAGAAAGGCGACATCATCCAACGCGGCGGACAAGCGCGTCATTTCATGGATGGCCGACTTGGGTATTTGTGAAACGCGATGCGAGATCGATGCCGACATGCGGGGCTCCTTTCTCAGCGCGAAAACGGCCGCAATCCGTGGCAAGTTATTTCCGGGACACGACACGGGGTGTTGTTCATGATTTGTGCAGACCGGACGCGGCAATCACGGCGCCGATCAAGGCGCCGAAAAGCGCCCCTGACCAGGGGCTGGCGCTTACGCCTCAGGTGCTGCCCGCGCACCGTCCGAAATAGCCGATCGCCCCGCCGATCACGGCCCCGAGCAACGCTCCGATCACATACCGCATCTTCATTCCTCCGGCTGGTCCTTCTGCCCGGCTCTTCGCCGATACCGGGCCATTCGCGTCTGCCGTCACCTCCGCGCGCTCTTGCGAGGAAGTTTTCGTCCCTTTCAGGGCTGGACACACTGGGACAATAGCTTTTTGAACCGATCGAGAGTGATCGGCTCGAATTCCACCGGCACGCCGGTCCAGTCGAACAGCTCGAGGATTTTCTCGGGTTCGTCCGTATTGTATCGGGCCGACGCGCCGATGGCATCCAGGACAACGATCTTTTTATAGTAGCCGGGGAAGTTCGCATTGGCATCGGCCTTATCCCAGCCGAAGTATTTCTGGTATATCGTTTTCCACGCGGACAGCCAGCCGGGCGTGAACCAGAGCACCTTCTCCGGCTGGCCGCCGCTGATTGGCGTGCGTTGGTCGAGCCCGGCGAGCATATCGTATCCGTATTCGGCCTGGACGCGCCGGATATCCGGGCCGTGGCTGGCGATGAGGGTGTCCACGGATTTGCCGGCGTTCTCAAGGTTCGTGTAGCATCTTCGGCCGTAGGCGACAACAATATTCCGCGGCGCGCACTCTTCCTTGGCCTTGGCCAACGCGCGGGAAAGATGCTGCTCCAGCTTGTCCGGAAGCACGTGGAGCCCGGGCGGCGTATACAGGATTTTCCGGGCATCGAGGAAGCCGGCCTCAGCCAGCGCGCTGAGTTCCGGACGCAGAATACCGCAAGAAACGATGCAGCGGTCTTCGAACGAGACATGGTGATTCATGTGCAGCCTCCCGCATTCAGCTCAGCAGATCGCATGCCTGCCCCGCGGCCAGGGCGATCGGTTCCTTGATATCCACGGCATCCTCGCTTGTGCGCAGGACGAAGACGCCCGGCATCTGGATTCCCGGAACGGGCGGAATGACGGGCTTGGCGCCGGTGGCGAGCACGAGAATGTCATAGGCATATGTGCTGCCGTCAGCCGTCATGATGCATTTCTCCTTTGAGCCCGCACGCCGGTCAAGACCGCGTGTGGGTCTCACTTCCGTTGCCCTCTACTCGTTGGCTCGCGTTTTCCGCGAGGGCTTGCTTTTCGCCCCGAAAACGGCGCCCCGCCGCTTGCCGTCGGGCACAGAGCACGCGCCGCAGCCGATATCGAGAACCCGGTAGGCCAGCCGCGGTTCGCGTCCGATGCGCGCGTACAGGCGGGGTTTGATCCGATCGTAGAAAGTCGTTCGGGATTTTCCCCTTTGACATCGCGAAGTCCTCGCCGGACTATCCGATTTCCCGGAGCAGTCCATCCAGCCGCGCGATGCTTTGCTCGGCGACTTTGCGTTCCTTGGCGAAATAGCGCTTCATCCGCTCCACAAGCCCCTGCTGTTCCTCCGCCGATTTGAAATGGCGAAGCAGGTCTTTCGTCCACTGCACATTCGCCTCGACTTCCAGGGGAATGCGTTCGCTGTCGTGACGCACGGCCTCCTGCGGGCATATGTCGTGGCACTTGCCGCAACGGATACACGCTTGGTCGTCGATTTGCGCGACGTCCTCATTCATGGCGATGGCCTGTACCGGGCATTCGCTGACGCACACGCCGCATCCCACGCAGTCTTCCGTCTTGATCCAGGGCATGGCCTTGTCACCTCGCTTTTTCGCTCGTTCGGTAAGATAAACAATACTAAGCTATCAGTATAGAGTTCGACTTCATGAACTTCAAGCGGGTTTTCGCGTCCCCGCTCGGGGAACGATGTCGGGCGCGAAGGCAGGCAGGCCGCGGCGGCCTCATGCGCTACACGTCGAACACGGCGCCGGTATCGGCGCTGGTGACATGCATGGAATAGCGGGCGAGCCAGCCCCGCTTGACTTTGGGTACGAACGGTTTGAGTTGCCGGAGGCGCCGTGCGATTTCCGCCTTGCCGAGTTGCACGTCCATCGTGCCTCTGTGCGCGTCGATGCGGATGCGGTCGCCTTTTCGGATCACGGCGATCGGTCCGCCGGCGGCGGCCTCGGGCGAGACGTGCCCGATGCAAAGGCCGCGGGTACCGCCGGAGAAGCGGCCGTCGGTGATCAGGGCGACGCGCAGTCCGGCGCCGACGATGGCGGCCGTGGGGCTGAGCATTTCCTGCATGCCGGGCCCGCCCTTAGGCCCTTCGTGACGGATGACGAGCACGTCGCCGTCCTTTACTTCTCCGCGAAGGATTCCGAACAGCGCCTGTTCCTGCGATTCGAAGATGACGGCGGGTCCTTCGAACTGCATCATGTCGGGGGCTACCCCCGCCGCCTTCACGACGCCGCCGTTGGGCGCGATGTTGCCGAACAGCACGGACAACCCGCCTGTCTTGCTGAACGGGCGGTTGACGGGGCGGATGATGTCGCCGTCGGGTTGGGCGGCCGCCTTGACGACGGCGCCGAGCGTGCCCTGCACCGTTCGGGCTTTCAGGTCGAGCAGGCCCGGGCGGCGGGCAATTTGCCGAAGGATGGCGGGGATACCGCCGGCGGCGTGCACATCTTCCATGTGCGTTTCCGGCCGCGAGGGGCTGACCTTGCAGATGCACGGGGTCTTGGCCGAGAGTCGATTCAGTCTCCGGATGTCGTAGCCGATGCCGGCCTCCGAGGCGAGCGCCAGTGTGTGCAGGACCGTGTTGGTGGACCCGCCCATGGCCATATCGCACACGAACGCGTTATCGATGGCCGCGCGCGTGACGATGTCGAGCGGGCGTACGTCCCTCTCGATACAGTGCTTGAGCGTCTGCGCGGCCTGCTTCACGAGTCGCACGCGCGCGGGATTGAGTTTCGTGCGCGTCTTCTTCCTGTCGGCCCAGACCTCGGCCGTCACCGTCCCGTTGCCCGGCAGCGCCAGGCCGACGACTTCGCCGAGGCAGTTCATGGAGTTGGCCGTGAACATGCCCGAACAGGACCCGGCGCCGGGGCAGGCGCGATTGGCGAGCTGGAGAAGCTGGTTTTCTGACATCCGGCCGACCGCATGCTTGCCGACCCCCTCGAAGATGGTGATCAGGTCGGAGCCGTCGCGGCCGGCGAGCATGGGGCCGCCCGAAACGTAAACGGCGGGGATATTGAGCCGCACCATGGCGTTGTACATGCCCGGGACGATCTTGTCGCAGTTGGCCAGGCCGATCCATCCGTCGCAGGGATGCGCGCCGATAATGGTCTCGATCTGGTCGGCGATCAGTTCGCGGCTGGCCAGCGAGTACTTCATGCCGAAATGGCCCATGGCCACGCCGTCGCACACGGCGCCGCCGACATGACAGTGCCAGACGTTGAACCCGAGCCTCTTGAGTTCCTTTTCGATGATATGACCCAGCGCCTCGAGGTGCGTGTGTCCGGGAATATGCGTGGTGTAGGAATTGACGAGGGTCACGAACGGCTTCTTGCGGGCGGAAGCCGACTTGATGACCCCGGCCGCTTTGATCAGGGAAGCCGCGGGAATCATGTGCGTGCCTTCGCCCACGATGCGGCTGCCTCGTTTCCGAACGTTCGCGATGCCTTCGTTGATATATGACGTGCGCTGTCTGGCCATATGCGGTCCTCCCAAGTTGCGTCCCATGCGTGGCGCCGGCAGGCGGAGTTCAGTTGGACGAACATCTTACAGCGTGCAGAATCTGCGTCAAGTCAATGCATCGTCTGATCCATGCGCCCGTCCGGCAGCATATGGTCCGGGTGCGGTGTGCCGGCTTCTTCCATCTGATAGCGCACGCAGCGTCGCCAATCGCCCCAGCAGTAGCGTTCGATCCAGTGTGCGGGCAGATCGCCGCGTTCATAGAACGTTTTCATCGGGCAAACGGGATACCACTTGCACATGTCGCGCATAGCGGCTGACCTCGCGGATTTCTATCGACTGCGGAACGCCACTCGCATCACATATCCGAGAATGAGGGAACCCAGGATCGTCAAGAGCGTCAGTATGGCAACGTATATCCAACCGTAGTAGCTGATCATCACCGGCAACAGAAACGGCTTGACCGCGCGGTTGCACAGGAAGACGGCGATGGTTTCCTCGCCGGCGCCCGCTTGTCTCAATTTACGCATGAGCGGATACCACGCGAAGATAGGTCCTGCGGAGAGAATCCCGGCGCCGATTGCGAACAGCATGGCGCGCAAGCCCGCCTTCCTGCCGAGGACGCCGGCAATCCGGGCCGGGCGCACGAAACGGTTCAACAGCAGCATGACCGCGAAGACCAGGGCGAGCGGCACGGCGACCGAGAGCAGCACGTTGGCGCTGGTCTTGAGCGCCACGGTTGTCTTCTCCGGGTTGACGGCATAGCCGATTGCGTAGAGCGCCAGCACGAACGCCGGGAAAAGTGGGGCGCGCTTGAGAACTTTTCCGCTTTCAGGGGTTGCGGCGTTGCTCGTGTTCACGGGGCTGCTCCGGTAACCATGTGCAGGAGCACGACCGTGACCACGGCAATCGGCGGGGCGAGCAAGAAACAAACGGCGTTTCTCAATATCGCGAATTTTCGGCCCAAGGCGGCCATTTCCGCCGGTAGCTGAACGACGCCGACTGTGACCCAGGCGAGGATCAGCGCCGTTACCGCGAACAGGCTCACGCCATGTTTCAGCAATTCCGAACCAATCACGTAGCTGTTGATGGGGTTCCCGGCCAGAATGCTGCCCGCGCATGCCCCACAAAGAGTGTCCCGTATGGCGTTGCCCGAGAAGAGCGAGCCGAGAACCGTCGTGGGCACAAAAGCACGCAGCAAGCCTATCAACAACACAACACCCGCGAGTACCGGAAACATGGCACCGAGCTCTCTGCAGGATTGCCGCACAGCCGCCTGCCAAGCGCTTGGGGCAAACAGCCCCATGTGCGGCCGGGTCCCCGTTATGACGCCTTCGCCGGCATCGCCTATCTCGTTGTTTCTGTATCGTTCCAGGATTTCTCCGACGGTTCCCACAAGCCCGGAAACAGTCCGAACGCCGTGGGCTTCGAGATGGCTGACTACGGCCGGGCTGCAGTGGCGGGTCAGTACCGCCTTGACGTCCTTGTCCAGGACGACTACCAGGGCCTGCATTCCCGCCCCGCGCGCCGCCGATGCTCCCGGATTGGGGATAGGCTCGAAAGCGCCCGTTGCCGGGTCCGCAACGATCAGGTACGGCGCGATCCCGAACCTGCGGCCGGCCGCCGATTCCAGGGTGGGGCCCTCGGCCGGGATGGCAACCTTCATACGCGGGGTCCCTTGGCTCGGGGCGGGTGCGTGACGCGCCCGGGCGGTGAGGCGTAGATATGAGAACACTGCTCGAAGTCGGATGGCGTGTTCAAGTCTTTGACCTGAACGGGCTGTACGCCATAGCCGATCTTCGTGAGAACGTCCACCACGTCTTGCACGGATTGATCGAGCGCGCCGAGGTACTGGCGATGGACTTCGCAGAAGATGGGCGGGCATTGTTCCCGCAAGACGGCCCGGGCCTTGCGGAAGATGAGTAGTTCGCTGCCCTCACAATCCAGGTTGATGAAATCCAGCGAGGGGACGCGGTAGGTCTGGAGAAAATCGGGAATGGTGATGGTCTTGACGCGGATCTGCTCGGCTTCTTTCACGGGCGCTACGCCGCTGCCCTCGCCGTGGCGGTAGAAAGCCATCTCCCCGGTGCGGTCGCTCAAGGCGAGGTTGTAGGCGGTCACGTTGGCGAGCCGGTTTCGAGCGAGGTTCGTCTTGAAGGTGGCGAAGTATTCGGGCACCGGCTCGAAGGCATGCACGTGCCCGCTGTCGCCCACGGCCTTGGCCATCGCCGCGGCGGTCACGCCGCGATTGGCGCCGCCCTCCATGACGACCATGCCGGGCCGCAGGACCGATTCCAGGAATGTCACCTCGCCGTCATGATGGGCGTTCTGTCGCAGGTCGCGACGAAACGCCTCGTCGAACACGAATTCGGTGCTTGACGTCACAGGCCGGCCCCGCAGCAGTGTTTGAATTTCTTGCCGCTCCCGCACGGGCACGGGGCGTTCCGGCTCGGTCTGGCGTTCGAGGGCGTCGCTCCGGGCGGGGGAACGCCCATGCCGCCCATTCGTTCCCTGCGGATCTGGTCGGCGATCCGCTCGAATCGCGGGAGGGTGTGCGCATAGAATTGGCGCCAGCCGTCGCAAAGCACGCTGAGTTGGGCGGGGTCCCGGCCCTTCATGGGCCGATTCTTTGGGCAATCGCCGGCGCAGAAGCGGACGAATTCGCACGCCGCGCAATTCGGATGCCATTGCCGTTTGCGTTCGCCGAATTGGCGGTACAGCTCGGACGTCTGGAACTCGTGCCACGAGCCGGTCAAGACGTTGCCGAGTTTCAATTCGCGGCGCACGAAGAAGTCGCACGGATAGACGTCGCCGTTGTGTTCGACCACGAAGTACTGGCGACAGTCGGCGCCCATCTGGCAGACGTTCGGCATACCGTCGACCATCATGGTGAGAATCGAATCGAAGAGGCGGACGGAGATTCTTCGCATATCGCGTTTGATCCATTCGTCGAAAACGGCGCAGAGGAAGTCACCCCACTGTTGCGCGGTAATGGCGAACGGCTGAAGCCGGCCCTCGCGGTCGAACTCGACGCATTCAATGTACTGGTGGTAATAGACGCCCTGGTCGCAGAGGTAGCGGTAGATTTCCGCCGGGTTTCTCACGTTGGACTGGCTGACGAGGGTCAGCACGTTGTATTCGACGCGGTGCCGTTCGAGGGTGCGGATTGCCCGGATCACGCGATCGTGCGTGGCGCGTCCGTCTGCGAAGCGCCGGTACTGATTGTGCACCTCGGCCGGCCCGTCGAGACTGACGCCGACGAGGAAATTGTAGCGGGCCAGGTGCTCGGCAAACTCGTCGTTGATCAGGATGCTGTTGGTCTGCAGCCCGTTCGCGACCACGGAACCGGCCCGCCCGTACTTCTGCTGCAAGGCCGTGACGCGCTTGAAAAAATCGAGTCCCATCAGGGTCGGCTCGCCGCCTTGCCAGCCGATGGCATACTGCGGCTGCGGCGTAGCCATGAACGATCGGATCATCGCCTCCAGCACCTCGTCGGACATGCGGTGAACGCGTGTGTCGGGATACAGCTCGCGCCGGTCGAGGTAGAAGCAGTATGTGCAGCGCAGGTTGCAGTCTGCCGATGCCGGTTTGACGAGCAGACTGAAGGGTTTGCCTGGGTGCTCCACGTTCATCCGTTGGCTCCTACCCGCGTTGCCTCGCCGATGCCGGAGGCGGCCGGCTATGCTCGATCGGACACGTTTGACCGTGATGCGCCCGGCGGCGCCGGCGCTCAGAACTCAACCACGGCGCCGACAGGGCAAGCCTGTACACGGCCGGGAAACTCCTGACGCAGGCGCGTGGCGGCGGCGGAGCCGGTGCAATGCACGGGCATCAACCGTCCGATCTCCATCTGGCGCAGGGCCGCGACCGTTGCATCCATCCGCGCCTCGTCAGCCGTCGTGAGATGGGTGCCGCCGACCACCGTATGAATCGGTTGGCGTGGAACGAGTTGCCTGACATAGCGCAGCGTATTGATGATGCCCGCGTGCGCGCAGCCCAGGATGACGACGGTCCCCTCGGCCGTTTCGAAAAACGCCGCCTGATCATCCGTCAGTTCGTCCGGGCGCCGACACGAGGAGTCCACGAAAAAAGGCCCGCCGGTGTCTTCAAAATCGGTCAGCCTGGGCACGGGGCCGGTCACACGCAGCGCGCCGCCCACATCCATGGGTTGTTCCGTAAACGTGACGTCGGCCGTCTGCCGCAACGCGTCCCGGCACGGCGCCGGCATGCCGATATCGCGGGCCGTTCCGTCCGCGTTCCTGGCATACTTCGGGCCGAGCGCCGCCGGGTGCACGAACGCTTTGACAGGCCCCGTCTTCTCCAGCGCGGCGCTCAGTCCGCCCGTGTGATCGTAATGGCCATGGCTCAGAACCAGGGAGTCGGCGCGACCCAGGTCGACCCCGAGACGCTCAGCGTTGTGGCACAGCACGTTGCTCTGCCCCGAATCGAACAGGACCCGCCGCGGGCCGAGTTCGAGCCAGAAGGCGAGGCCGTGTTCGGCCAGCAGGCCGCGGCGCAGGGCCGTGTTTTCCACCAGGACCGTGAGGCGTGCGGGTTGCATCATGTCTGTTCGGGTTTAGATGGCCTCCAAGGCCTGCTCCAGGTCGCCCAGCAGGGCGTCGGGCTCTTCGACACCGGCCGAGAGACGCACCGTGTTGGTGCGCACGCCGAAAGTCGTCCGCCGTTCCGGCGGCATGTAGAGCATGGTGGTGAGGTACGGCATGCACACGAGCGTTTCGGTGGCGCCGAGGCTTACGGCGTGATACATGACTTTAAGCGAATTGATGAAACGCTCCGCGTGCTTCTGGGTCTTGCCGACGTCGAACGCCATCATGCCGCCGAACCCATGCTGCATCTGTGCGCCGGCGACGTCGCGGTCGGTACTGTCTTCCAGGCCCGGGTACCGGACCCGCGCAACCTTGGGATGCTTGTGCAGGTACTGCGCGATCGCCATGGCATTGGCGGCCATGCGCTTCGCGCGCAGGTGGAAAGTCTTGAGCCCGCGTTCGAGCAGCGAGGCGGAATAGGCGTCCAAGGTGGTGCCGATCGCCTGGCGTGTGAACCAGAGCTTGTCGTAGTGCTCCTTGGAGCCGGCAATCGCGCCGGCCATCAGATCGTTGTGACCGCCAAGCGCTTTCGTCGCGCTGTGGATGACCAGATCCGCGCCGAGCGCGAGCGGGTGCTGGTGGTACGGCGTGGCAAACGTGTTATCCACCACCAGCATCGCGCCAGCCTTTTCGGCCACCGCCTTCATATGCGGGATGCTGACGATCTTGCACAGCGGATTGGACGGCGTTTCCAGAAAGATCATTCGGGTTTCCGGCTTCACGTAATCGCCGGCGTTGCGCCACTCATCGGCGTTGATCCACGTGACGCCGACCCCGAAACGCTCCAGCATGAGGCAGACCTTGTAGTGCGCGCCGTAGACGTCGTGGAAGGTCAGCAGGTTGTCGCCTGCTTTCAGATAGGTGAGGTAGACCATGGTGCAGGCGGCCATGCCCGTCGTGCAAATGACGCAGTCCTTGGCCTGCTCCATGTGGGCGATGTCTTTCTCCACTTTTCGTACGGTCGGATTGTCGTCACGGTGGTAGGTGTACCCGTCGATTTCGCCGTTTGTAATTTGCCGCAATACGTCGAAATCGACATACTCGTAGTTGACCGAGTTGACGATCGGCGTCACCATGGGCCTGTTGCCGTACGGCGTCAGCGGTTCGTCCGAAGGGTGTCTTACCATGGCTCTGCCTTTCCCTTTGTCACAAGGCGTCGTCATCGGGTCTCAGCCCGATTCGCCTGCCGCGCTCCCAATCGAATCCGTCAGCCGCGATCCATCCTGTTTGCGGCAGCGCATGAAAGCACACGGGCTTTGGGGCCGTCCAGCGCCCCTCGGGCGAGATGTGCCACTGCGTATATCTATCCATCGGTGAGGCCGTCTTGTCAATGCAGTAACCGTCCGGGTGATAGCCGATTTCGACGTCGGCGGCGCGCAGCCGTGCGCCATGCGTCTGGCCGTCCTGCATCTTGGAGATCCCGTTTCCTGGCTGGGAACCGAAAGGGGGTCGTGCGACCCAGCCGTTCGGGGCCGGGTCGCAGCCCCCGCTTTTCCGTGTCTCAACGATTCGGTTCTACTACTACTTTTTCTTCTTCTCCGCTTCAAGCTCGGCGATGCGCTTCTTGACGCCTTCAAGGGCGTCTTCGAAGTACTCGGCTTGACCCTTCAGCCTATCGACTTCCTGTTCAGGAGTCGGCGCCGCGCCATAGGGTGCGGCGTAGGGGAAAGGCGGCATTCCGTAGGCCGGGGCGTACCCGTAAGCCCTCGGTCCGTATCCGGCCCATCCGCGTCCGCCCCGGAACCCCAAGCCGAGCCCGCGGCCGAACCCGAATCCGCGCCCGGGAATGGGGTTCATGAACCCCGGCACCGGATAACCGGCGCAGTAGCCGGCTGCCCGCCCCGTCATTGGACCCATCCCCGCCGGTCCTGTTCCATCTCCGCCTGGCATTTCGGTTACCTCCTTGCTGTGTCCGTCAGTCCTTCACTGTCCGGGAGCTGTTCCCTCCCGTTCACGAACGCGGTCCTCGCGGCTTTCGAAAGCGATGGCGCGAGCCCTTTACCACGCGTAAGGGGCCCCGCGCCAACCGCGCCCCCAGCCACGGCCCCCACCGCGACCGAAGCCTCGGCCCCAACCTGCGCCTCGTCCCGTGCCGAAGAAGCCGCGCCCGCGGCCGAATCCGAATCCCCGGCCAAGAAAAGGCGCCGGGCCGTAAGGTGCCGGCGTCCCGTACATCGCAGGACCGTAGCCATACCCATACCCCGCGCCGGCGAGGTATGGAGAAGGCCCCCAACCGCCCATCCAGCGGCCTGGCATCGGATTCATGAATCCAGGCACTGAGTAGCCGGCGCAGTAGCCGGCGGCCCGTCCTGTCATCGGCCCCATCCCTGCCGGTCCTGTTCCATCTCCTGCTGGCATCACTCTCACCCCCTTTCCGTCTTCGCCTCCCGATTGACCAGCAGAATGCGTGCCAACCTGCCGTGCTCGCCGTTCTCAGGCGGAAAAAAGCGTTCTGGGTCGCTCGATTTCGACGGACAGCGCAGGCCATTGCGTTGAGGCAGGGATGCACAAATGCTACCCTCACCGCGGGGAGGATGTGCAATGCTGCAACACTTGTCCTGGATAGAGCAGTTGAACTGCTCTCTCTGGGCTTATGGGCCGAAAACGGGGCCGGGCTGCGGGCAGGCGTGTGGCTTGCAGCGCCGGTGCGGCTGTTGGCCGCGTGCGCTCTGCGCTACGTCTGCTTGGCATCGATCGTGCATCGTGTGTTCTGGAGGTACTCCCCAATGCATTTGCGGCATGTCTGGCCGCCGGCCCCCTTCGCGACAAATCGCTTGAACTCGTTCAGCCATGTTTTTCCCTTGCCGGGGCGCGTCCCGACGAACGCCAGGAAACAAACGAATCTGTTGAGGGCCGGCCCATCGATTGCGTGCTCCATCTGGCAGGCGATCGACTCCGCCTTCTGCCGTCGCATTCCCAAAATGTTCTCCAGGAAGTCGCGGACTACTTCGTGCCGCAGTGCGATTTCTTTGGCGCACCGCTCGCCTTTCGGAGTCAGGGTCACGGGTTCATACGGTTGGTAGTGCACAAGTCCCTTGGCGGACAACGTCTGCAGCGCCGCCGTCACGGCGGATTTGGCCACGCCGAGCGAGGCGGAAATATCTCTTACCCGCGCGAATCGTCTCTGCTGCTGCAGAGCCAGAATCGCTCCCAGGTAGTCCTCGAGGGTGGAACTCAACGTCTCTGCCATGGCGCTACTCCTTGGTCAGACCGTGGGCCGTTTCGTCCCGTCTATTCTACTTGTCTGTTCGGCATCCGCAAGCGTCGGAATGAAGGAAACAGCTCGGGCACACGCCGTGCATATGCTCCGTAGGCTCTGCCAAACACGGATTCCAGGGTCCCGTCCTCTTGCGGGGCCAGAACCTTGAATGTGGCGTAAGCGAGTGCCGGTGCGGCCAGCAACAGCCAGGATCTCAGGAGCAGGGCAATTGCCGGCAGAAGAATGAACATCCAGGACGCGTAGATGGGATGCCTGACAACGGCGTACGGTCCCCGGGTCACCAAGAGGCCTTTGCGCAGGGCGTCGTGCAGAAGGCACAGGCTTCTGGCATAGATCGTCGCGCCGACAAGCCCCAACGCCAACCCGGCGACGGCGTGGGCCGTAAAAGGAATGCCGGAGATGGCCAAGGATCCCGGAAAACGGAACGTCAGGTACGTGGCGGGAAGGCCATACAACAGGGTGACGAACCCGATCTTAAGGCCGATTCCCCATGGGCTCATGTGTTTGAGGTTGCCGTTCATCGGTGGGCCGAGGCGGATCTGGGGCTGTCCGGTTTTTTGTGAATGGCGCGTCCTGCGATCCGGACGACATTGCTGCCTTCCGGGAAGCCGATATCCCTGGCCAAGACCGCACACTTGACCTTCGTCAGAAAGGCATAGGTTCGGTCGTGACGGCCGCTCAGCGATTCGTAGTTGCCCTGGCCCTTGGCAATGACAAGATCGCTGTTTTCGAACGCCTCCCGAAATCGGCGGGAACAGCGCTCGAGCAGGACTCCCGGCGCGCGGTCTCCAGTGTCCAGGACCGGCCGGATTTCCGGAATTCCGGCCGCGCGTGCGTCCTCTACGGTGGCGTCGTTCAGGATAGGCCCGCCTCGCACGACGTAGGTCACCTTGTCGGTCTCCAGACATTCCAAGAGCAGCCGATCCAAGAAGCACTCCCCGGCGTTGTCGCCGATGTAGAGAATCGCTTCCGCCGTCTTCACGGCCTCGCGGAGGCCTTTCGCGCCGTCGCCGGCCAGGGGCCGGGCCATGGTCGCGTCGACCGTCCTGAGCACGTCGCGTTCGAGAACGCGCGTGGCGGAGTAGGCGCCGAAATCAAGCACGTTTCCCGCGATCGCCAGCTTGATGGCGTCCGAGAAGGGGTCCAGTGACCAAGCCAGGTGTTCACAGAACAGCGGCATGCAGGAGCGACACACGTCGTTCGATTCCCGCTTGATCTGCGCATACGGGTCGTCCAGGCCCGAAATCGAGCGCACCACCTCATGGATGGCCACGGCCATTCCCACGGGGGGCTGATCCGGAGGAAAGGACGCCATCTTCCGGCGCACCAGAGCCAGAACTCGCGAGCGGTCCGTTCGTGAGACCTTGGCCAGGGTGCAGGCGTCCGCGGCCTGCCGTTCGAAACACCGGCGGCATTCGTCATAGGTCTTCATGGGGTCGCAGCTCCCTTCGTCCCCGGCCCCCTCTTGCGGCGCGTGTTCGCCTCAATCTTGACAACGTTCACCTGGCAGCATAATATTCGCACGCTAGAACATCAAGCGCAAACCCGTCCTGAACAAGGCTCCGCCACGCTAGCGTTGTGTCACGCAAACAGGCTTGCATGAGACGGGGGTATTCCGGATGCACGGGGGGCGCCAAATGCGAAAGGCGATGCCAGAGCATCGTCGTCGCCTGTCGCGAGGCCGTGGCTCGCAGGTTGCAGGTCGACATCCGGAATGTCGGCGACGGCGAACGTGATCCGCTCATCGGCATGTTGAAGTACGCTTCCCGGGCGAGACACGCGGTGGTTCGGAATGGCATGCGGATTGCCCTGGGGGCCTGCTTACCACACGCCTTTCTTGAGCATGCAGATTCCGCGTCCCAATACGGCGTAGCAATCGGCTTGGGCGCACTGCAGGCAAACCGGTTCGCCCTCGGGGCTTGAGCCCTTGGTTTCCATGAACTCCTCGCCGCACCGGCTGCACCTTGCCGAGTCCATGATCGGCGCATATTCCGGGAATTCCGGCGCGGCTTCGCGGATCTCGAACAGGTCGTCTTCGGATTTCTCCACGGTTTCGAAGGAGAGTTCCCGGAACAGTTCGCGCATGCGCCGCGCCGCTTCGGGGTCGTCCTGGCGCTCCTTCACGACCCGCCGGAACAGCTCGCCGGCCTCCTTCTGCTTGTCGCTTGCGTTCTCGCCCTGCCACCCGCCGGCTTTCAAGGCGATGCGCACGGCGCCGTTCGTCTTGCGGGACAGAATGGTGACGGCCGTCTTGCCCAGGTCTTTGTAGATCAGCGCGTTATTGCCGAGCGAGCACCCGGTCGACATCTGCACGCCGTCGACGAAGCAGTTGTTGCATTCCACCACGGCGAGCAGTTCTTCCATGCCGGTGTTGTCGAAGCCGAGCCGTTTCAACCCGGCGTAGCCGGCCTGGACGCCGAACGCGAGCCCGGCGCAGTAGTGCCCGTGCAGCTGTGCGGCCACTTCCAGCAGTTCGCGCAGTCTGCCGTGCCGGAGCAGATCCTTGATGCTGGCTCTAGGGTCCATCGGATTCATGTCGTGCCTCCGTGTTGTTCGTGTGTTCGTGCACGTGCGGCTCCCGCTCGTGCGCGGGGTGTTCGTGCTCGTGTTCGCCGTGCGCGTCGGGATGCGGATGATCGTAGACGTGCCCATCCACTTCATGCGCGTGGCTGTGCGCGTGCGGGTGCGAATGGGTATGGGCGTGCGGGTGGGTGTGGTGTTCGGCGCCGTGCGCATGGTCGTGCGCGTGACGGTGCGAATGCGTGTGCGTGTGAATGTGCCGGTGGTCGCGGACCTCCCGGAGAAGAGGCACGAGGACGGGGACGCCGGCGACTTCTTCGATCAGGCAGTCGATGCCGTAGGTGGCCCTGATCGCCGCCGGGGTGATCGCCGCCCTGCCGCCCTGCGCCAGCACGTTTCCGTCCTTGAGCATGATGAAGCGGTCCGCGAACCGCAATGCGCTGTTGAGGTCGTGCGTGACGAGCAGCGAGGCCACATTTGTTCCTTTGGTCACTTCGTGCAGCAGGCTCATCACCTCGAGTTGGTTTACCGGGTCCAGGTGGCTGATGGGTTCGTCGAGCAGCAGGACGCGCGGCTCCTGAGCCAGCGCGCGGCCCAGAATGACCTTCTGCAGCTCGCCGCCGCTGAGTTGGTGGGTCGGCCGCATGGCCAGATGGTCCAGCCGCACGAGGCGAAGCACCTCTTCGACTTTACGCGAATCGTCGCGGTTCGGTTCGCCGTCTTTACGGGCTTTTCGGCCGAGGAGCACCGCCTCGAACACGGTGCAATGGACGGCCTGCTGGGCTTGGGGCATGTAGCCTATGCGCCGGGCCGCCTCGCGCCGGCTCATGTCGGCGACGGGCAGGCCGTCAATACGGACGGATCCGGCGCCGGGCTTCAAGAGCCGCCCGATGATTTTGAGCAGGGTCGTCTTGCCGGACCCGTTCTCGCCCAGCACGGCGACCAGCTCTCCGGCCTCGATGCCGAAGCTGACATCCTCGAGCACCGTCTGCCTGCCGTAGGCGAACCGAAGGTTGTCGACCTGCACGATCACGAGGCGAGCCCTCCGCGTTTAAGCAGCAGGTAGAGAAAGAGCGGCACGCCGGCAAAGGAGGTGAGAATGCCGACCGGGAGTACGATGGGCGCGAGTACCGTCCTGGCCAGCGCGTCGGATACGAGCAGCAGGAGCCCGCCGGCGAGCATGGAGCAGGGAAAGAGGAACCGGTGGTCCTGGCCGAGGATCATGCGCATGATATGCGGCGCGATCAGGCCCACGAACCCGATGATGCCGAGGAACGCGGTGGCAACCGAGGCGATCAGTGCCGTGAGGACGAGCGACAGGATTCTGAGCCGATAGACGGCGACGCCCAGGCTCTTGGCGGTGTCGTCGCCCCAGAGCAGCGCGTTGAAGTGCCAGCGTCGCCACACGAGGTAGCCGGTGGCGGGGGCGAGCGCGAGCGCCATGAACCCCAATTCGCCCCAGCGCGCCTTGCCGAGATCGCCGAACGTCCAGAACACCGCGGCGGCCACCTGGATATCGGATGCGAAATACTGCAGCAGCATGGTCGCGGCGCCGAAGAAGGAGCTGAGGGCGACACCGGCAAGGATCAGGGCGGCCGGCGACAGGTCTCGGCAGGCCGAGAGCACGAGTAATGCCGCTACCGTGATCAAGGAGCCCAGGAACGCGGCCAACACGATCACGTGCGGGCTCTGCACCAGGAGCGGCTCGTCACCCGTAACGAGCAGGCGTCCCGCGCCCAGCACGATAATCGCGAAGGCGGCGCCGAAGGCGGCGCCCTGGGAGACACCGAGGGTGAACGGCGAGGCGAGGGGGTTCCTGAGCACGCTCTGCATGGCGGCGCCCGCCAGACCCAGGCATCCGCCGGCCAGCAGGGCCGCCGCCATGCGGGGCAGCCGGATGTTGAGCAGAATGTGGCGCCGGACGCCGTCCCCGCTGCCGCAGAGCGCCTGGATGAGGTCCGTGAGGCGCAGCGGGTAGGCGCCGATCCCGAGCGACAGGGCTGCGGCGACGACCAGCACGGCGGCAAGGCCGAGCGAAAGCAGGACTTTCCGCCGGAGGTGTTCCCTGTACAGCGCCTGGATGTCCTGCCCCATGCCGCCAGCCTTTCAGGGTGCGCGCCACTGAACCGGGCCCGTCGCGGGGAACGTCACGACACCGTAGGCGGGCATTTCTCCCTCGGCACAAATGCCCAGGAACGTGCCGAGAATCTCGTCGGCTTTCGTACGCATCGTGACATCGTTGAACCGGTCCGGATAAAGGCATTTTCCGATGAAGTAGGCGTTCAGGATGGCGATCTCGATGTTCGTATTGTAGTAGTTGTAGGGCAGCAGCGAGAACACGCGTCCCGTTCGCGTCGCGTTCAGCAGCCGGTAGAAGGCCCGGTCTTTCTCGAAATCCTGTTCCAGGACCGCCTTGCTGCCGATATCGACGAAGATCGTATCGGGGTTCCAGAGCATGATCTGCTCTTTGTCAACGAACAAGTGGCCTTCCTTGCCCGGCGCATCGGCCACATTGCGCGCGCCTGCCATGCGGGCTGGCGGGTAGCCGCCCTGGGTGCTCGTCAGTCCATGCGCGCCTTTGAAGGAGATGCCGCCGAAATACGTTCCGGGTCCGCCTGCCGCGCCGGCGTCGCGGGTCCTGTGCGTAAGGTCTTCCTCCAGTGTGGAGACGTATGCGTTGACCGCCTTCGCGCGATCCTCCCTGTCGAGGATCTTCCCGAGCAGCACCAAGGACTCCCGGGCCGCCTCGCGCCAGACACCCAGTTCCCCGTAGGAGAGGCAGACGGTGGGAATGCCGGTCTTGGCTTGTATGTTCTGAATCTGGGTCGGATCGATGCTGACGACGAAAATGACGTCGGCCCGGCATAGCATGACGCGTTCGAAATCCGGCAGCTTGCCGGGCCCGCCGGGCCCGACCACCGGCAACTCGAAGTACGCGTTGGGCAGGGCGGCGGCGTAAGGTCGGAAATACCAGGCTTTGTCGATGCGCCGCTCCATCTCTTCCATGCCGACAACTTTGTCCACGGCGCCGAGATAGGCCACGAGCCGGAGGCAGCCGGGCCCGAGCGCGACAAGCCTTTCCACGCGGCCGGGCACGGTGACGCGGCGTCCCGCCAGATCGGTTACCGTCCGGGTTTCCTCCGCGCCGCGCGCGCTGGGGCGGGCCGCGGTCAGGACGACTGCCAGCACCGAGGCAGCGACCAGACGCCGTGCAGGCCGCGGGCCGGTCCGCGCCGCATATCTCGCGGCGCGGTGTGCGGCAACGCCCGCGTCCCCGTGCTTTCGCCAATTCAGACTTTGCATGGGTAGCTCCTGCCTCTTGTTGGAGCCGGCGTTCGGGGGTCGGCCAGGGAGCGGTCCTACAACGGTTTTGCGTTGCACGCCCGGCCCGGCGTATTGACGCCGGACCCTCAGAACACCACCCGGACCCCCGCCATCCACGTGGCGCCCGGCATGGGGTAACCGTACTCCTCGACGATGTCCTGATCCAGGACATTTTCTCCCGTCAACTCGAGGCGTACTTCCCGCTCTGCTTGATCGCGGTAGAGCGGGTAGCTCACGCGCACGTCCACATCGACATAGCTGTCGACCGCCGCGAGGTAGCTGCCGCCCGGCCAAGCCGGACTTCCCCGCGTGGCCCAGCGCTTGTCCACGTAGCCGGTTTTGATTTCCACGCGCGGCCCCTTGCCGCGGCCATAGGCCATCTTGAGATGGGCCTTGTATTCCGGCAACTCCGCCAGTTCGTCGCTCAGCGGCGTGCTGCCGTCAAGGACGTCGCCGTGCTTGCGGGTCTGCTGATGCGTGATATTGGCCGATATCCGCAGCGCCGCCAGCACGTCGTATGCGACCCCCAATTCCACGCCGGCGAACTCGACCCTGTCGATGTTGTAGACGACCCGGCTTGGCGGGTAGCCGAAGAGGGTTCGAATGTAGTCGTCGACTTGATAGTAGTAACCCCGCGCCAGGAAGGAGACGCGCTCCTGCGCCGCTTGTTCGATTTCCAATTCGACTTGATTCGCTTTCTCGGCGGTCAGATCCTTCCGGCTGTCGGGCCGATAGCCGGAATACCACCAATAGTACTCCGGGTTGGTGGGGAACCGGTAGGCTTGTCCGAGCCGGACGGCGGCGGTGCCGCCTGGCCACGGGGTGAGGGAGCAGGCGAGGCGCGGCGCCACGCTCTGTTCGTCGACCGTCACGGCGTTGGCCTCCGGGCCGTCCGCCCTGTAGAGGTCCGCGCGCAGGCCAGCCTCGAGCAGGAGGCTTTCGGCTATCTGCCACCGATCCTGGACATAGAAGCCGTGCAGTTGGGTGACGGGTTCGTCCTTGCTCGGGCTGTCGTAGGGCGGCCACGCGAAATAGGCGGAGTCGAGCGATTTGACGCGCATCCCTCCGTAACCCAGGTACTGGCCTTCCAGGCCGCAGTCGATCGCGTGGGCGTTCCCGGCGCCGGCTTTGTGTCGAAGGTCTGTCCGCCAGCCCCAGTTGTTGTTCTCCGGCTCCGAGTCCCGGCGCAGGATGAGGTGGGCCGAGTTGTCGACCGCGTAGAAATATTCTTCGCGGTCCTCGTCGGTGAGCCAGGTCTGCAGAGAGAAACCCAGTTCGTCGGTTTCCCGCGACAGGCCGAGCCCGAGGTTGAGGCGGCTGTTGCGCCAGTAGCTTTCCTCGCCCCAGTCCAGCGGGCCGGAGTGCGGCTGGCGAAACTGGGGAAAGGGGCCGCCAAGCAATGCGTCGAGCGAATCCGGCTCGTGCGGGTCGTACGCCCATGCGTCCGGCATGTTGTAGACGATCATGCCCGCCCGGTTCCGGGCGTAGCGCGCGCTTGCATCGAGCGAGAGCTGTCCGGGCAGCGCGAGTTGCAGCTTCGCGTGGACCGTGTCGCGTTCGACAAAAGCATTGCGCAGATAGCCGTCGGTCGCGTAGTGGCCGGCCGACACGCTGCAGGCCACGGTTCCCGAGGGCGAAACGTGCGTGCCTTGGACCTCCCACGTGCCGAGACTGCCGCCGCCCGCGCGAAACTCGGTTGTCCGCCTGGCCGTCGCGCGGCGTGTGTGGATATCGACCACGCCGCCGAGGGTATTGCCGAACCTGACGGGCGTCATGCCGCGAATGACGTCGATGGCTTCGACGTTTTCGAGCGAGAGCGCCGCCCAGTCGACGTAATAGCCGCCGTACACGCCCGCGCCGTGCAGGCTTCGCCCGTCGAGCAGGATGAGCGAGCGCGATTCGTCGAAGCCGCGAATGGAGAGCCGGTGGCTCTCGTTGCCCGCAAACGAACGGCGGCCGAGGTCGATGCCGGCCATATCCTCCAGGAAACCGTCGACGGTCGTGGCCTGGCTGGCGTGGCGCAGGGCCGAGGCATCCACGCGCTCTGTGCCGTGCATGTCGGTTCTCGGCGCCGTCACGAGGATCGGGGCCTGTTGGCTGCCGGTCGGGTCCGCGCCGGGCTTGGAGGGTTCGCCTGCGTTGGTCTTCGGCTGCGCCAGCGCGCAAGACGCCAGGACAGCCCAAGCGGCCATCTTCGGCAGGCGTCCTGCGGCGCGTTTCGCATCGCGGTCGGTCTTCATGCGCGTCTCCCTTTTCCTGCCGGGTGCCTGCGGCGCCGGAGCGCGCCGCGCACCACCGGAATTCCGGGCTGCATACGAAACAGAAATTCGTAATACCGACCGGCCAAAAAAAAAGGGGAGGGGGAGGCCATGAGTATTACGAACGGCGCGAACGTAACACGTATCGGCCGGCCTGTCAACCGGTTTTCGCGCCGCGGGCGATCACGAGACGCGTTTCGCGCCGGAGTAGACCTCCTCGACCACGAGCGCGAGCGCGGCATGGCCGGGATGCTTCGGCGGGTTCCATTTCTTCATGTCGTCAAAGACGGGTCCGGCACGGTGGTACTCCAGTTGGCCCTTGAGCTGGTAGGGCTTTTTGTCCTTGGTCATGAACAGCGCGGCGCCTTTCGAGCCGGCCTCGATATTCTTGCGCGTCTTGTCGAAGTAGTTGTCGGCCACAACCAGCCGTTCGTCGCCGTAGAGGCTGACGCACGAAACATAGATGATGTTGGGTTGGCCCTCGGTGTTGACCGTGGCCAATACGACGGGGCCTTCGCGCTGCTCCCATGCTTCCTTGACCGCCGCGGGTAGTGCTGCCATCTGCCGTCTCCTTTCTTGGGTGGCTTCCGTATCGAAAGTCGCAACGAAAAACAGGCTATCCTTGTGTCTTTCCGGTGTCAATCCGTGAGTCGGTTTTGAAGTTGAGCACGCATCCTCGCGTGAGGCTCTTGTCATGGCTGAGCCGGCCGCAGGTCGTCCCCAGGAACCGGAGCCCCGCCGCCTCGATTTCCGCCAGCAGGGCATTCGGCGTCAGGTCCCGGAAGTGGTTGGCGGGACTGTCGCCCTCCAGGTGCTTGGGATATACGGAGAAGCATCCGTTGGTCTTGAGAAGGCGGACGATTTCGGCATAGAGCCGGGCCCGGTCCGGTTCCGGCAGGATATGGAGAACGTCGTAGCACAGGACGGCGTCGACCGAGCCCGCATCCAGATCGAGCCGGGTATCGCCCGATGTGTGCATGCACACGATATTCGGCAATCCCGACCGCCGGGCTTTGCGGGTCAGATGCCGAAGCGCCTCCGCGTCTTTGTCCACGGCATAGACGCGTCCGTCGCGGCCGACGGCCCGGGCGGCGGGCAGGGCATAGTGCCCGACTCGCGCGCCGAAGTCGACCACGGTCATGCCTTCGCGCAGGCCGACCCGCTGAAGGAAGCGGACGCCTTCGCCGCTTTCCCATCTTTTCATTTCCTGCAACAGGTGGCTCCTCAGCCGCCGGCACAGGCGCGGCAGCAGCTTGAATCCTCGACCCCTGTTCCTGGTCTCGGCCCGGCCGTGTTCGCTCAGAGGCCGGAATATGGCATGGAGGGGCGCCATGATGCCTCTATGCCAGGCCGACGGACTTCTTGAACCGCATGCCGACGAACCCGGCGTTGGGGATGATCTTCTCCCGTGGGCGTGCGTACCGGGCTGGATCCGTCTCGGGCCCTTTGAAGAGGCAGCTTCTGGACCACTCCAGGTAGAAACCGTGCTTCTCGACCATGCGGATGAGCTCTCGCGAGGTGTAGAATGTGGTGAGCGAGTAGAACGGATGGCCATGTTCGCCTTTGCACGCATAAGCCTGCCCCCAGGGACTATCCTTCGGCACGATCCCGACCACGAGAAAGGCGCCGGGCTTGAGCACGCGTCGGCATTCCCGGAGCGCTTCGGCCGGGTCTGCCAGAAAGCAGATGGTGACGACGAGAAGCACGACGCCGAACCGCCTGTTGTCGTAGGGCAGGTGTTCGGCCTCGCCGACGCTGACCCGAATGCCGCGCTGGCAGGCATACCGCAGCACGGCCGGGCTTGGGTCTACGCCTTCATCCACATTCAGAGCCGCGCCGAAGCGGCCGGTGCCCACGCCCACTTCCAGCCACGGGCGCGGCGTATCCACGAGCAGGTCGCGGATGCAGTCTGTTTCGACCCGGAAGATGCGGCGCCCTCTCTCGGTGTCGAACCAGGCGTCGTAGCGCCCGGCCAGTTTCTCAAACGGCGTCCAGCCGGGGGCGTGGGTTTTGCTGCGTTGGGGCGTGTTGTCACGCACGTGCGGCATTCGGTGTAGGTCTCACGCCTTTTTCAGCACGAGGGCGTCCTGCGGGCACTCGGCGACGCATTGGCCGCAGCCCGTGCATTTGCGGCTATCGATCTGTGCGGTGGTCTCGACGGCAATGGCCGATTCGGGGCAGACGTTCGCGCAGAGGGCGCAGGCCGTACATTTCTCGGGGTCGACCGCGGCCACCAGCCGGCGTTGGCCGGCGCCGCTCTCAACCTGGCCGATGCGTTGCTGGATTGCCTGAAGCTGCGCCTCCAGGTTCTGCGCCTCGGCCTTGAGCGCGTCGAGCTCCGAACCGCCGCCGGCGGCCGGCGGGAAGGGGTTGCCCGATGAAGCGGCCGGGCCCATGCCCATGCCGCGGCCCATGCCGCGGCCGCCACCTCCGCCCATGCCGCGGCCCATCCCCATGCCGCGGCCCATCCCTCTGCCCATGCCGCGGCCGCCACCGCCGCCCATACCGCGTCCCATGCCCATCGCCGTGCCAGGCCCCATCGGCGGGGGTGCCGGTTGCGAGAAATCCGCCGGCTCGGTCGGGTTGCCGGCTCCCGTTCCGAAATGGCTGGCGACATTCGGGCCCTGTGCAGAGGCGAGCGTGCCTGACTTGAACTGCTCGACAACGTCTCGAATCCGGCCACTCACACCGATCATGACCTGGATTTCAGCCGCATGGAGTGTCTGGTAGGCATTGGGCCCGCAGTTACCCGTGAGCACGACTTTCACGTCGCGTTCGGCCATCAGCTGCGCGGATTGAATACCGGCGCCTCCGCCCAGCGCGACATTGGGGTTCTCGACGGCTTCGGCGTTCAGGGTGTCGGTATCGACAATCAGAAAGCAGGCGCAGCGTCCGAACCGGGGGTCCACCTGGTCGTCGAGCGTTGTGCCTTTGGCGGTTATGGCGATTTTCATTGGTCTCCTTCGTTTGTTGAGGTTGTGCCCGCGCGACGCTCACGAACGCAGTTTGGCGAGCGCTTCCTGCAGATTCGTCCACATGGCCCGGATGGCGTCCCGCGCCGGGGATTCGCCGTAGGCGATCACCGTCTTTCCCGCCATGAGGGCATCGTTCACGGCCCGATCGAACGGAATGCGGCCGATCACCCGGGAGCGGTGTTGCCCGGCGATCGCTTCGATACGCTGCGCCTGGGTGCTGTTCAAGTCGGCCTTGTTGATGACGACCAGCGCCGGCACGCCGAAATGCGCGGCGAGCTGCATGACTCGCTCCATGTCGTGCACGCCGGAAACCGTAGGTTCGGTGACGATGAGCACCAGATCGGTTCCGGAGACCGACGCGATGACGGGGCAGCCCGTTCCGGGCGGCCCGTCGCCGAGGATCAGTTCCTGTTTCAGCTCTTCGGCAAGCTGGCCGGCGCGGTTTCGCACCTGGGTCACCAGCCGCCCGGAGTTCTCCTCGGCGATGCCGAGGCGGGCATGGACCATGGGGCCGCAGTCGGTTCCGGAGACGAACCAGCAGCCCGTCACGTTCTTTTCGCTGCGTATCGCGCCGGCCGGGCAGACCAACGGGCACAGCCCGCACCCCTCGCACATCAGCGGATTGATACGGTACGTTTTGCCGACCGCGTCGTTGGCGGGTCCGTCGAAGCCGATCGCATGGAAGTGGCAGGCTTCGGCGCACCGGCCGCAACCGACGCACATCGCCGCGTCGACTTCGGCCTTGGTGCCGCCCACGAAGTCGTGCCCTTCGCGCACGGTCGGGGCCAGGAGCAGATGCAGATCGGCGGCATCGACGTCGTTGTCGGCAAGGATTTTGTTCCTGGCCAGATGCGCCAGCGCCGCCGCGACCGTCGTTTTCCCCGTGCCGCCCTTGCCGCTGATGATGGTGATCTCCTTGTGGTCTTGCGCTGACCCGTGCGCGAAAGGCCGCGGTTCGCCTTGCGCCGGCTTCAGAAGTTCTTCGGCCGGCTGCGGCGGTTGTGCGGTGGCGAGCCCGTCGTAGATAGCCAGCAGGTTCGCGCGGAGTTCCGGGAAGCCTTGGACGAGGATGCCGCCTTCGGAGTAGACCTCCGCATACTCCCGCTTGAACGGAATTCGGCCCGCGATCGGCAACCCCACGTGCCGGGCGTAATCGGCGATGAGGGTGTCCGTCCCGTCGGATCGATTGACGATGATTCCCGTCGGCACCCCGAGTTTGAGGGTAAGCCCGACGGCCAGCTTCAGGTCGTTCAGGCCGAACGGGGTCGGTTCCGTAACCAGCAGGGCGGCGTCGGCGCCCCGGACGGCCTCCACGACCGGGCACGCCGTTCCCGGCGAAGCGTCTATGATGTTGATGGCGGCCGGGTCCAGGTATTCCTTGACGGCGCGCACCACGTTCGGCGCGAGCGCCTCGCCGATGTTCAGCAGCCCGTGCGCGAAGAAGAAGGGCGCGCTGCCCGGCGCGGATGCCCGCGCGTTCGGGTCCGTCGCCTGTACCTTGCCGATCACGGCGTCTTCTTCCCGCAGGGCGCCTTCGGGGCACACGTAGGAACAGACGCCGCAGGAATGGCACAACTCGTTGAAAATCAGGACATGGCCTTTGACAACGGCGATGGCGTTGTAGTTGCAGGCTTCGGCGCACTTGCCGCAACCGGTACACGTGCGTTTGTCCCACACGGGTTTGGGTACGGCGACCGAGTGCTCACGGGTGAACGCCGGCCGTACGAAGAGATGATCGTTCGGCTCCTCCACGTCGCAGTCCAGCAGCCTAACGGGGTCTCCGCGTTCGGCGAGCGCGTAGGCGAGGTTCACCGCAAACGTCGTCTTGCCTGTCCCGCCCTTTCCACTGGCGATGGCGATAACCATGACGGTCCTTGTCTGTTTTCTCGCTTGTCAGGATTGCGAGTTTCTCGGGCTTCGGTCGCAGGGCGTATCACGCCCGCAGCAGGGGCGAGCCCTGTCGCAGCCGGCCCCCAGCCCCGCGCCGCGTGCCGTGGCGGAGCGGCCATTGTCCGAGGAGCCTGACCCTTTGAAAATGATGCCGGCGCCGGTTCCGATCAGACGGCGAACGGCCTGCCCGCATTCCGGGCAGGTCTTGAGCGGCGCCTCCGACATGTTCTGGAACTGCTCGAAACGGTGGCCGCAGTTTTCGCATTCATACTCGTACGTCGGCATGATCCGTATCCTCCGTCCGTGCGCCCGTGCGGCATTCGGCGTCTGTCTCCGCCCGGCGTTTCGGACCGGCGCCCGAAACACGGTGGGCAGTCTGAAAAAAACGGGATCCGCGGCCGGACCCGCGCGGTCCGGTCGCGGTCTTCCCTCATTCCGCTGCAGGGCTCACTTCTTGGGTTCGGATTCGAGCTCTGCGACACGTTTGCGGATGTCTTCGAGCGCACCTTCCAGGTATTCCGCCTGGCCCTTGAGCGCATCCAACTCCTGCTCCCGGCTCGGGGCGGGCGGCGCATAGGGCGCAGGCGGCATGGGATAGCCGTAGGGCGTGCCGCCCCAGGCGGGGGAGCCCATACCGGCTCTCGCCCAGCCCGGCAGCCCGGTCGCGTAGAACCAGTTCCGACGGCCCCGGCCGCCACCGCGGAAACCACGGCCCCAGCCGAGCCCGCGGCCCCAGCCCATGCCGCGTCCCGCGATCGGATTCATGTATCCCGGAACCGGATAGCCCGCGCAGTAGCCGGCCGCCCGTCCCGTCATGGGCCCCATTCCCGCGGGGCCTGTTCCATCTCCTGCTGGCATCTGAATCACCTCCTTGCCTGCTCGCATCTTAAGTTGCACGGCCGCGCCGTGCATCCCGGCGAATCCGTCGGCCTCTGACGGCTTCTCGGCATCACTCTTCAGCACGCAGAAGCCCAAGCCGCGCCCCGTCATGGGGCCTTGTCCTCTCGGACCTGTTCCGTCTCCTGCCGGCATCGAGTCATGCTCCTCGCCATTCCAACAGCCATCGGTTCGCCTGCAGCCAACTTCAGAGCAGGAATCGTGCCAACTGTTCGCGGAATCCACGGAGATACGCCGTGGAAGCGGGACGGCGGGCTAAGGGCCCGCGCAGAAATAACTTCAAATGCGAACGTATTTCTGCGCGAACCCCAAGAGGCATCAAACGCCGCGGGCCGGACAGTCGCGCAAACGCTACTCCCATCCGGCGGCCGGCGACGCGGATACGCAACCCCGGGGGATACGACACGACAGTCCGGGAAGCTCCAGCCCGGCGTTTCGGTCACGCGGGCTTGCCGAACTCCCGATCGAGTATGTTCGCGACTTGGGCCTTGTCCTGGATGCTGGTTGTGGCGGCGACGGCCTTGCCTTTCTTGAAGTAGACCGTGAACGGAAGCCCCGTGAAGGAGGCGCATTGCGGCAGGCTCCGGATAGCCCTTGCCGCGGGAATGTCGAAGTCCATGTCCCGAAACGTGACATGCGTGTACGTGGTCTCCAGTTGCTCCATGACACGGTACACGGGGATGCACATCGGCCCCATCCTCCCGCAACACACCATGACGTGTTCGTTGTTCGCCAGCACGTCCTGCAGGTCCCGCTCCGTTTCGAGGTGATTCAGATTCGTATTCAGCATCGTTCTCTTCTCCTGAAAGCCGCGACTTCTCACAGGCCGTAAGCCAGCCCCGGCTGGAACCGTCCTTGCGGGCCGATTTGTTCATTCATGACGCGCGGTTCCTGCGTCTGCCTTCTGCAGGCTTTCGTCCAGGACCGCCGCGTACTCGTTTTCCGAGCGCAGCCCTATCATGCGTTTGACCTCTTTGCCGTCGACAAAGAGAATAACGGTCGGGATCGCCCTGATCCCATAGCGCTCGGACAGCACCTGCGTTTCGGGGTGGTCCAGAGAGACCTTGCAGACCACCGCGCGCCCCTTGTATTGCCCGGCCAGCTTCTCGATCGTCGGGGCGAGCATTCGGCAAGGCGGGCACCGCAGAGAGAAGAAATCGGCAAGGCATGGGAGACGGGCTTTCAGCACGTGGGCCTCAAAATCCTCCGCGTTGTTCACGGCGATCGGGCCGGTCTTCTCCGATTGCCGGTCCGCTTCGGCGCCGGCTACAGCGTTCTCGGCCGGCGGCTTCGCCACCTTTTCCTGGGCTTCATCCTTCTTGGCGCATCCGAGCATTGCGGTCAGGAGCAGCCCTGCGAACAGCGGAACGTACGCGTCGTAGACAGCGACGGGCAGACACCGCCTCATCATCTCCCTCCTTCCTGCCATTGGGCGACCGGGGTTCCCAGATCCAACAGATCGTCGCATCTGAATATGACGATATGTTGGGAGGAAATCAAGGATCTATTTTTTCCCGCAGGATGTCCAGAATGCGGCGGATGCGTTCATCGACGACGCGATAGCAGCGCTTCTTGCCCTCTTGTCTCGCCTGCAAGATGTGTCGGTCCTTCAGTATTCTCAAATGCTGAGAGAGGGTTGACTGGGGTATTCTGAGGGCTTGCTGAATGGCGGAGACGTTGCACTCGTCTTTGAGCAGGCCGGTCAGAATTCGCAGTCGGACAGGATGGCCCAGCGCCTGGAACAGGTTGCTCCAATGTTCTTCTTCCATGTGTTGCCTTTGTTTCGCGTGTCGGGACAGAGTCATGCTGCCAGAAGCAAGGGGTTCTTGTCCACGAATATCCTGCTTGTGCATGCGGGCCACAGAGCGCGTTTTTCTCCGTCCGATCGCCCGGCGCTTGAGAGCTTGCCGTGCAAAATGCCGCAATGCTGGTCGGAACGCCTGCAATATGCCAGTGGAGAGGTGGTGTGGCGGGCATTGGGGCAAGGGGCGGGGCGGGGGAACTCAGAGGGGGCTTCCGCGTGATTTCGATGCAGGGCATGGATATGACGGTGGCGGTCAGTGATGGCCCTTGGCGGGTGTGCCGTGCGAACGGATTTGGCACGGTATGTGCTAGTTTGGCAGGGGATGAACCCAGAGCAAGAGAAACGCGATCGGGACATTATTCTGGACTCGATCACCGAAGGGGTTTTCACGGTTGATCGGGACTGGCGAATCACCTCCTTCAATCGCGCGGCTGAGCGGATCACGGGAACAGCCCGGCAGCAGGCCCTTGGGCAGCTCTGCAAGGAGATATTGCGGGCGAACATTTGTGAGGGAGACTGCGCGCTCAGTCGGACGATGGAGACGGGCACGCCCATTGTGAACCAACCCGTCTTGATTCTTGATGCGAACGGCAGGCAGAAGCCGATCAGCATCACGACGGCGATTCTGGAGGACGGGGATGGGCGGGTGGTTGGGGGCGTGGAGACTTTTCGAGACCTGACGCGGATCGAGCAATTGAGAAGGCAGATCAGGAAAGACTACTGCTACGAGGACATTGTGAGTCGGAGCCATCGGATGCAGAGGCTTTTCGAGATGTTGCCCGAAATCGCCGCGAGCACGTGCACGGTGCTGATCGAAGGAGAAAGCGGCACGGGGAAGGAGCTGTTTGCGCGGGCGATTCACAATCTGAGCCCGCGCCGCCGGAAACCCTTCGTCGCCGTCAACTGCGGAGCGCTTCCGGACACCTTGCTGGAGTCTGAACTGTTCGGTTACGCGGCGGGAGCCTTCACCGATGCCAGAAAAGACAAGCCCGGCCGGTTTGCCGTGGCGGAGGGCGGAACGCTGCTGCTGGATGAGATCGGGGATGTGTCGCCGGCCATGCAGGTGCGCCTGCTGCGCTTTCTGCAGGAGCGCGTCTATGAACCGCTCGGTTCCGTGACGCCCGTGAAAGCGGATGTCAGGATCGTCGCCGCGACGAACAGGGACCTGGCGCAGTTGATGCGTGCCAAGCGGTTTCGGGAGGATCTTTTCTACAGGTTGAACATCGTGCGACTGGAGATCCCGCCGCTGCGCGACCGGATGGAGGACGTTCCGCTTCTTGTGGAACGGTTCGTGGATCGGCTGAACGGCATTCAGGGCAAAGGCATCACCGGCATGACGGATGACGCCTTGACGGCTCTCATGTCCTATGAGTATCCGGGCAACGTACGGGAACTGGAGAATTTCATAGAACGTGCCTTTGTGCTGTGCCGCTCGCCCCAGATTGAAAGGCGGCACCTGCCGGAGCCCTTGTGTCTCGCTTCCACGGGCGCAGACGAGGCGGGACACATGAGCTCGTTCAAGCGTGTGGAAGCGACCTTTCTGATGAATGCGCTTCGACAGAACGATTGGAATCGGGCGCAGACCGCTCGCAAACTGGGCATTCACAAGACAACCCTGTTCCGCAAGATCAAGGCGCTCGGTTTGCGCATGCCTCCGCGCGTCAACCGTTGAGGGATCGCCTGCTGCCGGCTTGGAAGGATTGCACGTGTGCGACCCGCAGGCTGGTCCGAGGTAGCGGAACCGCTACCCAGGGGCCGTTTGGCGCGCAATGCGGTCCGGGGCTTTTGGCGCAAGAGCGGGTGGGGGACAGCAGAGTTTGTCAACGTGTTCGGATTGGCACGGTTTCTGCTGCGAGAAGATGGATGTGACCCGAACAGCGATTCCAGTATGGCGTGGGAGTGTCTCGACGGTCTTCGACTTCGCGCGGGAGTTGCTTGTCGTCGAACACGGAGGCCGAGGGGAAGTGTCGCGCGTGAGCGTTGCGCTGCCCGTTGAGCCTCCGATGAGCAAGGCCAGGCGCCTGTCCGAACTGGGCGTGGGGGTCCTGATCTGTGGCGCGATTTCGCGCCCGCTGGCCGTTCTGGTCGCGAGCAGGGGGATTCGCATCATTCCGTTTGTCAGAGGGCCCGTAGACAGGGTGCTGGGTGCTTATCTTTCTGGGGGCGTGATGAACGGGGATTTCCGCCTTCCCGGGATTTCGCCCGGCGCCCGGCGCAGATGGCGGGGTGGCTGGGGGCGTCGCGGCCATGGCGGATGAAGAATCGGCGAATGCCGGAAAGTGAGGTAGGAGAAGATGCCTAGAGGAGACGGAACAGGTCCGATGGGACAGGGGCCGGGAACCGGCCGCGGGATGGGGATGGGGCGTGGCCAGGGCCGTGGGCGCATGGGCGGATTCGGGATGGGCGCCGGCGGCACGTGCGTGTGCCCGAGTTGCGGCAAGCAGGCTGCGCACCAGCAGGGCGTGCCCTGCTACCAGCTCAAATGTCCGAGCTGCGGCACCGCCATGACGAGGGCGCGTTAGTGGCTTCGTCATCGAGAACGGCAACGAAAAACGGGAAATTTTCGGGGTGCTGAGAGGTCAGAGGTCAGGCAGAACGCGAGGCTGGCTGAGAAGCCGCTGACCTCTGATCTCCGACCTCAGGCGCGCGGTCTGCCGCGTCGCCTGCAGCCCGATCGAAGCCCCGGTGCACCCTTGCGCCAACCGGCCGCCCGGGGATTTCTTCCAACGGATGAATGAACCGCAACGGATGCGGATGCTATTCCAAATCGTATCCGCTGCCGTCCATTCATCCGCTGGAGACTTCTTCGGTCTTCGTTGCACTCCGAACGGGATGCCTCACCGGACGATGACAGACGCTTCCCATCGGCTGGCAGCGGTACGGTGCAGGCAGATGTTCGGCTCCCGTTTGTTCTTGGGCCCAACCCTCGACATTCAACGTCCAACTTCCAACGGGAGAGATCGATGCAGCCTCTGCGCTTGCCCGGCGTTCCGCCCACGTTGAACGTTGAATGTTGAGCGTTGAATGTTGAACGTTGGCTCCGGCCCTCGTCTTTTCCACTTCGTCGTCTCCATTGCCTGCCGAACGGAGTGTTTCGGCGGCGTTGTGGCTGACCGGCGGCGCAAGCACCTCGTATCTCTGGATCACGCCGTCCGGATTGCTGATGAATCGGCCCCGGTCCTCCACCTCCGCGTCTTCGTCATAGACCCCGCAGACCGTTCCGGCCGGTCAGCCTACAACGGCTGCCGCGGCGTTTCACGTTTTTCGCCCAAGATCTCCTGTACGGTCGAAACCAGCACGTCCGGCTTGGTCGGTTTGTCCAGGAACACATCGACGGGCAGGTAATGCGCGTCGGGCGCGAACCGATAGGGCACCTTCTTGCGCTGGTGAATCCCGGTCAGGATCACGAGCGGCAGCGCCGTCAGCTTCAGCTCCTCGCGGATCGCGCGGGCGACTTCGAACCCTTCATAGCCGTCCGGCATCATGACGTCGAGGATCACGAGGTCGGGCTTGACGGTTTTGACCTTCGCGAGTGCCTCGTCGGGGGTTGCGGCCGGCTCGACCGTCATGCCATTGCCCTCAAGCACCCCGCGTGTCGCCTCGAGGAACTCGGAATCGTCATCGACCAGTAGAATCGTAGGCATGGAAACTCTCCCTAATGCATCCGTTCTCACGAACCTTTCTTCATTTGCCCGATCGCCATCTCCGCGGCGTTGACCAGCGCGTAGGCGATCGGCGAGGCGGTCAGGGCCGGGTGCGTGCCGATCTGGAACATCGCGATTTCCTCCGCCGTCATCCGGCGCTGGACGCAGGCCGAGACGGCATTGGTGAGCTCGCCGACCACCCCGCCGCCGCTCACCTGGCCGCCGAGCAGGATGCCGGAGCTGGCCTCGAACACAAGTTTGACCTTCGTGTTTTCCGCCCCGGGCATGCAGCCGGGGTGCCGGTTCGGCCCCTCGATACTCGCGGTGACGGTCTGGTAGCCTTTCCTCCTGGCCATCTCTTCGGTAAGGCCGGCGGTGCCGATCGCGAACTCGCCGACGGCCGTCGCCCAGACGCCGACCGTGCCGCAGTTCTCGCGCCGAATCCCGAACAGATTCGCGCCGGCAATCCGCGCCTCGTGTGTGGCGATGGAGGCGAGCTTCAGCGGAGAGGGGGCCCCGCCGAAGAACGATATCTTCTCCGCGCAGTCGCCGCAGGCGAAGATGTTCTCGTCGGATGTCTTCATCGTGCGGTCCACCGCGATGCCGCCCGTCAGCCCGATGCGCAGGTCGGCCTTCTTGGCCAGGTCCACGTTGGCCGTCGCCCCGATGCTGAGCAGCACCAAGTCCGCCTTCAGCGTCTTGCCGCCGGAGACCTTCACCGACTGCACCGACTCGCCGCCCTCGATGGCTTCGACCTTGGTCGAGGTCAGCAGTTTGACCCCGCGCGATTCGACGATCTTGCCCATCTCCTCGCAGAATTCGCGGTCGTAGGCCAGGCCCAGGCAATGGTCGAGAATCTCGACCACCGTCACGTTCTTCTCGCCGCTCTTCCTGATTTCGTCGGCGAACTCGATGCCGATGAAGCCGCCGCCGACGATGACGATGTCCTGCGCCGCCGCGATCTTTTTCTGCAGGCCGGCGAGGTAGTCGACGTCCTTGAGAATCGCGTGAACGCCTTGCTTGTCGCTGCCGGGGATCGGCGGCATGATCGGACGCGAACCCGTGGCGATGATCAGCCGGTCGAATTGAACGTCTTCTTTGTCGGTCTTGAGGACTCTGGCCTTGCGGTCGATGTCCGTCGCCTCGGCCATCAGCAGTTCGACGCTGTTCTTCTCGAGCGGCGTGTCCGGAATCAGGTTCTTGGCGGGTGTGCCCACGGTCCCGAATATGTAGGGGATCCCGCACGGGATCGGCACCTGCTTCTCCTGGCGAATGAGCAGGATGGTCTTCTTGGGATAGTGGAGCCGCGCCGTGATAGCCGCCGTTAACCCTGCTGCACTGCCCCCAACCACAACAATGTCGACTTTCTTCATGTAACCATCACCCTCCTTTGTTCTTTACAGACCTTGCCTCTTCCATCGTTCGAAGACCTCATCCGACCAGAGGGCGACCGCCCTAGGTACGGATCGCTCAGGTGCCTCGCGACGTGGGGCCGCACGATTTCGACACGCGGCTTGGCGCCGAGATCAGCCGCAGAATCCGCGGCGACCCGCATTGCGCGCACTTCACATCCACGTCCGATGCTCCGAAACTTCGGATCAGTTCGAATACGGCGCCGCATTTCTTGCACTCATATTCGTAGATCGGCATGATGCGCTCCTAGTATTGGCCGAATTCCCCCTAACCCCCAGTCATACAGCACGAATTGTGCCAACTCCCCCTGATACCGGGAACTGGCTTGGAAATCCTATTTGATGCATTGCAGAATGCCCGAACCAGGCATGCATGGGGTGCAATATGCAGGCGGAAAGAGCTGCTGACTTCTGACCTCCGACCTCTGACCTCTGGGTTGCGGGTGAAGCCCGAATTGGCCGGACATAACGGGTCGAAACTCTGTCGTGATTCCGTTGAAGAACCCGGCGCGGAGAGAGCAGCGCCCTATAGAACCACACGATGTTGGGTTGGAGGGCCGGCCTCTCCGCCGCGGGCGTCAGATCTTCGACGTGCCGGCCGAAGGCCAAGCCGAAACAGCGCCCGGCGGCCCGGCCGCCAACCGCGAAATAGACTGCACAATTTTGCGCTTAAGGGAGCTATTGTCTATTGTTGTCCATTAAAGTCTTGATTATTTCAAGGGGTGTGAGCTAGGGTATTGGCAGGGACGATGGGGGATTTTGGCGTGATTCTGGAGGAGAAAAAGTGAGACGGCGAGTGGGAAGGTCATACGGGTTGGCTTGCCTTTTCTTTCTGGGGTTTGCGGGGATGGCCGAGGCGGCGGGCGACGGCGAATTGACGCGGGGGGCGATGGTATTCGTCGTGGAGTTGGGCGTCATTGTGTTGGCGACACGCGTGGGAAGCGTGCTGGCGAGACGGTGGCGGATGCCGGGCGTGCTGGGAGAAGTGGCGGCTGGGGTGTTGATTGGGCCTGCGGTATTGGGGCATCTTCCTTTGCCAGGCTTTCCCGTCGGGCTTTTTCCGCCGGGCGACGGGTTTCCGGTTTCCGCGCAGCTTTACGGCATTTGCGCGCTGGCGGCGGTTGTGCTGCTGTTCCGGGTCGGGCTGGAGACGGATCTGCGGCTGTTGGCGCGCTTTTCTGTTGCCGGGCTTGTGGTGGGTGTGGCTGGTGTTGTGGTTTCGTTTGTGCTGGGTGATTGGGTAACGGTCTTGTTCGCGCCGATGCTGTTTGGCGCACGGCTTGGGTTCTTCGCGCCGCCGTGTTTGTTTCTTGGCCTCATCGCCACGGCGACGTCGGTCGGGATCACCGCGCGGATTCTTGCCGAGAAGCGGAAGTTGGATTCGCCCGAAGGTGTGACGATACTGGCGGGAGCGGTGATTGACGACATACTGGGGATCATTCTGCTGGCCGTTGTTCTCGGGCTTGCGGGCGGCACGGGGGCCTCTGGCTCGATTGACTGGGGACATGTTGGCGGCGTGGCCGGGAAGGCGTTCGGGATCTGGCTGCTGGCGACGGCGGTCGGGCTGGCGGCTTCGCGGCGGATCGGGGCGCTGTTGAAGCTGTCGCAGGACCCGTTGACGATTGCGTTGACGGCGATGGGGCTGGCGCTGATTCTGGCCGGGCTGTTCGAAGCGGCTGGGCTGGCCATGATTGTGGGTGCGTACGTCATGGGCCTGTCGCTCTCGCACACGGACATCAACCACCTCGTGCGCGAGAAGTTGGACCCGCTGTACAGATTCCTGGTGCCGGTGTTTTTCTGCGTGATGGGGATGCTTCTGGATCTGCGTCTGTTGGCCTCGAGACCCGTCCTGCTCTTTGGAGTGGCGTATGCCGCGGCGGCGGTTGCGGCCAAGCTGCTGGGCTGCGGGTTGGCGGTGCTGCCGCTGAACTTCAACAGCTTGGGCGCCCTGCGCGTCGGGTTCGGCATGATGCCGCGCTGCGAAGTCGCGCTGACGATGGCTGGCATCGGGCTGGCCAGAGGGGTCATCCCGCGGGAAGTGGTCGGAGTGGCCGTGCTGCTCATGTTCGTCACAACGTTCGCCGCGCCGCCGGCGCTGGCCGGTCTGTTTTCGTCCAGGGCGTCCGGCATTCGGCGGCCGGTTCCCGACACGGACACGACGACGTTGCCGTTTGCCTTTCCGTCGCCGGCCATCGTGGAGTTGCTTACGCCGAAATTGTTGGATGTCTTTCGGGCCGAAGGGTTCTTCGCGCACGAGCTGGATCCGCAGGAACGGATTTACCAACTGCGCAAGGATGCGATGGTGATCGGGCTGCGGCTCGGGCAGGATGAGATCAGCTTTCGCTGCCGGCCCGCGGACGTTCCGCTGGTGAACGCGGCGATGTACGAGGTCGTCGCCGACCTGCAGCGTACGGTGGCCGCGCTGCAGAAGCCGGTGGACCGCGATGCGATTGCGCGCAAGGTGCAGGACGCCGGCCCGGCCATCCCGCGCGGCTTCAATCTGGGGACCTATCTGAACAGGCGCGCGCTGGTCCCGCGCCTGCAAGCGACGACGAAAGAGGGTGTGATAGACGAGTTGCTGGCGGTGCTGGCGGACGCCGGGTTGATTCAGGATGTGGCCGGCGCGAAGCAGGCGGTGTGGGCGCGCGAGCAAGACATGTCCACCGGTATGCAGCACGGGATTGCCATTCCGCACGGCCGCACGGACGGCGTTTCTCGGCTCGTGTGTGCCGTCGGCCTGAAAGGCGACGGGCTTGACTTCGATGCGATCGACGGTGAGCCGTCACGGATCTTCGTCCTGACGCTGTCGCCACGGGGGCGAGCGGCGCCGCACGTGCAGTGCATGTCGGCGATCGGGCAGGTCTTGAACGAGGTTGGCCGGGCGAAGTTGCTGGCGTGCCGCACGGCGGATGAGATGTATCGCGTCCTGAACGGGGAGACGATCGGCTCCGAGTCCTTTGATCGGGCGCTCGATGTCCCGGAACCCGAACTCGAGCCCGAATCGGAGCCCGAACCGGCGACCGAGCCGGAGGTTGCCGGGCCCCGGCAGGGGCGGCCGCGGATGCGGCACCGCGCCAGCCGCACGGGTTCCGGCGTCGGGGCGTGAGCCTGTGCGGCGTCGCCCGGCTATCGAGACGCCTGCCGCTCAACGCCGGTGACGTCGTTCAGGGGCGAAGCGGAGTGCTGGGTTGGCGGATCAGGCTTGCCGGGCCGGCTTCAGGCGAATCACGCCCGGGTCCAGGCCGGCGGCCCGCAACGCGTTGTCCCAGGAGCGGAAGAAGGCCTGTGCGTGGCGCAACAGGGCGATGTCCGCCGCCGTTCCGACCGCCACGGCGCGGTAGTTCAGCGGCTGCTTCTTCCGGCGCCTGGCCCGGATCCCCGCCACGACGGCGGCCCGGGTCGGATACCGGACTGTCCGCGGGAGCCGGATGCATGCCGGCTCGACACCGGCGTCCCGCGCGGCCCTGGCCCAGGCCTTGCGGTACAGGCACACGATTTCGGGCTGGAACCGCCGGCGCAGGTTTCGGATCGCGCGCTCGCGCACGGCGCCGCTGGTGCGGGCGGTGCGGCGGATCGCGGCGAGGAGCCGCTGCCTGTCGCGCTCGGTGAACCGGCGTCGTTTCGCCACCCGTTGCGCCTGCGGGTTGAAGCCCGCCGCGCGAAGCGCCCCGTCGTGCGCGCCGTACAGGCGCTGGATCGCGGACCACAGCCGGCTGTCCTCGCTCTTGACCGCCTGGAAATTCAGGCTTCGCCCGGCCGCCTTGCGCTGTCGCAGTTTCCGCAGCACCCGCTGGCGCGTCCAGTCCTGCCGCACCGCGATCAGCCGAATGTCGTCGGGCGTCAGTCCGGCGCGCGCGAGCGTCTCATCCCACGAGCCGAAATACTTCAGCCCGACATTGATGAGGCCGGGTTCGTTGGCCAGCACATGGTCGTAGTTCAGGGGGCATCCGCGCCGGAACAGTTCGGCCACGCGGTCCAACGCGTATTCCGGGGTCCAGACGGGCTCCCAGTGCCCGATCAGCCGTTTGGCCGGGACCCGCCCGCGCAGGTGGTTGCGGCCGAAGTAGTGGGCGCGGAGCTGCTCGGACAGGATGGGCGCGCCCGGGAATTCGCGGCGGTAGTCCGGCGCGATCGGCGCCTCGTAGCCGTGCGCTTTGCTCAGGTGCCCGGAAAGCGAGCTGAACACCTTGCCGCAGACCCGGCAGACGACATGGTCCTGCAAGTCCACCCGTACGTTCGAATAGCGGATGCCGGCGCTGTGCAGCGCCCGGCGCCAGCCCCAGAACGGCCGCACGGCATAGGCGGCATAGAGCAGGCCGGGATCGCTGCGCTTGACCGCCGAAATGTTCAGCGGCTCGCCGGCGTGATAGCGGCGCCGGATCCGCTCCACCACGCGGCGCTGCTCCCCGCTCAGTTGTGCCCGTGCGTTCTGCATGAGACGAGTGTCCTCGACCGGCGCGCATTATGGGGGGCGCTCGTTCGCTTTTCAAACGATTTGTCTCTGCGGCCCCGGTCCCGTGCCCGATTCGGAGGCAGTCCGAGAAGGCGCGAACCGCGAATGGACGCGAATGAACGCGAACGTCGCAGACGCGCCTGTGGCGTGAACGCACGTGCGCACAACAGCGACATGGCTCTCGCGTATCCCCGTGCCGGCCGCAGCGAGAGATGGCCGGATCGTCGCCCGGTGTGCTCCTCCCCCTTGGTCCATTCGCGTCCATTCGCGTTCATTCGCGGTTCTCCCGCTCCCCTGGCAACCGACGCATCGCCCAAACGACGCGTGTGGGGTTGACATTTCCGGTGTATGTTGATATGTTATTAGCAAACAATTCCAAAACAACCTATGACGAAGACCGAACAGGTGGTGTTGGCGGTGGCGCGGCGGCTGCTGGAGCGGGCGCCGGAGCCGGGCGAGCGGCTCCCGACGCTGCGGGAGGTGGCGGCGGAGCAGCGGGTATCGATATTCGTGGCGCGTTCGGCGATGGAGACGTTGGCGGAGGCGGGCATCATCGAGGCGCGCTGGGGTGACGGCTGCTACGTGAAGGAGGTGCCGGGCGGGAAGCTGCGTGCGATCGTGGCCGAGCTGGGCAGGCGGGGCGCGCAGAGCGCGCGCCGCATGCGCGGGGTTGCCAACGCGAAGGTGCGCGTGGAGCTGGCGGCGACGATCATCCACGAAGGCAGTGCGGCGTTCTACGGGCAGTACGTGCAGGCCGTTGAGCGGGTGCTGCGCCGCGCGGGCGTGCATTGCCTGCTGAAGTACTCCGAGTATTCCGAGGCGCTCGAGAGCGACCATGTGCGTCTTCTGCTGAACGATCACATCGTCAACGGCTTCATCATCGATCCGATCAGCCGGCGCCGGGCGCCGGGCTATCTGCCCGACCTGAAGCGGGCTCGGGTTCCGGCCGTGTTCATCGGCGACCTGCAGTTCGAAGACGAGCGGGACTACGACAACTTGCGCTGCGACAACCGGGCGGGCATGTCGGGGCTGATGGCGCACGTGCTGGGGCTCGGCCACCGCGAGGTTCTGTACTGCGATCATCCCGGCTCGGGCGGGCTGGCGAGCCAGACGCGCTACGCGGTGTACCGCGAGGCGATGACCGCGCGCGCGTTCCGCGTGCGCGACCCTTTCCCGATACCGGGTAACGCGGCTGTCGACGCTGTACGGGCGGAGGCGTTGCGGGAGCATTTCACGCGCGGCGGCGGGCGGCCGACGGCGATCGTGTGTTTCAACGACGTCTACGCCCTGCAGTGCATGCGCGCGCTCGCGCTGCTGGGCCTGCGGGTCCCGCAGGACATCTCGGTTTGCGGCTACGACGACCGCGAGATGGTGGAGAGCATGAATCCCGCGCTGACCACCGTGCGCTACCCCAGGGAGCAGATCGGCGAAGAGGCGGCGCGCCGGCTGCTGGGCAAGGTGTCGGGCGACATCCCGTTCGACGAATACCGGCAGATCGAGGTCAAGCCCGCCCTCGTCGTGCGTGAGACGACGGCGGCACCGCCTGCCAGGGCGCGCCGCACCGCGGCCGCCCGGCGCGGGACCCAGCGGGGGTGAGGCGCCGGTCGTCAGGTGTCGGGTTTCACGTTTCGGGTGTCAGGTGTCAGGTGTTGGCGTGCCGGGAGCTGCGGCGGCTGCCGCTGCAGGAGCGCGACCGAAGCAACCGGCGGAACCGAACCTGGACCGTGCCGCCGCCCGATGTTCGATCGAACGCGCTTGTCGAATGCGACGGGCCCGGACGCAGGGGCTCGCGTGTCAAGACTTCCCGAAGTGTGCCCCGGCCGTCTTTCGTGCATAAGGAGACGTTCTCATGAAGCACGTATGGAGTCATCTGTTTGCCGTGGTCCTGTTGGTGCCGGCGGCGGACGCCGCCGTCCGCCGCATTCCGGCCGAGGAGCAGGAGGCGTACGTAGCGGCGCATCTGGCCTTGCCGCGGCACTACGACATTTTCTGGGGCAAGAAGGACCGGCAGCATCTGACCGGGCTGTGGAAGCTGGACATCGCCTGGAACTACCTGACCCGGGACTGGGTGCAAGCCAACATGACGCGTGAGCCGAAGGGCACCCGCCTGAACAGCGGGGTAACGCCGCCTTACGAAGAGATTGCGCCGTCGCGGCAGCACCTGGCTATCGGCGCGGACGTCTCCGCGTGGGCGGATGTGCTGGTGCCGGGCTCGTGGCACGGCGCGATTACGGAGGACAAGCAGGCGTATCGGACAGGGCGCAAGGTGTACGCCTTCGGCGGGGTGGGCTTCTACCGCAAGACGTTCGCGGTGCCCGCCGGCAAGACGGGCAGCCGTGTGATGCTGCATTTCGACAGTGTGGACACCGAATGCGTCGTGTGGGTGAACGGGCGCGAGGTAGGCCGGCACCGCAACTGGCGGCACCAGGGTTCCGAGCGCGTGCCGGGCGCCTACATGGACGGGTTCGACCTGGAGATCACCGAGGCGGTGACATTCGGGCAGGAGAACCTGCTCACCGTGCGGGTCTACGATACCGGCGTGCCGTTCCCGTGGGATTCGCCGGATCCGGCCGGGATCACGGGGTTCGTCTGGCTCGAGTACTTCCCGCCGCAGTTCTTCGAGGAGGTCATGGTGAGCGCCCCGTACGGGGCGGGCCGGGTGCGGGTGGCGGCCCGGCCGGCGCCGGGCCCGGCGCCGGCGGGTTCCGTGCGGGTGGAGATCAAGCCGTGGGGATCGGACGATTACCGGTTCCCGGGCGCGAGCGGGGCGTCGTGGGCGGCGCAGGCCGCGCTCAGCGCGCCGGACGCGGAGGGTTGGCAGCACGTCGAGATCGAGACGCCTGGCATTCTCGCCTGGGACGTCTGGCAGCCGAACCTGTACGAGCTGCGTATCCTGGACGGGACCGGCCGGCTCATGGGCCTGGAGCGGTTTGGCGTGCGCACGTTCGAGGCGCGCGGCCGCAAGTTCTATCTCAACGACCGGCCGGTCTATCTCTTCGGCAAGAACACGGGCGATATCATCGAGACGCACGGCGCGGCCGACAACCGCGACAACATCGCCCGTGCCGAGCTGCGCGCGAAGCGCGCGCAGAACTTCACCTCGCAGCGCGTCCACACGGGCCCGGTCCCGCGGCTGGCCTACCAGCTCTGCGACGAGATCGGGCTCATGGTGCGCGACGAATGGACGCCCGCCCCGCTCAAGCCGCTGCCGCCCGAGCTGCAGCTGGTCGACTATCTCGGCACGCACGACGTCTCGGCCAGTTTCACGCCGGACCGCAAGGCGTTCCTGCCCGATCTGCAGCTTCGGCTCAAGCGCTGGATCCGCTATCACCACAACTGTCCCAGCGTGATCACGTGGAGCGCGGGCAACGAGATGGCGGCGGGCGACGCGAACGTGCGGCTCTACATCACGTTGCTGCACGATTTCCTCGAGGAACACGACCCGCAGCGGCGGCCCTACACGCCCTCCTCCGGGTTGCACTGGGGGATGGGCGACCCGGAACTGCGGAACAAGCCGCTGCCGGCCTCCTACCTGGACTATCACAACTACCAGATGATCTACACCCGCTGGATCAACGGTGCGCGGGACATGAATAAGGAAGTCGACGACCTGGACAGGATCTACGGCGGGATCACCGTGCCGGTCGTGAACGGCGAGTGGCTCGCGCACGGCGGGCTGGACCACAGGCTGTGCGTGCTGGCGCGTGAGACGTTCGACGCGGCCGGTGAGCTGACGCCGGCGGCGTATGTGAAGCTGATCGGCGATCTCAAGGCGCGGCGCGAGCCGTACGGGCATCACCGCGTGGCCCGCGAGTTCTGCGCGCGGCTGGCGACCGGCGGCGTACGCGCGGGCCGCAGCTACCGCGACGACGCCGAGGCACGTGCGCGCTATTACCACCGCGCCGTCGAGTTGTTCCGCCGCGATTGCCCGCGCGAGGTGGGCTACTCCATTCACGGCTGGGGGCCGTGGGTGCAGCTGCAGGTGGACGAACAGCGCGGGCGCCGCCAGGGCGAGTTCGGCGGGCCGGAATACGACGCGTTGAAAATGGCGCAGCAGCCGCTGATCGCCATCCCCGATTTCTGGGACCGGCACGTGCTGGCCGGCGAGCCGCTCGCTTTCGCGGTCCACGTCATCAACTGGTCGAACGCCGATTTCGAGGGCGCGCTCGAACTGCGGCTGGCGGCCGGCGCGGCGGACGCGGCGGCGGCCCAGACGGTCGGCGTCGGGCGGCTCCCCATCTCCGGGCGCAAGGTCGTTGACCTCTCGCTGCCCATCGGCGCCGGTATCCCGCCCGGCGAATACAGTCTGACGCTCGACCTGGTTCACGACGGCCGGCGGCTCAGCCGCAATGTGCACCGTGTGCTCGTGCGCAGCCCGTCGGAATTCCCGCCGCTCGCCACGCGCTGGCCGGTCGGTCTCTACGAGCCGCTCGAGGGGCCGGACACGGTTGCGGGCATGCTCTCGGCATTCGGCGTGCCGTACAAGCGGGTCGAGGATCTCGATCGGTTGAACGGGTGCCGGGTCCTGGTACTTGGCCGCGACAGTCTCGACGCGCGCGTCTCGCGCGCCGCGCGCCGGCTGCGCGCGTTTATCGAGGGCGGCGGCCGGCTGATCGTGTTTGGGCAGTCGTCGGCGGCCCAGCTTCCGTGGGCGCCGGCCCTGCACTATGAGAATTGCGGGTCCGTCCCGAACGCGGACCCGATCCCGCTGGCGCACCCGGTCTTCCGCGGCATGGCGCCGCGCGATTTCGAGGACTGGGGCCCGAACCACGTCGTGTATTCCGGCTGGGTCCAGCCGCTCGGCCCGAACGTGCTGGCCGGCGGCGGCACGCCGCGCACGGGCTACGCACACACCGACGCGGCGGATTTCGGGATGACGGTCGCCGAATTCCGGCTCGGCAACGGCGCCTGCCTGCTCTCGCAGCTGCGGATCAGCGAGAACTACCGCCGCGACAGCGCGGCGCGCGCGGCCGGTTACAACATCCTGCGCTACGTGCTGAGCGACCCGAGCAAGACCGCACACATCCCGCTGCTGGCCGGCGACACCGGCGAGGTGTCCGACCAGCCGATCATCAGCCGCGACGAGGTCGGGTTCGTCAACTTCGCCAAAGTCTCGAACCGCACGCTCATCGACCACGACGGCAGCGGGTTCATGGGGTTGCGCGAAGGGCTCGACGACCTGTCGAGCGGGGTGAAGCTGTTCGGGAACGTGCCGTGCGTGATCAAGCACGGCAAGTGCCTGGTGCTCGGCTCCACGCCGGCCCAGGCGAAAGCGTTCCCCCCGGAGCGCAAGGAGGTCGGTGTCTGGAATGCGTACCGGCGCCTGTTCTTCCTGCACACGGCCACTTACGTCAAGGCGCAGGACGGCGAGGAGCTGATGCGGTACGTGATCCACCTGCAGACGCACAAGGAGCCGCTCACGTTCGTGGCGAAGCACAACGTCGATATCGCCGATTGGCACAAGCCGACTTCGCACGAGAACGCGACAGTCGCCTGGCGTTCGGCCAAGGGCAAAGGCGTCTATCTCGCGCAATGGGAGAACCCGTACCCGGACGACAAGATCCGGAGCATCGACATCATCGCGGGCCAGAAGGCCTACGTGGCGGTGCTCGGCATCACCGGCCTGCTGACTGAGCCGGTCGCCCGTGCGGCACAGGCGGAGTAGGCTGCAACTCGGCGTGGGCGGCTCGCGAGGACGCTCACCCTCCAGTCGTGCGCCCAAGGGCAGGGATGAGCCCGTTGGAGGGCGAGCGTCCTCGCGAGCCGCTTCTCGCAACAGTACGACGATGCGCGACCCCCGTCTTGACATTCCCCTTAGCTTAACGGTTACTGTTTTTCGGTTCTGATGAATGCGGGCCGTTGCCCTGGCAAGTCCGGCTACTCGCTGCGACCGGCATGGCGAGCCCGTCGCGGACGGCGCGGCGTGTGGTGCGGAGGAACCGGCCCGGGGTGCGCCAGTAGGCGCGCGCCTGCATGGGCAGGAACAGCAGCCGGTAGGCGGCCCGGAACCGCGGGCCGTACAGGCCGTGCTTGCGGGCGAGGTACAGCAGATTCCTGGCCTTGTAGTAGTGTTTCGTGAGGCCGGCGCCCGTGCTGCGGCTCACCTTGTGCACGAGCGCCGCCGCCTCACACGCGGCGATGGCGGCGGCGCCGAGCCGCATGCACACGTCCAGGTCTTCGAAATACGCGAAGTAGGCGGGATCGAAGAAGGGGGTCGGCGCCGCCGCCAGGTCGACGAGCATGGCGGCGCCCGAGACAAACGGCACGGTCCGGCATCTTCCGGCGAGGAGCCGCGCCGGCCACGCCCCGGCGTGGAAGGTGAGGGCGAGGTTCGGGAAGAAGTACTCGCGTACGGCGGCCTGCCGCCTGCCGCGCGATTCGTTGAGCACACGCGGCGTCACAACGGTCGCGCGCTCGCGCTGCGCGCAGGCGAGCAGCCGGTCGAGCGTGTCCGGTTCTTCGATCACCGTGTCGTTGTTCAGAAGCAACGCGAACGCGGCGCCCCGCTCGCGCGCCCAGTCGAACCCGCGGTTCGCACCGCCGGCATACCCCGCGTTCTGCTCCAGCCGCAGGAACGTCGCGGTCCCATGCTTTCGCGTGAGGTCGCCGAGCGCGCCCGCCGGCGAGCCGTTGTCGACGACGAGGACGCCGTATGCCGGGCAGGCGAGCCGGGCGAGCGAGGCCAGGCACTGGTCCGTATCCTCCGGCCGGCCGAAATGCACGACGACGATCGCGACGCGGGGCTGGGCGGTGGTGTTGGTCTGCTCGGTCATGGACTCGCCTTGTTTACGACAAAGAGTGGGACAAAGACTGTTCGGCGCGTTACTCCTGCGCGAGGGTGCGGACATGTCTGTCGAGGTCCGCTTCCGTCTCGCAGGCGGGGATGTCCTTGTGCAGCGTCCACCTCTCTTCGTGCGTGCTGGCCTCGCCGGGCGCCAGGCGCACGAGCGGGCCCAGGCTCTCGAGTTCGAGGATATCCTCGTTGGTAAACGTTTCGAAGTTTACGCCGCCGTCGGGATAGGCGGCCTGCTCGACGCGCCGGAAGGCTTTTGTGAAGAGGAAGCCGTCGAGCAGGTAGCCGATCCAGCCCTCGCGGTGCGCGAGGCCGAGCTTGGTCGGCGAGCGTTTGGGGTCCTGACGCAGGGTGATGTAGCGCGAGCCGAGCGTCCAGCGCGGGTCGCTGAAGTCGGTGTAACCCCAGAGGCTCCACTCCTGGTTGTGGGTGAGCCGCTCGGTGTGCGGGATCTTGGCCGGCAGCGGGATGACCGCCATGCCGCGTTTGGCCATCACGGTCAGCGCCCACACGGCCAGTTCGACCGGGTTGTCGCCCTCGTTCGTGAGCGTGTGGGAGACCGTCACGGTATTGGCGTCCGGTGCCAGCGCCACGCGCACGGTCTTGGCGACCCCAGTCACGGGCCCGGCCGGCTGCCGCGCCTCGATTCCGGCGCCCGCTTCCCGAATGTCGACGGGCACGTTGTCGAGTTCGTAGGACCACGGCTTGGCCTCGGGCGCGACCCAGAGCCGGTGCCCGCCGCGGATCATCCACTCCGCTTCGCCCGTGCCGCCCATCTGCCCGTCCAGTTCGCCGAGCACGTTTCGTGCGCCGATGAAGCCGAACCGGATCACGCGGGGGCCGACGTCCCGGGTGACGATCAGTTCCACCTCCCGGTTCGCGAGCCGCACGTTGTTCCGCCATCCGCCGTATTCAACAATTTCCAGAGCCATTGTCATCTCCCGGTGAACGACCTGTCTCCGTCTGCATGAGGGTCAACTGAAGACGGAAGCATGGAAGTGTGGAAGGCTGGAAGTAATGCCTGCCAAGATCGCCGCCGACGAGACCGTCGACACTCCACTCTTCCACTCTTCCACTCCTCCTCTCTTCCAATCTTCCACTCTTCCACTCACGCGTTCTTGGCGTTCGCCATTTCGACCGCGCGTGTCTCGAGTTCGGCGTAGCGTGCGAGCATTCGGCTGTAGACCGCATGCGCCTGCGGGTCGGGCTCGGCGGTCTTCTTGAAGGGGCTCGCCTGCTTGAGCGCTTCGGCGAACGGCACGAACGTGTTCTGTTTGGCGCATTGCCAGCCGTGCAGGGCGCGGTAGGCGGCGCCGAGCGATGCGGAGTTCTTCTGTTCGCCGGTATAGACGCCGATCCCGAACACGTCCGCCAGCACTCTCACGATGGCGCTGTTCTCCGAGGCGCCGCCGGTCGCGAGGATCATGCCCGGGCGCAGGCCGATATGCTCACCGTGCAGGCGCAGGCTGAGGAACTGGCTTTCGATCATGGCCCGCACGTCGGTCCCCGCCGCGAATTCTCCAGCGGGTTCGTCGCCGGCGTTGAATCGGAAGTAGCCCGCGCCGAGTGTGGGTGGTGTGATTTCGGGGTCTGTGAAGTAGAACCCGATGTTGCCGGCGTTGCCCGGCGGGGTGCCGCCGAGCGCGGCCTCGAATGCCGTCCAGGACTGGTAGCCGTGCGTGTTGCGGATCTGTTCGCGCGTCATCGCCCCGTTCTTGTGAACGACCATGGCCATGTAGCCGTCCGGATCGATCGGGTTGCCGAAGATGTGCCCCTCGTTGGCCGAGGGGTTCGGTTCCGACAGCGCGCCGAACATGGTGTCGCTCGTGCCCAGGCTCACGGCCAGGTCGCCCGGATGCTGCAGCCGCAGCCCGGCCAGGCTGCAGGGGTTGTCGCCGGAGAAGGCGATGACGCGGCAGCCGGCGGGGAACCCGAACCGTTTCACGAAATAGGGTGTGACGGATCCGATCGCCGTGTGCGACGGGACGATCGGGCCCAGCTTCGCGGCCAGTCCCGGCGCGACGTGGTCCAGGATCGGCACCGCCCACGTCTTCTCGCGCAGGGCCATCATGTTCATCCCGGCCCCGTCGCCCGGCTCGAGCGGGGCGTAGTTGCCGATGAAAAGCGACGCGACGAAGGAGCTGACCAGCGCGATTCGTTCGGTGGCCTGGTACGCGCCCGGCTGGGTTCTGTACAGCTTCGCGATCTGATTGCCGGTGAACCGCTCGTACGCGCGCGAGCCGGTCAGGTCCGCCAGGGGCTGCGCGCCGCCCATGGCGTCTTCCAGCGCCCGGCATTCCGGCGTCGTGCTCGAATCCATCCAGATAGGCGATTCCGCCACGGCGAACACGTCGGCCAGCTGGTCGCGCAGCGCCTGGTCCGGCGCCAGCGCGCGCAGCCGCTCGCGCGTGCCCGGCCGCAGGTACACGCTGCCGTGTTGCTGGCCGGACCCCGAGACGGCGGCGACCCGCGCGAACGGAAAGCCGTCCGCCTTCATGCGGGCCAACAGCAGGTCCAGCGCCGCCACCCACATCAGGGGCGGCGACGTCACCGTGAGGCCGTCCGCATGAAAATGGCAGCCGCCCTTGGTCTCGAACTCGGGCAGGTCCTGTTCGAAGTTGACGGCGTACTCGTGCGTCACGTTCGCCTGCGGATCGATCGCCATCGCCTTCAGCGACTGCGTGCTCGAGTCCAGCCCCAGGAACAGCGCATCGGCTGGAGCCTCGTGTGATGTTGCCATGGCGTTGGGTCCTCTGATTGGGTTTATCCGAGCCTCGGAAGCAGACCGAGAGCATAGTCAGCCGCCCGGCCGCCTGTCAAGCGTCACCGCCCCCGCTTCGTGACCGCTTTGAGTTTCTCGATGCGGCGGTCGAGCTGCTGAAGCCGTCTCAATCGGTCGACGTTCTCCTGTTCGTCGCCGACGAGTTCCGCCGTGACGTCGCGGCGTTCCTGTTCGAGGATTTCCAGCTCTTCGGCCGGCGTGATCGGCTTGTCGCGCAGGCGCGTCACGCGCAGGATCTGGATGCCCCTGGGTTTGCGGGCGCCCGCGGCACGGTCCTGGAAGGTGCGCAGTTTGACCGGCGGCAGCAGTCTGTAGAGCGGGAGGCGGCTTTCCATCTCGTCCACCAGCTCGAACTCGAGGTGGCGCAGGTAGGCGGAGCGGAAGAAGTTGACGGCGTTCATCGGGCCCACGAAGTAGACGGGGCCGGCGGCGAGCCGCGTTTCGAACAGCGCGCGGATGCGTGAGCGGTAGGTCTTGTCGTCGACCGCGCACAGCCGTTCATGGAGGAGCCGGGCCCTCTGCTTCTGCAGGCCGGCCGGTCCCGGCCTCAGCGCGCGGGCCACCGTCTGTCGCGCGCGGTTCCTGTGCAGGATCTCGTAGGGATACAGCGTATAGTCCTGAAAGAAGTCCAGGAAGTTCAGCAGCGTGTCATCGGCAAAGACTGTCGCGCCGGCGGGCAGGATTCGCCGCAGGGACCGGACGGTTCGGTCGTGTTGTGCGAGGCGGTCCCAATGCGGCTCCACTTTCTCCAGCGACAGGAACACGCCCCACAGGCCCTGGCACACGGCGAAGGCGAGTATCAGCAGCCGGCCGGGGCCCGGGGCCGCCGCGAGCGCGCCGAATAGGGGCCGCCGGTTCGGCGCCGGTTCCGGCGCCGGGGCCACACCCCGTGCCGACTCCGCCTGGAAGGCGCCTTTCATGTCACGCAGGAATTCGACAGCCAGTACGATCGCCGGGACGAACACGGGCAGGAGGAACCGCAGGAACCCTTCGTGCCGGACCTCCGGCGCCCAATAATAGGAGGTATAGAGCACGGAAAGCGGCACGATCCACAGCGTGAACAGCAGCGCGTCCCGGCGGTCCCGGCGCCAGCTCCGGACGAAGCCGAGACAGGCCAGCACGAAGAGCGGCCCCAAGCCGGAGGCGGCCATTCCGACGGCATAGAACCGGAAATTCTCGCGGAAGTAGGCCCAGCCGAAGCCCGTCTGCTCATAGGTGAGCGAGTACCCCGTCAGACAGGGCGAGCCGAACGCGGTGGCATGGTAGCCGGCGAGTACGGCGTAGGGGACCGCCAGCCCGGCGAGCCAGGGCAGCAGCACGCCGCGCAGCCGTTCGCGCGGGCAGGCCGCGGCGCGTACCGTCAGCGGCAAGGCCAACAGCACGTTTGTGTAGCGTATCCCGGCGGCATATCCGACGAGCAGGCCGGCGCCCGCACACAGAAGCAGGCCTCGCCGGGCGGTCGCCGCCTTCTCGCCGGCGAGAAACAGCGCGTAGCCCCACACGATGAAGCAGACGCTCGAGGGGTGCGACACCTGCCGGATGGCATAGAAGTTGAAGACGGGGTTCGTCGCCAGGACGAAGGCGGCCAAAACGGCGGCCCGCCGCAGGCCGAGGCTGCGGCCCAGCCCGTACATGCCGAGAACGGCGAGAACGGCGCATATCGGGTTGACGAAGAAGCCCGCGCGCAGCCCGAACGCCTTCATGGCCAGCCCGGCGAGCGCCGGATAGAAGGGCGGGTACTTCGCGTAGTATTCACCGCGTTCGTTCACGACCCACATGCGGCCCACGAACGCATAGTCGTCGGCCGGCACCTGATGGAAGCGGTTGTGCTGCTGGAAGAGCCGGGCAGTCACGTGGTAGCCGTTGGGATCTGTGCCCGTATAGGCGGGCACCGCATACAGGCACAGAAACGCCACGTAGGCGGCCAGGATCAGGGCGAGGCCGCCGGCCTCGTGAATGGCGGCACGTTTGCTCATGGCGCACGTCTCGTCGACGGCCGTATTGGTAGCAGGTGCAGACCGCGAAAGGAAGGAGAAAGGTTCGGACGGACTCGGCCTTCGAAAACACTGTTGGCTTTCGGCGACGCGTGTGCTAGGCTCATGCCCTTCGAAACGGTCGGATCGAACGAAGGGCCGGCCGTCCGGTCGGACGCGCCGTGCGCCGAATTCCGGACGACACCCCGGCACCCGACCGATGTGTGCGTCGTTTTTCCTGGGACGCTGCTGGCAGGAGGAGGAGCGATGATGAAACGCTGGTGGAGTGTACTGATGATGTGTGCGGCATTTGGGAGCGGGGGCGGCTGCGGGGCGGACGAAGCGAAGACGGCGGATCTGCCCGACGGGCTGTACGCGAAGATCAAGACCTCGAAGGGCGAGATCGTGCTCATGCTCGAATTCGAGAAGACGCCGATGACGGTCGCCAACTTCGTCGGGCTCGCCGAGGGAACGAAAGATTCGAACAAGCCGAAAGGGACTCCTTTCTACAACGGGCTGAAGTTCCACCGGGTGATCCCCGACTTCATGATCCAGGGCGGCTGCCCGCTGGGGACGGGGACCGGCGACCCGGGCTACAAGTTCCCGGACGAATTCCACAAGGGCCTCAAGCACACGGGACCGGGCATTCTCTCGATGGCCAATGCCGGGCCGGGCACGAACGGCAGCCAGTTCTTCATCACGCACGTGGCCACTCCCTGGCTGGACAACAAGCACACCGTCTTCGGGCATGTGGTGCAGGGCCAGGACGTGGTTGATGCCATCGAAAAGGGCGATGTGATGGAGAGCGTGACCATCCTGCGCATCGGCGAGAAGGCCAAGGCCTTCAAGGCCGACCAGGAGGCATTCGAAAAGCTGAAGGCGGCGGCGGAGTAGCCGCGCGGCGCGGGGCTGCCGCGCCGGAAATCACGGGTGGGAATTTGGGTGAAGGGTCCCGGCAGCGCGGTCGTCCTCGGCCGCGCCGGGCCGGGCGAGCCGCTGCGGGCGGACAGGTTGTAAGCTTTGTCGAGAACCCGCAGGCCAAAGGTCGAAATTCGAGCAAGTTCCCGAGTAAGCTGCGCCCGACGAAGCCAGGAGGCACGACGGCGAAGTCGGGTTCTCGAGCAAGTTTCAGGCTACAGATCGTAGAGCGTTTCATCCCGCGCGGGCGGCGGGCGGCGCTGGCCGCCCTTCTTGCCCTTGCCGTCCGGCATCAGGAACGGGTCCTCTTCTTCCAGCCGGTCACCCATCTCGGCCTCGATGGCTTCGGGATCTTCGCCGGCCTCCATGCGCTTGAGCGCCTCTTGCATGCCGGGCCCGAGCTCCATGCCGGTCATGTCGGAAAGCTTGCGCATCAGGTTCGCCGCCTGGCGCGGGTCGTCCTCGTTGATCGATTCCGCCTCACGCGCCAGGGTCTCCATCGCGCCTTCCATCTTGTTCGCGTCGAACGGCAGATCGTCCGCGTCGTCTTCCTTCGCGCGGCCTGGCGCCGCGAACAGCGAGACTTGCCGTTCCAGCTTCTTCTTTTTGCAGCGCGGGCAGTTCGGTTGTTTGGTCGTGTTGACGGTCCGCGAGAAGAAGCTGAAGATCGTATGACAGTCGGGACAGTAGAACTCGTATATCGGCATGTGAGCCTCCCCTCATTCGTGGATATTCCAGGCCATTGTATAACGGATTCCCGGCGATTTTTGAAGCCGGAATTGGCGAAAGCACGCGGAGCCGCGCTCTCCGGCCGGAGCCGCCTGACGGCTGACGCTTGCCGCAAACGCGGCTTGAGCAGGCGTGGTGTTCGCCATACAATTCGGAGGCGTACGGACAGGACGTGCGGGCGCATGACGAAGTCCGCGCCGGTCGCCCTGCTGTGCCGGAGACGGACGGGCAACTTGGAGGGGGGCATGTGATGAGGGGGCAAGCTCGCAGGACGATCGTGAGGGCCGCGTGTGTGGCCTGTGCGTGCGCGACGGCTGCCTGCGCGGCGGACGACGCGCAGAAGGCCGCGGCGACGCCGAAGACTCCGGAACAGGCGCAGTGGGAGCAACGCGTCCCGAAACGGATGCGCCAGCGGCCGGAGTTCGCGTACGTCGAGGATCGGCCGGGGCTGCCGCGGGTCCTGTTGATCGGCGACTCCATTTCCATCGGATACACGCGAAAGCGTGAGCCCGCTCCGAAAGATCGGCTCGCGAGGAGAGGCTGTCTCAAAACCGGGGGACAGCCCTTACGGGCTTAACTACAAACGGCAGAAACCACCAGATATGCCGTTTGTAGTTAACGCCGTAAGGCGTGTGGC
>JAFGHX010000375.1 GCA_016929905.1 Kiritimatiellia bacterium
CCAACTCCCCGTGGGACGGGCTTTCCAGCCCGTCCCCGTTTCCGTCAACTCGCGACTGTCCGGGACGGGCTGGAAAGCCCGTCCTACTTTCGGACGGGCTCTCCTCCCCGTGGGACGGGCTTTCCAGCCCGTCCCCGTTTCCGTCAACTCACGACTGCACGGGACGGGCTGGAAAGCCCGTCCTACTTTCGGACGGGCTCTCCTCCCCGTGGGACGGGCTTTCCAGCCCGTCCCGCGGCGCGTCGAGCTCCTCCACGCACCGCAACGCGACGCGCAACTCGGTCTCGCCGTCGACCTTGAACGTGCGCGGCTCGTATCCGTCGGACGTCACCAGTATAGTGCGCGGCTGCGTATCCACATAGACAAATCGCATGGGATGCGGCTCGCATTGCCACGCGAGACCCTGCATGGGCACGAGCTGGCCCGGCCCCTCGGCCGGGACCCTGACAAGAACTTTCACCGGCACCCGCACGCTGGTCTCGACGTCAAACGCGCAGACGGCGACGACGTAGGCGCCGGGCGGGAGCGGCGGCCCAGCGTCTTCGGTTGAGCGGGAGACGAAGAAGACCATCACGGTAACGGCGATCGACACCACGAGCAGCAGGGCGAGGAGGATAATGATGAAGGTGCGTTTCATATTCGCTCCAATCTTCGTTCGCCGCAAAGCTTCTTTGTCGTAAGCTTTAAAGAATACGACAAGGGGTACGACAGAGATGACAGCAAGGACAAGGAGAGGCCCTCTAATCCTCGCGAGAGTCTTGTCCAACACTGGCGCGTGTTGATCACGATACCTTGGAGCCGCCGGGTTGCCGGGTTCTCGGAAGCGGGCTGCTGCCGCGTCCGTCGGAGCGCCCCTCGAAGCGCGAACGCTCACAGGTCCGCCGCGCCGTCCTGGCCGGATTCATCCTCCTGCCTGGGCCCGGGCTCGAACCCGCGTGCCTTCTCGCGCAGTATTCTGGCCAGCGCGCGGCGGCCCGCGGCGGCGTACTCCTCCGCGGTATCGAGGTAGAGTTGTGCGGGGTCGCGCTGAAGCATGGCGCGCCTGGCCAGCACGTCCAGCGCCTCGCGGCGGCGGTCCATGGCGACGAGCGCATCGAACAGGATCTTGTACAGCGGGATATCGTCGGGCTTCATGCGCAAGGCCCACCTCGCCTGGCTGGCGGCGGCCACATAGTTGCCCAGCATGTACTCCGCCTGCGCGAGCAGATTCCGAAGATCCACGAAGTCGTGCCCAGCCCAGATGACCTGCGCCAACAGATCGCGCGCCTCCTGCGCGCGGCCCTTCGCCAGCAGCGCGACGGCCAGTTCCTTGTTCACGAGCGGATTGAACGGCTCGCGCGCCAGGGCCCGGCGGAACGCGGCTTCGCGCGCGTCATCGGTCTGCGCGAAGACGCCCTTGTAGTAGTTGACGATCACACTGTCCGGGTGCCGGGCGAACATCGCGTCGGTCAGCCGCCGCACCCGGGTCTTCGACTTCTCGCCGGCATAGAAGTAATAGAGCACCTTGCCCACATACCGCTTCTCCCAGTTGGGGCTGTCGTATCCCATCTTCAGCCCACCGAGGAAGCGCAGCGTGAACACGGGCACGGCCAGAAACGAGGCGGCACACACCGTCAGCCCCCACCGGAACCGGATCAAGCGCCGGACGCACCATGCGGCGAGGACGATAATGGGAAAGACGGTCATGCTGGCCCAACCGAACTCGTTCCAGGCCTCGTTCGCGTTCAGCACCGAAACCGCCAGCAGAACGGCCCATGCCGACACCTGCAACAGTCTGTGTCGCGGGTCCCGGACGAACCGGAGCGAGGCGATCAAACACCCCAGATAGAACAAGCCGGTCAGCCAATGGCACGGAATGCACCACGGCACGTAGGTCGTGTGGGCCAGCCCCATGACGAACCGGGACGAATCCGTAAACGCGATCAAGAGCCCGCCGATATACAGCAGAAGCGCGCGCGGCGTCAGCCCCAACGCGCGCACGCGGTCCAGATGCCGCATCGCATTGGCGCCCTGATTCCGCCAGTTCCAGGCCAGGGTGGGCGAAACGATCAGCACGAAGAGCAAGGCACCCGCATAGAACTCGCGGGCTTTCAGGGCGGCGCGCAGCCTGCCGCTGAGCAGGCCGACCAACGCCAGAGGCAGGCCGAGCAGCAGAAAGATCTCGCTGCACTGGAACCCGATCCCGAAACAGGCGCCGAGCACGATCCACAGCCGTTTGTCGCCCCCGCGCATGAGGCGGTGGAAGACGAGCAACGCCCACGGCACGAGACAGAGGTAGGCGGGCTCCAGCAGCATGGGCGCATAGGCGATAAGATGGTGGTCGAACGCTGCCAGGCCGAGCGCGATGACGCCGACCCAGAATCCGAACAGGCCCCGCGCGAGGCGGTGGAGGCCCACAAGCCCTGCCAAGCTCAGCACGACGAACGCCAGCCGGATGACACCGACCCGCCCGCCGCCCAGCCGATCGGCGAGCGCCGTGACGTAAACGGTGCCGATCGGATGATTGGTGCGGCGGTCGCCGAGCGGAAGATAGGTATGGCCGGGCCGGAACGAGATTTCACGCGCCAGCGCGAGGTGTGTCTTCTCATCGATATTCAGCGGCAAGCCGTGCGCGTAGACAAGCCGCAGCACAAACCCCAGAACGAGGATGCCGGCCGGCAGACCCGCACGAAGCGCACGTGGCAGGTTGACGCCAGGGCGGGCCGCCCGGGCGCGGTTGGCGGCGAGGCGCGCGTTGTCGGCTGCTTGGCTCAAGACTCTGGCGGAGCGTCCGGACACGTTTCATTGAACACAGGCCAGGCGAACACCGGCTCGAGACACTCAACGAACGCCCCTGGCTCTATGCTTCTCATACCGGGCGGCATGATGCAAGTCTTTTCCGAAACGGATGCGGGCTCCGCTCGCACCTCGAAGGCCCACGTTGCGCGCGGGCGCTTCGAGCGTTGATGAGCAGAGTGGTTGCGACGGCTGATTCGCCCTGGCATGCCTGGTTCGCGCCGGCGCGCCCAACATGGGCTCACGACACATCCGCCTGCGCGAACGAGAGTGAATCCTCGAGCCAGGTATCCATCTGCAGGACGCTGCGGCGGCGTTTGAAGGCGAGGTGCTGGGCCTGGTTCTGGGCAAGGCCCGCGAGGCGGTAGCCGAGCCATTTGGCGCCGGGCGTCCCGGCCTTGACGCTCCGGGCCACGGTCCGCCGCACGGCGGCGGGCACGTAGCGGCGCAGCAGCTCGTCTTCGAGGCTGACGAACGCGCGCGCGCTGCCGGGATCGCCCTGTCGCGCGCAGCGGCCGAAGAGCTGGCGGTCGATCCGGCCGGCCTCGTGGCATTCGGTGGCGATCACGTGCAGGCCGCCGAGTTTCGGCACGCCGATCGCGAGCTTGATGTCGGTCCCGCGCCCGGCCATGTTGGTGGCGATCGTGATCGTGGATTTCTCGCCCGCATGCGCCACGATCCGCGCCTCCTCGCGATGCCGCACGGCATTGAGCAGCCGATAGGAAAGCGCCAGCTCGTCGAGCCGCGCGGCGAGCTGCTCGCTCGCCTGCACGCTCCGCGTTCCGACGAGCACGGGCCGTTCGTGCATATGCATCCAGACGATCTCGCCGACGATCGCGCGCCACTTCGCCTGGTCCTCGACATAGACGCGCGGCGCGTACGGCTCGCGCCGGCACGTCTCGTTGCGCGGGATCGCCAGCACGGGCATGCCGTAGATGTGCCAGAACTCGGCCGCCGCCTCGCGCGCCGTACCGGTCATGCCGGCCAGCTTGTGGAAGAACCGGAAGAAGCGCTGGAAGCTGAGCCGGGCAAGCGTCTCGCTCGGCGCGGTAATGGGCACGCCTTCCTTGGCCTCGACGAACTGGTGCAGGCCCGCCCGCCACTGGCGCATGGGCATGAGCCGCCCGGTGAACTCGTCGACGATCACGATCTTGTCGTCCTGAATCACGTACTGGACGTCCGGCTTGTAGAACTCGCGCGCGGTCAGCGCCTGGTGCACGAGCTCCTGGCGCCGGCCGAGCCCGCGCGCCATCCCGCGCAGATGGTCCGTCTCGGCGTCGAGCCGCGCGCGGAAGTCGTCGGGCAACTCGATATCGCGGTACTTCTCGTTGACCTTGTAGTCGACGCCCGGCGCCAGGCGCCCGGCGATCTCGTTGGCGAGCCGGCAGGCCTCGACGAACGGCTCGTTCGTCTGCGCGCGCGAGATGATCAGCGGGGTCACCGCCTCGTCGATCAGAATGCTGTCCGCCTCGTCCACGATGGCGGTGTGGATCCCGCGCATGACCGTGCCGCGGTCCAACTGCGCGCCGCGGCCCAGCAACCGGCTGATCTGGCGCCGGCCCGCCTTTTGCCGGTCGCCGAGCCAGAGCCGGTCGCGCAGGAAGTCGGCGACGATCTCCTTGCTGGTCGTGTAGGTGATGTCCTGCGCGTAGCCTTCGCGCCGCGCGTCCGGCTCCATCTGGCTGATGACGTGGCCGACGGACAGATGGCAGAACGTGTACAGGGGCCGGAGCCAGTCGGCGTCGCGTTCGGCGAGATAGTCGTTGACGGTGATGACGTGGCACGGCATGCCGGTCCAGCCGTTCAGCACGCAGGTGAGCCCGGCGGTCAGCGTCTTGCCTTCGCCCGTCTCCATCTCCGCGACGCTCCCGCGGAACAGGGCCAGCGCGCCGGCGAGCTGCACGACGTAGGCGCGCAGCCCGAGCCGGCGGTCGGCCGCTTCGCGGATCGCGGCGAGCGCGGGCGCCAGCACCGCCTCCGCGGCGTCGTGCCCGCGGCGGAAGGCGGCCTGGAACTCGGCCAGCCGCGCGCTGAGTTCTTCGTCGGACAGGTCGCGCCACGCGTGGGCAAGCGCGTCGACCCGCTCGCTCTGCTTCAGCAGCTCGTGCACGATCCCTTCGCTGCTGTAGCAGGAACCCTGCACACCGTAGACCCACGCGTCGAGTCCGGACAGAATCTTCTCCGGCACCCGGATCGTCGTGCGGCGGTAGTCTTGGGTCAGAAAACTCATCGCGTTCCCGCGCGTTCAGTGTTCAGGTGTCAGGCGTTATTGCACAACATGTGCTCAGAATGGCCGCAAAAAGGCACAAAAGGCGCAAAAAGCAGGCTCACCAGGCAATTCGGCGCCCCGAATATGTTGCGGGAATCGCATCCGCACCAGCGTGCGGCCACGATTCCCACAACGTTGCCGCTTCTATGATGCACAAGACTGGGTCGCCAAGTTTGAGACAGACTACCGGATTTCGTTCGACCGCCCTTTTGTGCCTTATCAAAAAGACACGTTGGAGGAATTTGGCGCGGGCTGCATTCACGCAGCAATCGGCCGACTCCACTGTGTCTCAAGCAGCCCGCCCAAATTCCTCCAACATATCTCTTCTTTTTGTGCTTTTTGTGCCTTTTTGCGGCTATTCCATCCTGAGGTCGACCGATCGGCCGCGGGTTGTCGGCAAAGCTCACGACAAAGATTGCTGAAACCTAAATCTGATACCGCTCCTGCAGCAACTGCCTGAGTTTGCGCCACCACTGACGCAGGAGCGGTTCGGGGTGGAGTCTGAACCGGATGCGGCCCGATCGCCCATGCAGCAGCGCGGCGCCGTGCTCCTTGCCGACCTCGGCGCGGACTTCGTAGAACGGTTCGACCGCCGTGCGGCGGTTGGGATCTTTCAGGTCGACGGCGAGGTCGCCGCCCCCGCCCCACCCCAGCGCGACCGACGGCAGCACCGTCTGCTCCATGGGAATCATCTGGTGGTCGAGCACGGGGATCGGCAGGCCGGCCTGCCCGACGAGCTTGATTTGCGAGGACCGGATTTCCTCGGCGAACAGCCGGAACGCTTCCTGCTGCGGGACGACGGCGGAGAAACGGAAGGCGGCGTCGTTGATGACCTGGCCGAGCGGCACGCCGCGCGGCAGCCACATCCCGCGCAGGTCGCCGGCGCGCGGCGCGACCCAGATGCCGGCGGAGGCCGCGCGCACGACCAGCATGGCCTGCTCGGTTTCGAGCCGGGCCAGCTTCTGGCGCACGGCGACGATGCGGCTGTCGATCGGCTTGAGATCGGCCTGCCGGTCGAGCATGGCGCGTTGGCGCGTGGCCAGCGCTTCGGCAAGCTGGGCTTCCGCCAGCTTCCGGGTCAGCGCCAGCTCCCGGTTCCGGAGCCGGACGAGCGGCGCGCCGGCCACGACCCGCGCGCCGGACGGCACGACGATCTCCTCGACGCAGCCCGCCACGCCCGTGACGATCTCGGCGTACTCCGCCGCCTTCAGAACGCCCGGCGCCCGGAAACTGCTGGGGAACGGCACGAACCACAGCACGGCCAGCACGAACGCCAGCGAGCCGGCCGTGACGGCGACGGCGCGCACGCGCGTGCGCGACAGGTGCGAGTGGGTCGCCAGGTAGTACACGAGCCGGATGACCGGGAGCAGAACCCAGCTCACCACGCAGACCGCGGCCATGACGATGCCGGCGAGCAGGAACCGGTCGGCGACAAACAGCAGGATGGTCGTGAACACGACCACGCGGTAGATGCGACTCGCAATCCCGAACACCGTCAACCACACGGCCTCGCGGCGGGTGCCGGCCGGGCTCTCCGACTTCTTGTAGCCGAACGCATAGCGTTCGACCAGATGCGTGAGCTGCTTGCCCGCCTGCTGGTGCAGGTTCGGGATGTCGAGCAGGTCGGAAAGGATGTAATACCCGTCGAACCGCAGCAGCGGGTTGATGTTGAACAGGACCGTGGAGACCGACGCGATGAAGAGCATGTTGTAGGCCAGCGAGTGGATCGTGCCCGGCCCCGTCTTCGCCCAGACGAACGCGGCGCAGGCGGCGACAAACACCTCGACGATCATGCCCGAGGCGCCGACCAGCGCGCGCTGCCACTTGCCGCGGAAAGCCCAGGCGGCGGTGGCGTCCATGAACGGGATCGGGCTGAAGATGAGAAACATCACGCCCATCTGGTGCACCTCGCCGCCGAACCGGCGGCAGACGAACGCATGCCCGAACTCGTGCAGCGTCTTGATCAGCACCAGTCCCACATAGAGCAGGAACAGGTTCGACGGGGCGAGAATCCCCTCGCTCTGGTCGCGCAACGCCTGGAAGTTCTCGATCACGACCTTCAGGCCGGCTCCCACAACGGCAAGCCAGAGCACGGCGCCAAGCGGGCCGATCAGCCACCGCACGGCCGGCAGCAGCCGCTTGACCAAGGCGTCGGGGTCGAAAAGCGGCACGCGGAAGAACATGATGTTGCTCAGCGTCGCCTTCAGAATGCGCTGCTTGCGTTCCTTGTACCGCTCGAACAGCTTCGCGCTGTCGGCCGGGAGCTGATAGTGCAACAGGTTCGCGTGGTAAAGCTGCGCGAGCAGATGAATGACTTCCTCCTGGCCCGGCGCGTTGTCGGGGTCGTCCTCCAGCACCTGTTTCCAGACGTCCTCGACCGTGCGGGTCATGCTCAGCCGCGCAACGAACTGGTAGACGTGCGGGCGCAGCCGGAAGAACTGGTTGCTGAACGGGTCGAACAGGACGTACCACTTCTCCCCGCGGAACAGCTGGCGCCGCACGCGGACCCCGGGCCGCAGGCAGATGCACTGCCCCGCGATCCGGTACCAGGATTCGTGGAATGTCTGGCGTTCTTCGGGCATGGGGCCTCGAGACTGGGAAGTGGAAACTTGAAACTTGAAACTTGAAACTTGAAACTCGAAACTGGAAACTGGAGACGTGTCGCCGAGAGGCCGATCCGTTGCCGGCCCGGAATTCGAGTGCTCAGCCCCCCCCTTCTGAACTCAAGTTTCCAGTTCCCAGTTCCCAGTTCCCCGTTTCAAGTTTCCATTTTCCATTTTCCATTTTCCATTTTCCAGTTTCCAGTTTCCAGTTTCCAGTTTCAAGTTTCCAGTCTCAACCCTCACCACCACAGCTTCAACCGCAGGAAATCGATGGTGCGATGCGTGACGATCCAGAGCGGAGTCCGCTTGCCGATGTTGAGCTTGGCGACTCCCGTCATCCCGGGCCGCCACCACACCTGCGGCGCGCCGAGCAGGCGGGCGTGCACGATGAAGACGTTCCCCTCCTCCCGCACCACGGCGGCCGGTTCCAACCGGAACGTCTGAATGGGGAAAGAATCCTGCGGGCGGCTGGAGAAGGCGACCTCGCCGGCGAGCCCGAGCCGCACGTCGTGGATATCGGACTCGTCCACCTCGAGTTCGGCGTACATGCGATCGAGGCGGGCCAGCTTGAAGAGCACTTCGCCCTGCTGCACGGGCGCGCCAAGCCGCTCCTTCAGGTCGCCTTCCACGACGACGCCGCTGAACGGCGCGGTCAGGACCGACTGCTCGAGCCGGTGCCGCACGAGATCGAGCCGCACGGCCGCCTGCTGCCGGACGGCTTCGGAGATCCGCATATCGGCCAGCGCGCCGGCGGCGCGCGCCTTCTCGCTTTCGCGGTGGTAGCGGTTCTCTTCGGCGACGGCGGCGGCCTCCTCGAGAAGCAGTTCGCTGCGATCGAGCGTGAGCAGCGGCATGCCCGGCGCCACGGTGTCGCCGACGCGCACGGTCACCTCGTCGATATGCCCGGCAAACGGCGCGGTCAGGTAGGCGACGTCGTCGGTGCGCAGAATGAACGTGGCCTCAACGCGGTAGGGGATGCGGCCGAAACAGAGGAAGCCCAGCCCGATCGCCATGGCGATGGCGATCAGCTTGCCCCAGGTGTGCTGCGGGCCGAGCAGCTTGCTGAGCCGTTCCCTGGCGCTCATGGCCAGCCGCGCGCCGAACCAGCGGTCCCAGCGCTTCAGATCGGCGAGCCGGCGCGCGGCCTGGTCGCAGGCCAGCCGCAACAGACGCAGTTCGTCGGGCCCGAACGGGCGGCTGCTGCGCTCGAAGGTGCAGACGGCCACGGGCTCCCCGTCCAGCCGGAGCGGGAGCGACACCATGTGAGTGACGCCATGCGCCGCGGCGAACGCCTTGTGGTCGCGGGCGATGGTCTTGTCGCCCTCGCGCGCGGGCCAGATCACTTCCTCGTCCTGCTCCAGCGCCTCTTCCATCGCGGCTTCCAGCTTCTGGACGGCGTCCATCTTCTTGTCGAAATGCTCGATGTGGCTCATCGCCTGCATCCGGACGTAGCCGTGCTGGAACCAGCCGAGGCTGACCCGCTCGCATTCGTGGCGCGAGGCGAGCTCGTTGCACAGCACCATGGCGGAGGCCAGGAACCGGTCCTGCGCGTTGACGAGCACCATCAGATCGAGTACGCCGGCGAAGTGCTCGACGCGCTGGCGCGATTCGGCGGCGATCCGCTGTATCTGATAGAGGAGCGGCGTGTCGGCGGCAAGCTGGAGGCGCCGAACCTTCTCGTCGAGGCCCGCCTTCTGGCTGTCGCGGAACAGCAGGCCGGCCACGCAGCTCTGATTGGCCGGTCCGATATCGAGCGGGAGCCCGAGCAGGAGATTCTTGTCGGGCAGTTCCTGCCGGGCGACGCCGTCGCGGCCGGCGGCTTCGGCCAGGGCGGCGGCTTCGGCGAGCAGCGTCTGGGCATAGGGGCCGGCGCGCAGGTCGGCCGGTTCCAGGGCGATGGGGCCCCAGGCGGCGCCGTCCTCGTGGTTGCGCACGCAGACCACGCCCACCGTCGCGCCGGCCAGCCGCACGAGTGTGGCGAGGAAGCTCGGCCAGAAGGCGGCCGGCTCGCCGGCGAACTTGCGCGCCTGCTGCAACTCCTCGAGCGCGTCCCGGAAGGAAGGCTCGGCGCCGTCTGTCTTATCGCGAGCCATGTTCGTCGGCCAGCGTCATCACGCCCGTGATGCCCGGCTGAATCTCCCCATCCGCATTGTCGAACAACACCTTGAACTCCTGCAGCCCGCTGGACGGATCGATCACGGGCGAGACGTAGGCCACTTCGCCGGGCCGGGTAATCGTGCGCCGGCCGTCGCTGAACCGCAGCGTGACCTTCGCGCCGGCTGTCAGGCGCCAGGGCCCGGCGGCCTCGACGTGCGTCACGAAATAGCACTGCCGCGTGTCGACCACGCGCGCGAGCGGCTGCTGCGGGTTGCAGTATTCGCCCACCTCGAGATGCACCTTCGTGATCACGCCGTCGAAGGGCGCACTCAGGCGCCGGTTCTCCAACTGCGCGAGCGCCATCTGGTACTCGATCAGCTCGCGCTCCTCGGCGATCTCCAGGCGGGCCAGTTCGCCCTCCGCCAGCTTCAACTCGAGCTTCTTCTTCTCGAGCTCTTCACGGCTGACCGATTGCGTCGCCTCGAACAGCTTGATCGTCGCCTCCGTGTCCAGCCGCAACGTCTCGACCCGGTTGCTGGCCGCCACCACTTCGGCCTTGCTCTCGGCCACCAGCTTGCGGCGCTCCACTTCCAACTCCTCGATGCGACTGTCGAGTTCGAGGATGACGTCGCCCTTCCGAACGAAGTCGCCCTCCTTCTTGTGAATGACCGCCAGCGCGCCGGCAACCGTCGGGCTCAGCGTCGAGTCGTGGACCGGCTCCGTGATCCCCGAGACGGCCGGCGTCTGGGCGCAGGCGGCGCCCGCGGTCAAGGCCGACAGCACGATCGCGCGAGCCAGGCTCGCCACAACAGATCTCCCTCTCACCATGCTTCTCCCCCGCCCCGCATAGACACGGCGGCATAGTACGTGCGTAAAGGGAATGGCCGCAAAGAGGCACAAAAAGCGCAAAAGGCAGAGGAAGATATGTCGGAGGAATCTGGGCGGGCTGCCTGACGCGAGCCATACGGAGCACGATGGCTTTCCGTAGGCAGCCCGCGCCAGATTCCTCCAACGTCTGTCTTTGGATACCGAACGGCTTGCTTTGAAAACTTGACACATTTGTCCAGATCCTTAACCGGCGGAACAGATTAATCCGACATCCGCACGGTTTGTTGGTGTTGACGGCTTCGCAAGGCGCTAATCCATCTCGAATATCACATACAACAAATGGTCCGCGTAGGGCTTCGTCTCGGTCCAGCCTTTGGGGTCGAGGTCCTTCGCCAGCACGAACTCACCGTCCACGTTGCGTTCGAACCCCCTGTCGAGAAGGAGCGTGCCGCGCACGAAGGCGAGCTGCATGACGGCTTCGCGATAGGCGCTAGCCGTCTCGAACTCCTTGACGCGCGCCTCGGCCAGTTCCTCTTCGGCCTCGTAGACGCGGCGGCTGTTGCTCTGGCCGCCTTCGAGCAGCTTCAACTCGTCGCTGAGCAGTTGCTCGTAGAAGCGAATGACAATCCTGGAATTCGCGATGCGTTCGGCCAGACTGTGGATGCGCTCGATCAACGTGCCGATCCGGTTCCGAATTTCGTGCTCGACGGCCCTGAGCTTGTAGGCGGCCATCTTCCGGCGCAGCTTGGCCGCGGCGAACTCGTGGCGCTCGCGCACGCCGCCGCCGAGCGGGACGCGCAGCTGCAGCCCGACGCCCCACGCGGGGTATTCCTTGCTTTCGATCTTGTCCAATGAATCATCGACGGACTCGCCGAGCCCGTTCCAGCCGTAGTTGGCCGTCATGTCGAGCTGGGGCAGGCGCTGGTTGCGCATGTAGGTGACCCGAATCTTCTCCTGGTGCAGCTCCGCGCGGGTGATGAGATAGTCGGCCTGGCTGCCCATCGCCCAGCGCAGCGCCTCGGGCCGCTCCGGGGCCTGGAAACTGAGTTCCAGCCCGGGCGATACGAGCGAATCGCCGGCCCGGACTTCGCCCTCTTCGGGGATGCGCGAGTTGGCCATGAGGACCCGGAGCTGGGTGGCCGCTTCGCGCAGCGTCTGCCGGCTGTCGGCAAGCTTGGAGGCCCGTTCCGCCAGGCCGGCCTTCGCGCGCAGCAGTTCCAGTTCCGACATCTTGCCCGCCTCGCGCCGCTCCTCCGCGTCTTTCACCAGCTTGTGGGCAATCTCCATGGACCCCTGCGCCACACGGTACTTCTCCTGCGCGAAGGCCAGATTCCAGTACGAGGATTCCGCGCGCGAGATGGCCACCATCAACTCCTTGCGGTACCGATGGAAGGCGGCCGCTTCCGCTTCCTTCGCCACCCAGACCTCGGCCATCGCCACCGCCAGGCCGCCGCCCTTGAGCAGCGGCTGCGCAACGCTCAGCCCGGCAAACCCTTCCCACTCGTGAACAGCCCCGCCCAGGTCGTTGGTGGTGAGGTTGTTCTTGAGGTCCTGGACCGTGTAGCCGAGCCGGTACTTCGCACCGCTCATGAACAGCCCCTCAACCCCGCCGCCATACTCCCGGTTGTGTTCGGAATAGAAGGGCGCGCGCTGACTCAACTGCTGCAGCGTGGTGTTTTCCCGCTCATTGCTGTTCTGGGTGTAGTCGCCGAAAAGCTGCGGTTCGAACGCGGCGTAGGTGGAGCGCCAGCCGCGCTCCGCAATGCGCCATTCGAGCAGAGCGGCTTCGACATCCGGATTTCGGTACAGAATGCTTTGCACCACCTGATCCAGCGTCAACTCCAGAGACTCCGCATCCACACAGGCCGGCCGCCAGAGAACGGCCGCCGCCAGAAGCATCCATAGCCCCCACATACTGCGTATCGACTTGTGCACGTGTATGCTCTCTCCTTCCACCACGTCTCCACCCCCGGCCGGGCCTGGGCACTACCGCTCCCGAGCCCTGCTTCCCTATCGGCACAAATTGATAAAACTTTAACACACATATAAGGATAAAGGGAAGCAGGAAGTAATACCACTATATGGGGGGGGAATGGTTGATGGTCGGTGGTTGTTGGCGGAGTAAGCACGGAAGAATTCGCAGATCATAATCGCACTCGTAATCGCCGATCCAGGGGCGGAGCGGGGTCTGGCTCCGCCGGGATCAGAGATTACGAGTGAGATTACGATCGGAGACGGCCGCACGTCATGCCAGCCGCCAACAAGCTCATGCTGGCGACGGGCGGACCCGCGCCAGATGAGCGCCGTTGGCCGGCTTGCGGATTGGTCAGTGTTTTGCCCTCATTCAGGCCGAATGAAATCTCTGCCAGAGCAACGAGCAACGATGATCTGGCATGATCCCTATTTGTCATGACGACTTGCAGCTCGTTTCACTCGCCAATCTTCATGCCGAACGGAAGCATCACGCGCGTGGGTGGGCGCGCCGCGCGCCCTACCCACGTCGTCGTGAATGCCGTTGGGATGTCTTCGATCGGCTTTCCCTGACAGCAGAGAGGATAGCGGATGTGTCGGCTCGTGTGTTCACCCCTGGCACGTCAAACGGTGAACTCGTTCTTTGTCTGGGAACAACCGCGAATACCTCACCGCGGCGGCGGCGTATCAAAACTTCCTCAGCCTTCGATTCGTTGAGCACTCGTGACAAGTTCTGCCTCGCCTGGGAATAGGTGTATACTTTCATTATCCCTCCACAATCGTGATGTCCAGTTCCCCGGCCACGCGCTTCATGGGGCGATCCAGCGTAAGGAGCGGAGACTTCGTCTCAATGGCGCATTGAAGGAAATACGCGTCATACGCGTATATCTGGAAGCGCCCCGCAAGAAGAACCGCTGCTCGAGTATCGATGCTCGCCAACTCAACAGGAATCGCCATAGCTGAATCCCATACGGAGCCGAGTTGCGACTCCGTGAGGAGTTTGCGCCGCATCAACGCTGACAACGCATTGCCGATCTCATACGGCAACACGACCGGCGCCACAAGATCGTGCCCCTTCGTCACTTCGATCAACCAGTCCTTCTCTGGCTCATTCATCGCCACGGCAAGAAAGGTGTTCGTATCAGCCGCCATCTTCATAAGTACAATTGTACGGATCACAAGGCGTGTGTCAAGTGCAATCCCAACGGGGCGCTGAGGATACGGTCATGATCACACGCCAGGGATTCGGGCGACCCGCCTGCGCCGGGCCTACGGCGGACACGCGAGAACGGCGACGAGAACGGTTGACGATTTCCGGATCCATCTTCCGGGCGACGAACGACGCGCGTGAGCGGCGGCTGGAAGCCGTACGCTCCACGCGCCTTGTTCGGCCCTGAATCCTCTTCTCGACTCGTAATCCGTTCTCGTCGCCGATATCGTTCACCGATCTCGGTGCACCCTCCGTCGGTCGACGAGAGCGGCGACGCGAACGGTGGACGATTTGGGAGCCATCTTCTGTTGTGCCGAACAGTCTATTAGACAGAATCCTTCCGCCCCCACTTGCCGGGCGGCGATTGCCGCAAGGCGCTCAGGGCCTCCTGAATCCACCCGGACGCCCAGTGGTGCTTTCGGTCCGGACAGGGCCGAAACACGTGCTCGACCGCATTGGCCGTCAGTTCACGGGATAGCGCGGACATGTCCGCATGCCACCCCGCCCCGCTTCGCTTGCGGGCAACGCTCGCTTTGACCGATTTCAGCTCAGGCTGTCCCCCACTATTTCTTGCCCAGCGTGTAATCCCGGAAATCGGACGAGCGGATCTTCGTCCAGGCGTTGGCGCAGTCGAAGTACTCGGCGCCGGCCAGGTTCTGTGAAGCGAGGAACGCTTTGAACTTCGCCGGATCCGCGGTTGAGGTGACCTGCAGCGAATCGTTCGGGCCGCCGTCCGCCCCTTTCAGGCTCATTTCGCCGAGGTAATAGATGCCGGGCGCCTCCAGCGTAAAGACGGGCGCGTAGGCGTACCACAGCATGCCCGGCCGCGTCACGTTGACCGGCGCGGCATAGCCGGCATCCAACAGGGTCCGCACGAGCCGGCCGGTGATCACATTCTTGCTCGTGTACAGGTTGTTCGCGTAGGCAATCGCCCTGTTCCCCTTCTTCAGCATGTGCCTTGACACCTGCCACAACACGTAAGCGTGGCCTTCGGCATCGACTTCGGTGAACGATTCGCAATTGAATACGCCCACATGGCGGGCCGGCGAGAAGTTCGGAGCCGATACCCCCTTGCACGGAAGCCGTTCGCCGCCCACATACAAAACCGCCTGCTCCGCCTTGAACGCCGCCGGCAGACGAACGCCCATTACGACGACGGCGTGCGACTCCCTACCCGCCCGGTGCACCGGCTCGCTCTTGACAACCGGCACATTCAACGATGCAGAGCCACAGCCCGCGCACAACAAGGCCGTACCCCCCAACACGCCCTTCAACACTGCGTTCATGGTTCGCTCCTCCCTTGAAACAGTTCCGACACTTCTCCCTTCGCATAATCCGCGGGCGTCTTGCCGGTCTTGTCCTTTGCGTCTTTCCGGGCGCCGGCCGCCAGGAGTCGCTCGGCAACGCTTCGAAACGCGCCGTTCACGGCAAAATGGAGCGCGGTACAACCGTTTTCGTCGGCTGCGTTGGGTTCCGCACCGGCCTTGAGCAGCAGCTCCGTGCATCTGCGGTTCCCGTTAAGCGCCGCCTGCATCAGAGGCGTCGTGCCGTTCGCGCCGCGCCTGTCGGGGTCCGCGCCCTTGCCGAGCAGGAGTTCCGCGATGTCGAAACGGCCCGAATCCACCGCGTACATCAGCGCCGTTGCACCCGTCACGGTAGCCGCATTCACGTCCGCGCCGGCCTCTATCAGCTTCTCCGCTATCGCCAGGCAGCCCTGCTTCTCGTCGAACGCTTCGCCGGTCAGCCCGGCCAGCCGGCTGTCCATGCAGATCAAGACCAGCGGCGTGGCGCCTTCCTTCTCCCGGATGACGCCCAGAACCTGCTCGATCCGCCGGTTGTCCATTCCGTCCTGTTTCATCCCACGTTCATGCGCTTCGAGCATGCGCCTCGTGACGGCGAGCCGCAGATTGACGTCCGCGCCTGCGGCGACCAGGGCGGCGACCGTCTGCAGGCGATTCCTGACATCCTTCCAGATCACCGCACGCAACAAGGGTGTCTCCTTGTCGTCATCCTCCGCATTGAGATCGGCGCCTGCCCGCACGAGGGCGGCGATGATCTCGCGGTTGCCGGCGACCACGGCCGCGTGCAGGGGTGTGTCGCCTGTCACGGTCCGCACGTTCACGCGCGCCCCGCTTTCGAGCAGGAACGACACGCTCTCGGCGCTCCCGGCCCTGGCGGCGAAGTACAGGGCCGTCTCGTTGCCCGACCGGCACACGGCGTTCACGTTCGCGCCCTGCTCCACCCGCGCCTTCAACTCGGCAACATGGCCTTCCGAGGCGGCATAAAAGAGGCCCGTGTCGGCGTTGAATGAGGCGCAACCTGCCGCCAGCAGCATCGCCGCCGCCGCCACTACCGATTCTTGACTACCCATAGCGTTCCTTTCGGGGCGCGGAATGTTGTGAGATCTATACCCAGAGCGAGGGAGACCGCCTTCTCCTGCACATCACCGATTGAATTCAGGCCGAGCGAGCGGGGCAAGGCGGCGATACCGCGCGGGTCGTCGTCCGCATGCGTCTTCAACTCGCGGTAACAGTCCGCCAGTTTCCCCTTTTCCTGAAGGTAATAGCAGACGAACCTGCAAAGCGCATAGTTCAGGATCGGGTCATCCTCGCTGCTGTTCGAGAACTCCGCCGCGCTCATGCGCATGAGGTCGGCCAGCGGCGGAACGTGCGTTGCCCGCTCCCGCAGGTACGCCAGCCGTTCGTGCGGAAAGGCCACGGCACGGCCGTCGACATTCGCCACGTTTTCGTAGAGTGCGGCCAGGCCTTCGTCGAACCAGAGCGGCACCTGCGGGAAGTCGTCGTGCACGACCATGTGTACCAGTTCGTGCGCAAGATTGCCCGGCGAGAAGTTGAACCGCTTGGAGAGAAAGGGCAGGGCCAGGATGCGCTTCGGCGGGTAGTAGAACCCGCCGAGAAAGGGATCCGTGTTGCGGCTCTCGCCGCCTTGCAGGCGCGTGACGAAATCGGAGAACAGTTCGTCCGTGAGGAACAGGAATATCCTGACCGGCTCGGCACCCGCCGTCTCAATGCCCAGCGCCCTGCGCGTGCCGGCCGGGACCCAGTCGATAATCTTCTCCTTGATCTCCGGCTCGAGCACGGACAGCGGGATCTGGCTGGCCAGGATGAAATCGCCCGACGCCTCAACACTGAAGGTTGGCCCCAGAAGCGACAGGGTATTTCTCAGCGATTGACGCACAGTCGATCCCGGCAAAGCCGGCTCGGGCTCGCCAGGCTCCGCGAAAGACTCCGTCTTCTCCACCGTTCCCTCTCGGGCATGGTGCGTCCACAAGCCCGTCTTCCGGCCGCCGAGATAGGAGCCGGTCCGCTTCATGTCACCGGTATCGTACCGCCACTCCCATACCCCATCACGCATGCCGGCGGCGTAACGGCCCGTCGCGTAGAGCCGGCCTTTCTCGTCGTGAAAGCGCCATACTCCGTCGCGAAGGCCGTCGCGGTACATGCCCGCCGATTCAAGAACCCGGCTATTGGGCCAATAGATGGAGCACTCGCCTTCGAGCGCACCGTTCACATACCGGCATGTCACCCACGTCGCGAGCCCCGTCGGCCCCTCAAACGTCCACGTGCCCTGCCGGCCCTTCCGGTTCGTCTTGCCGGCGCCCGCGCCGGGCTTGCCGGCCGCCAGGCACAACACCGCGCACGCCGCGACAATCGTGACCCGTACGCCGCTATTCCGCATCAGGCTTCTCATGTTCCTCCATCATGACGGCGGCGCTGTGAATAATGCCGGACATCCAGAAATAGTATCGGTTCTCTTCCGCGTTGTTCTCCAACTCGCGCGCCAGCCCCTCTATCCGTTTCAGCACGGCGTCTTGCACGGCGAAGAGGCGCCCGGAGTCGCGCAATTCGCGGATGTCGCCAAGCAGCTTGCGGGCATTCGCGCGCAGCGTCTCATCTTTGATCTGCGCCGTGTCGGCAATGTGGCGTTCGAAGGCGACCTCGTCCGTCGTCTGCCCTGAGATCGACGCGGCAATCGCGCGCAACAGTGCCGCGTACCGCCCGAGAACGGTTAGGCGGCTCGCGACCACGCGTGCGAATCCCGCCTCGTTCAGGCGCCAGAGCGCCCATTGCGTCCCGCGGTCAACGAGCCGGTAATACGCGTCTTCTCCGGCGTAGACGCGACGAAAACCCTGCAGCAGGGTCTCGAGCAACTCGTCGAACCCTTCGTCTTCCGACAACAGAACCTCTTTCACGCGAAGGACGCGGCGCACGTCGTCCTGCGGCAGATCCGGCAAGCAGGCCATTTCCACGCCGTTGCCCGGCGCATCCTTCTCGGGGTCCAGACAATACACCGGCAGAACCACGCTCACCTTGCCGCGGGGCGGCACTTCGACCACATAACCGCTCGCGGCAGGAGCCGCGGGTTCCGCGTCCGCCGCCTGTCCCTGCGTGGCACAGAGCAGCGCCAGCATGACGCCATGTCCTCTTCTCATCGGACCCCCAGCTTCTGGACGTCGTCGGGCGCCGGCTTGAAAACCGTGCCCGACTGGATCAGCAGCAGTTGGCGTTCGCGCGTGTGATTCCGGATTTCGAGCAGCATCCTCTGGTCGGATTTCAGACCGGTCGCCCGCACACTGTTTTTCTGTTGCTCGACCGCCCTTCTGAGTTCGAGCATGACGTCCACTTCCTTCCGGCGGTCCGAGTCCTTCGCTTGCAGGGGGTTCAGGCGCTCCAGCTCTCTCCGCCGCCATTCGGCGAACTCCGCCGGCTCTTCCGCCGCGGCTCGTTGCGCGGCATGCCGCGCGGCAAACAGGGTGAACGCGAGCATCATCTCGCCGCTCTTCAACGTGGATGTCGCCGCGAGCGTTTCCTGTTCGAGCCGCCCCGTCTTCTTTTTCGGCGTCTCGCCGCCGGATTTGAGGAAATCAACGGTCCTCTTGGCGGCCGTATCCGCGAGCTTGTTCAATTTCCCGTCTATGTACGCGTCTATCCGGCTATCGGCCTGCTTCATCATGCTCTGCGTGAAGGCTTTGCCCCACTTCTCCTCTTTCGCCATCCAGGCGATGGACCGGTACGCCTCTTCCTTCAGGGCCCGTCGCATGTCCTGAAGCTGGCGTTCGGTCAGAGCCTTCGTCGCTTTGCGCGCGTTCCGTTTGAGAATCTCCATTCCGACATCGCAGCCGAACTGCTTCCACTTCGTCGTGTCCCGCAAATCCTTCAGCACCTCCGCGGCCGCGCGCGCGTCATGCTTCAGGTAGTCCGGGTCAAACGTGAACCGACCGCCCAGCCGCGCCTTCGACCTGTCGATGGCCGCCTCGATGAGATTCGCCATGATCGAGTCGATCATCTCGTCCGCCTGGTGCCGCATGCTGTTGATGCGGTACGCGCTCCAATTGAAAACACGGCCCATGGAGTAGATCTTCTTGTGGACGGACTCCTTGATGCGGGCCGTCACGACGGACGCGCGCTCTTTGGCCTTGCCGGACAGGTAGTCCGTCATTTCCTTTTCGATCGCGTTCAGGATCATCTTTCTCGCGATGATCGAAAGCGACATCTTCGCGGCGCCGGCCGGAATGACCATGTTTTCCGCCAAGAAATACACGAGCTTTTCGCCCTCGTCGGACATCAGATGCAGATCCTTCACGACATGGTTGTACCGAACCCGTTGCTGCTCGCGGTATTCGGCAAAGTCACGCGCGTCCTCGTACTCAAAGACGAGCTTCCGGCTCAGATCGTCGGGCGCCGGCGGGATGGCGACCGGATAGTGCGGGTAGTTCCGGATCTCCTCTTGTATCTGCTCTTCTACGTATTTCCGAAACCTCCTGTTCATACGTGCCGAGCCGAAATCGACCCGCTCGTACCACCGCCACCAGGCTTCGGCGCACTTGCGCAGGTATTCCTCACGGTCCCGTTCATATTGAAGCCGCACGTAGGTTGCATCGTCGTCCGCGCGGACGGGGGCGGAAAGCCGCGTGGCCATGCCTGCGGCGATCAGCGCGCCAACAAGGAGAAGCGAAACCCTCATCCAGTCCCTTTCGCGGAATGCGCCAACGACGGTTCGCGCGACCACCCGGCGGCGGCAGAAAGCGGATCCTTGATTTCTCCGGGGCCGAGTCGAGTACTCTACTCGAAGAGACGGCCGGAAGACAAGCGTGTTGCCGTCTTTCCACACATCCCCTCCCCGCGGCGTGGGTGAGGACGCCCTCCTCCCCGCAACTCACGGGACGGGCTGAAAAGCCCGCCCCCATCCTGTCGGGGAAAACCGCTTGTCTTGACGCGCGGCTTCTGGCAGCATTCCCGGTCACGGAGGAACGATATGCCCAACCTTCCCATCGCGCCGGCGGCGCCGGAACCTTCGGTGTGCGGCCGTGAGCTGGCGTTCACGCGGATTTTCGAGGCGGCCAAGGACAAGCACCCCTACCGGCGGGAAATCGAATGCCTGCAGTACCAGGTGCCGGCCACGCTGATGCCGATCCGGGACGGCGACTGGTTCGCGGGCCGGCTGAACAGGATGCAAGTCGGGATCCTGCCCGAACACGGGCCGCTCACGGACGCGGCCTACTACTGCACGTTCAAGCGGGTCAGCCGCCTGCTGGCCGACGCCAAGGTGTCCGAGTCCGAGAAGAAGGACGTCCAGTACCTGCTCGACTTCTGGCGCGACAAGACCACCTATGCCCTCTGCCGGCGCGCGTATCCGCCACACGTGAGCAGTGGGATTCCGAGCGACGATTATTACTCGGCCAAGGACATGGCGTACCCCATGTACGGGCTGGGCGGCCCGTGCCTGGATTTCGGCAAGCTGGTCCGGCTGGGGATCGGCGGGCTGCGCCGCGAAGTGGCGGAACAGCAGGCACGGAACGCAGCCGGCGCCGATGAGACGCAGACCTGCTTCTACGAGAGCCTGCTGCTGGCGCTGGACCTCTTTGCGTCCGTCGCGCGCCGCTATGCGAAGGAGGCCGGGCAGAAGGCCGATTCGGCCGCCGACCCGGCCGCGCGGGCCCGTCTGCTTCGCATGGCGGAAAGCCTGTCGCACATTGCGGAGGAGCCGCCCGCGAGTTTCCACGCGGGGATCCAGTTGGTCTGGCTCTACGCGCTGGCCGCCTGCGTGAAGAATTTCGGGCGGCTCGACGTCACGCTCGGCGATCTGCTCGCCCGCGACCTGGCAACCGGCGCGTTGACGGAGGATCAGGCGCGCGAGATGCTGACCGGGCTCTGGCGATTGATCATCGATCTGGGCGAGAATTACAACAGCCGGATCCTGGTCGGCGGCAAAGGCCGGCCGAACGAAGCGAACGCGGACCGGTTCGCCATGCTGTGCCTGGCGGCGCAGGCCGAGCTGCGCGACAAGGTGCCGCAGTTGAGCCTGCGCTGCCACGCGGGTATGAACACGGCGCTCTGGGACAAGGCGCTGGACGTGATCGGCAGCGGCTCGACCTTCCCGATCCTCTACAACGACGACGCGCTCATTCCCGGCGTGGCCGAAGCGTTCGACGTGCCGGTCGAAGAAGCGGAACAGTACATGATGTACGGCTGCGGCGAGTTCGTGCTGGAACATATGAGCATCGGCTCGCCGGACGCCGCGCTGAACGTGGCCAAGGTCCTGAACACGGCCATGCACAACGGGCGGGACCCGCTCTCGGGCGAACCGCGCGGACTGGCGCTGGGCAGCCTCGACACGTTCGAGTCGTTCGAGCGGTTCCAAAAGGCGTTTGCCCGGCAGATGGAGCACCAGGCCGCGATGCTGGGCGAGGTGCAGGACACGATCCATCGGGTGACCGGCCAACAGGCGGCCTTTCCGTTCCTGAGCCTGCTGTACGACGACTGCATCGCGCGCGGGAAGGCGCTGCTGGCCGGCGGCGTGCGCTATGCCGGCGGTACGATGGAAACCTTCGGCAACACCACGGCGGCCGACAGCCTGCTCGCCGTCAAGAAGCTGGTGTTCGAAAACAAGACCCTCTCCCCGCACCGGCTGCTCGCGGCGCTGGACGCCGATTTCGACGGGTACGCCGACGTGCAGAGCATGCTCAGAGCCGTCCCGAAATTCGGGAACGACGAGCCCGAGGCCGACGCCATGGCCGAGTGGGTGAACGAATCGCTGTGCGAATCGTGCCGCCGGCAGAAGGATTTCACCTTACTGCACAGCTTCCTCGCCGTGCTCGTGAACAACGGCGACCACGTCACGCTCGGCAAAGGCACCGCGGCCACCGCCGACGGCCGCAAGGCCGGCGCCCCGCTCAGCAACGGCAATCAGCCGACGGCCGGCAACGATATCAGCGGCATTACCGCCCTGCTCAACTCCATGGCGAGACTGAAAGCCTCGATCCACGCGGGCGCAACCCAGAACCTCAAGTTCAGCCGCGCGACGTTCAACCGGCAACGCGCCAAGGTCAGCGCCCTGCTGCGCACCTACTTCAAGCTGGGCGGCACCCAGGCCATGATCACGACGACCGACCGCGACGAGCTCGAGCGCGCCATGACCCATCCGCAGGAGTACCTGAACCTGATCGTGCGCGTAGGCGGGTTCAGCGAACGGTTCGTCAACCTGTCCCAAGAGCTCCAACAGGATATCATCCGGCGAACGCTGTATTGAGGAGACGCCCGGCACCCGCAATCCGGTCCACGAATCCAGTTGAGAGCCGCGCCTCCCTCTTCCCGTCAATCAACTCATGAGTGCACTGGACGGGCTGGAAAGCCCGTCCTACAGTCGGATTTCTTGGTCGTATTCTTTGTCGCCTCCCCGTGGAACGGGCTTTCCAGCCCGTCCCCGTTTCCTGTTCACTCGCGAGTGCACGGGACGGGCTGGAAAGCCCGTCCTACGGGCGCACGTCTTTGTCGTAATCTTTGGCCTGCCGCGCCGTAGCTTCTGAGCGAAGGCGGGTCGTCATCTTTGTCGACTCCCCGTGGGACGGGCTTTCCAGCCCGTCCTACCGTGTTACAGCCAGGCACGACGATGGGTGTGTCTGGGGGTAACACGATTTCCTGCATCTGATACGCGTCTGCCGCAATGGCCCAACGAAATCAGCCATATCTGAGGAAACGGGGATTCCTGGTGTTACAGTTGAGTACGTCGATCGACGTACCTAACTGTAACCGACCCGTCCTGGCATTGGACCGGATGGCGGACGGCCCATAGGCACGCCAATCACATCGCCGCTCGACGCGAATGGCACAGAACGCAATGAGACCGCGGCAATGTTGTGCTCCGTAGGCATGGGCGACAGGGGCGAAGGACGCATCCGCTGCGAACGACGACGCGATCGCGGCAGCATGCGGCAAAACCCTGCGATGCCAATTCGGCAAGAAATGCGACCGGAATTCGGCTCGCAACTCACGACTGCACGGGACGGGCTGGAAAGCCCGTCCTACGGTCGGATCGCGAGCCCCGTCCCCGTTTGGTTTGGCTCCAGACTGCACGGGAC
>JAFGHX010000006.1 GCA_016929905.1 Kiritimatiellia bacterium
GAGGCCGACTCCGACGGCGACGGCCAGTCCAACGGCGCCGAATACATCGCCGGCACCGATCCCGGCAGCGGCGCGCACCTGTTCGAGGTGGAGCTCGCACCCAGCGGCGCCGCCATCGTCGTTTCATTCCCCACTATCGCCGCCGCCGGCACCGGCTACGCCGGCTGCACCCGCTATTACGCGTTGGAGACCAGGCCCGGCATGGACGACGGCGCCTGGAGCGCCGTCTCAGGCTACGCGCGCATTACCGGCGCCGGCCAGACCGTGGCCTACACCAACACCCCTGCCGGCGCCGAGCAAGTCTATCGCGGCCGCGTCTGGCTGGAGTAGGCCGCGGGCGGGCAGAACACGGACTGACACGGACGAACACGGACCCACACGGACCTGCACGGACAGCATGAGGGCGGCCCAGCCCGGCCGACCCGCGCCCAACCGACGCGGCCCCCACCCACGGCCCGGCCCGTGCCCGTCCGTGTTCGTCCGTGTGGGTCCGTGTTCTGTCCGTGTCTGCCCCTTCGCCCTTGTTTCAGCCCGGCAACGCAAGCTTGACTTCCGCCCCCCATCGTGTAGGATTCCCCTGTAAAGCGAGTGACAACGATGCAACGCAACCAGGGACAGACCATTACGTAGCCCGTCTTCACAATTCGCGAAGGCAGGCTGGCGTCTGCCTTCTGGAAGCTCGCCCCGCAGGCAGATGCCTGACGGGGTTTTTGTTTGCTTGGGGGTCGTCTAACCGGTAGGACTTCAGAATTTGGCTCTGACGATCCAGGTTCGAATCCTGGCCCCCAAGCCATCTTGCGGGCAAACCCCTCAAAAAAACCGCGCTCCGGCGCGGTTTTTTTGTGTTAAGGTTCCCGGCCGAACGGTCATAAGCAACCGGCACGGGAGATTCGCGATGCCAAACGACTACTTCGAGAACGAAGACCTGATGATGAAGCGGGCCATGGAGCTGCAGCCCGTGCTCATGGCGTACGTGACCGGCATGGTGGGCAACCTGGACGTCGCGGAGGATGTGGTTCAGAACGGGCTGATCCGGATCTGGAGCAAGCGCGAGGTGTTCACACCCGGCAAGAGCTTCCGCTCCTGGTGCTTCGAGATCTGCCGCCGCACGGCGCTGGAATGGATTCGCGCTCAGAAGCGTGCGCCCATCGCGCTCGACGAGGAGACGATCTCGGCGCTGGCCGACGACCACGCGGCATGCGAACAGGCGGCCCCGGAACTCTTCTCCCTGGAAGCGCTACGCCGCTGCCTGGCCAAACTCTCGGACAGAACACGCGAGCTGCTCGATCTGAAATACGCCGGGAACCTTGACTGCGGGCAGATCGCCGCGCGTTTCGGCCGGCCGGTCGAAAGCGTCTACGTGACCCTCTCCCGCACCCGCGCGCAGCTGCGCGACTGCATTCTGAAACAACGAGCCATGGAACCTCTGCAATGACGTTGTCCGCCGAACAGAAGAATCGCCTGGATCTGCTGCTCACGCAGCTCACCGACGGCGCGCTTTCGCCGGCCGAATCCGAGGAGCTCGGCGGGCTGCTGCGCGGGAATGCCGAGGCGCGTGCGCTCTATATGCAGTCCATGCTGGTCGCGGTCCGGACCCGCGAATACTTCCGCGAGCACGCGGCCGAAACGGCCGTTTCGCGCCGACAGCCCGAACCGGCGCCGCGGGCGGCCACGCCCACGGCGCGCCGGCGCGGCCCGCTCCCGTTCTCCGCCCACGCACGCCGGCGCGGCTGGCGGGTCACGGGATTGGCCGCCGCGGTCCTGGTGGGGTTCGGCATCGTGCTTTCGTACCAAATGAGCCGGGTTCGGCTCGACTCCGCGGCGGCGCACGGGCCCGCACTCGCCACCCTCCTGCGGGCTACGGGTCCCGTGCGGCTGCAGCGCGGCGCACAGATCATGCCGGCCAAGACGCGCGCCGCGCTGCGCGACGGCGACCGTATCCTGACCGCCGGCCTCGGCTCCTCCGTGGTAATCGCGAGCCCGGCGATTGCCGAGTTGGAACTGGGGCCCGGCGCCGCCGCGACGCTGGCGGGCGAGCCGCACGGCGGGTTGGGCGGCGTGTCTGTGGAGCGGGGCGCGCTGCGCGCCGCTGTGCAGCCGCGCAAGGGGCTCCCGCCTTTTGCCGTGAGCACCCCGCACGCCGAGGTCGTCGTGATCGGGACGCGGTTCTCCGTCGACGTCACCGACGCCGCGACCCGCGTGCAGGTGGCCGAAGGCGTCGTGCGGCTGACCGTGCGGCGCTCGGGCGAATCGGTCGCGCTTTCGGCCGGCCAATCCGCCGAGGCCGGGGAGCGTCTGGCGGGCGCCGCACGGGCGCACACGGACAGATACGGACGCACACGGACAGGGCTCGTCGCGCTCTATACCTTCCGTGAGGGGCGGGGCACGACCGTGCGCGACACGGCAGGCGTGCGCGAGCCGCTCGACCTGCAAATCGCCGACCGAAACGCCGTCGAATGGCTGCCCGGCGGCGGCCTGCGCATCACGCGCCCGACCGTGATTGCCTCGGCCGGGCCGGCCCGCAAGTTGATCGAAGCATGCCGCACCACGAACGAACTCACGGTCGAAGCCTGGCTGAAACCCGCAATCGCCGACCAGTTCCAGCGCGGCGCCGTGCGGATCGTGACCGTCTCCAGCGGCAGCGGCGCGCGCAACTTCACGCTCGGCCAGTCGCACGCCAGCTATGAGTTGCGCCTGCGGACGAGCGAGACGACGCCGAACGGGCATCCCAGCACCGCCACGTTGCCCGGTACGCTCGCCTGCGACTTGACGCACGTGGTCTTCACCCGCGACGCCGCCGGCCGGTGCCGCTGCTTCCTCAACGGCGCACCGGCGCCCATCGCAAGCGCCGATCGGGCGGGCGATCAGCGCGGGCCCGCACCCGAACGGACGGTCGGCGGCAACTTTGCCGATTGGGACGCCACCATGCGGCTCGGCCTCGCCAATGAGCTCGGCCTCGATCACCTCGGCCTGGACCGGCATTGGTTCGGCGAGCTCCAGCTCGTGGCCGTCTATGCCCGCGCCCTGTCGCCCGAAGAAGTGCGGCAGAACCGGGACGCCGGGCCGGCACAGCTAACGGCTGCGCGAACCGCGCCGTACGGCCCGTAGATCAATCTGAATGCGTCAAACACGAACCGGATAAATTGAAGGAGAACCGATGATGTCACCGCGTAACGTTCGCAGCCCGTATGCCGTCTTCGCCCTGTTCGCCGCCACCCTCGCCGCGCACGCGGCGCGCGTCAGCGAACCCACCTTCAACAAGCCGCACGGGTTCTACGAATCCGGCTTCAGCGTCGTGATCTCGACCGGCACCTCCGGCGCCACGATCCGCTACACAACCGACGCCAGCGAGCCGACCGCCTCGCACGGCACCGTCTACGCCGGCGCCGTCTCCCTCAACCGGACCACCTGCCTGCGCGCGGCGGCGTTCAAGTCCGGTATGACCGCCTCGCTGATCCACACGCGGACTTACATCTTCCTCGGCGATGTCATCACGCAAACCCGGCCCGCGGGCTACCCGACGCTGTGGGGCGCCAACAAGGCCGATTATGACATGGACCCCGACATCGTGAACGACTCGCGCTACTCCGGTACGATCAAGGGCGACCTGAAGAGTATCCCGACGCTCTCGCTCGTGACGGCCACCAATAATCTCTGGGGCGATACAGGCATCTATCACACCGGCGGTGGCAAGCCGCCGGCCGGTCAGGTTGGCCAGAACCGGATCGAAGTGCCCGTTTCCGTCGAATTGATCTACGCCGACGGGCGGGCCGGGTTCCAGATCGACTGCGGGCTCAAGTCGCACTCCCACGTCGCCGCGAAACGGTCGATGCGGTTGCTGTTCAAGTCCAACTACGGTGACACGCCGAAACTCGAGTATCCGTTCTTCGAGGATGCCGTCCATCACGCCGCCACGCAAGAGGGCAGCTATGGAAAGATCTTCCTGCGCGCCGGAATGAACAAGACCTGGACCACCATTTATGGCGGCGCCAACACCGTCTATACCCGCGACCAGTGGGTGCGCGATGCCTTCCTCGACATGACCGGGCTGGGCGGGCGCGGCCTGTTCGTGCACCTGTACCTCAATGGCGTCTACTGGGGCCTGTACAACCCCGTCGAACGCACCGATTCGCGATACGCCGCCGACTACCTCGGCGGCGCGAAAAATGATTGGTTCTCCTGCAACCAGGAGATCGAGCCGGAACGTTCCTATATGGTCGTCTACGGCAGCCGCAGCCGCTATGACTACCTGCACAGCACGCTGTCGCGCAGGGACCTGTCCAGCGCGGCCAACTACAACGAGGTCAAGAACTACCTGGACGTCGAACACTTCTGCGACTACATCGCCCTGCATTGGTACGCAGGCGTCGGCGACTGGCCCGGCAACAACTTCTATATTGTCGGCCGCACAGCACCCGCCGGCCCGCTCCTGCATATGCCGTGGGACGCCGAGGATTGCTTCCTCAAGACGGAGCAGTCGGCGGGCAAATACCGCTCGAACGACGGGGCGTGGATCCAGCCTTCCTTCTACAACTCGGCCATGAGCACGCATTACACCCGCGACATGCCGGAGTTGTGGCGCGCGCTGGACAACAACAAAGACTTCCTCATGACCTTCGCCGACCGCGTCTACACGCACTGCTACAACGGCGGCGCCTTGACGGAAGCGAACTGCAAGAGCCGGTGGGCCGACCTGGCCGCGTACGTCGAACGCGCGGTCGTCGGCGAATCGGCGCGCTGGGGCGACTACCTCAAGGACTACGGCGGCGGCACGACGGTTTTCACCCGCCACGCGCACTGGTACGCCGCGCGCGATTTCGTCACACAACGCATGACCGGCAATGTCGGCCGGTTCATTCAGGTCCTGCGCAACAACAACCCGCCGCTCTACCCCTCGCTCGACCCGCCGACCTACAGCCAGTACGGTGGGACCGTGGCCGCCGGCTTCAAGCTGACCGTCAGCCGGCCGGGCAGCACCGGCACCATCTACTACCGCACCGACGGAGAGGACCCGCGCGTTACCGGCGGCGCCGTGGCCGCGGGCAGCAGCGCGTCGACCTCCGCCGTCGTACTGACCCTGAACAGCACCGCGACCGTCAAGGCGCGCATGAAGAACAGCGCCACCTGGAGCGCGCTCGCGCAGGCGAAATTCACCGTCACCGGCAGTACGCCGACCGTCCCCACCGCGCCGAGCAGCCTGGCGGCCGCCGCCCAGTCCACCAGCCAGATCAAGGTGAGCTGGTCCGACAACAGCGCCAACGAGACCGGGTTCAAGCTCGAGCGCAGCCTCAACGGCTCGAC
>JAFGHX010000376.1 GCA_016929905.1 Kiritimatiellia bacterium
CAAAAGAGCCCCAGCCCGAAGGGGCGGGCCAATGCTGTGCCGGCTCTGCCGTGCCGTGGCAACATTGGCCCGCCAAAATGTGAAGTTGTTTTTGCGCGGGCCCTAAGCCCGTTCAGCCGTAAGCTGATCGGCCTTTGGCCGAAAGGGCTGTCTGCGTCCGTCATTCATCCCGGGGACGCCCCTCACGGGGCTCACTACAAACGGCGGCGCGGCCATGATGAGAACGGCTACGGCGTCGGCGGGATGAATTCCCTCGGCTTCTTCTGCAACTGGAACGTCAAATGCCGCGTCTCGCCGAATCCGACCGCATAGGGGCCGCTCACCGTCACGTACCCGCGCCGCCGGATTTCGACCTCGTGCGTGCCGGCCGTCACCTCCACGCGCGTGCCCTGGATTCGCTTGCCGGCCACGTAGACAGCCGCATCGCCGGGCGCCACGCTGAACGTGAAATACGAGGACCGCAGCACGAGCGTGAAAGACTCCGTGTACGCCTTGCCGTTCTCAACCGTGACGGTCCGGGCAGCGACCGGCTGCCAGATTTTCCCCTGCAGCTCGATCGTGTGGCGGCCGGTCGTGAGCCCTTCGATCTTGAAAGGCAACGGCTTGGCGCCGAGACTGACGCCGTCGACCACGACATCGAGCCGCGCCGGCTGCGTGTAGGCGGGCGGGAGCACCGCCGCCACGGTCAACACGGCGCCCACCTCCTCGAGGCGGACGGCCTTGTCTTCATGCTGAGCGCCGGGCTTGTCCAGCAGCAGCGTAACCTGCTCGCTTCTGTAATACGGTGCGCGCACCTCGAGCGTATGGCGCACAAACGGCGTGAGGGCCAGCGGCTGGCCGGCCGTCCCGATCTGTTGCCCGCCTGCGTAGACGCCGGCGTCCGGTATGTTGCTGCGGATCGTAATGGTGCCCGGTAACGGGTTGAGAACAAACGTGTGCCGGCGCTCCTCCTGGTCCTTCAGACTGAGCTCGACGGGTGCCGGCTCTTCATACCCGTCGGCCCTGAACGCCACCCGGCGCGTGACGCCGGCCTCGAGCGGCAGCGGATGCGGCATCTGCACGGCGAGCCAGGGCCCGTCGTCGACCCGGATTTCACCGGCCGAGAGCGCGCGCTGAAAGGCTGCGGGCAGGGCAGCCGAGACGGTCAGCGTGCCGGCCGCACGCAGCAGCTGCACCTGCCGGTCGCCGCTGGCGGCGCCCGGCTCCGTCAGCCGAACGGTGAACGCGCCATCGCGATAGCCCGGCGCCCGCATCACCAGGTCGTGGGTGGCGAACGGCATCAAGGCCAGTTCGTCGCCGGCCTTGCCGAGCCTGGTGCCCTCCCTGTAGATCGCGGCGCCGGGCGCTTCGCAGAGGATGCGAACGGTGCCGGGCTCCGGGGTCAGCTTGAACAGCAACGCCTCCGTCCCGTCCTCGCCGACCACCACCGTCTGCGGCTGCACCTCGCCGTAGCCGTTCACGCGCAGCGCCAGCTCCGTCTCCAGGTCCGCGCGCACCTCCTCCGTGTGCGGCAACGTCACCGTCTTCCAGCCGTTCGTTCCAACACGCAACTCCGCCTCGCGCGGCCAGAGGTCCTTCGGCTGCACGGCCCCGAGCGTGCTGGCCGCATCCACCCGGACCCGGCCGCTCGTCGGCTCGAAGGCCCGCTGCTCCAGCTCCGCATAACCGTTCGGCTTCAATAAGACACTGACCGTACGGGTCTTGAACCCCTTGCTGCGCAACTCGAGCGTGTGTTGACCGACGGCCAGCCCCCCAATGATCTCCCCGCTGCCGCCCAGCCGCGTATCGCCCTCCCAGATCTCCGCCGGCTGCGGCGTCAGGATCCGAACCTTGCCCGGCAACGGCTCCAGCGCGGGCTGGACAACGGCCGGCTTCGTTTCGGCGACCGTCACGCTGTCGGTGACGGTCGTGTAGTGCTCCAGGCGGGTGACGAGCCGGTACTCGCCCACAGGCAGCGACGTCTCGCACAGGCCGGCGGCATCGGTGGCGCCGAGTCCGAACCGCTTCCCGTCCAGCACAGAGACGGCCTCGACTCGCGCGCCGGGCAGGCAGGTGATCCGCACGGTCCCGAAAATCTCGGACAGCTTGACGGACCACTCGGCGTGCTCGGCGCTCACTTCGAAATCCTGCACGCAACGCCGGTACCCGTCGCGGGTCACGCTGGCGGTGTAGGTGCCGGGATCCAGTCTGACCTGGAACACGCCGGCCGAGGAGGCGCGCCCGTGCTGGATCAGGTGCTCTTTGCGCGTGATCACCACTTCGGCGCGAGGCGGATCGATCGTCATCGTGAACAGAACGGCGTCCTTCCCGACGGGCGGCGGCCCGCCGCCACCGCCCGCGCGTGCCGCGCGCAACGCCTCCTTCAACACGGGGTACACGCCCAGCCCGGCAAGCGCCAGGAGCAGAACGCCCAACGCGATGAAGGCGGCCGCCGGCGCGCGGCGGCGGCCGGCCTGTTGAATGGCCGCGCGCAGATCGGCCACGGCGGCATACCGGTCCTCCGGCGCAGGCTGCAGGCAGCGCTCGACGATGGCGTCCCACTTCCGGCTGACCCCGAACCGCGACGGCGGTTTGTACGCGCCGAGCGGCTTCCGGCCGGTCAGCATGCGATAGAGCAGCACGCCGAGCGTGTAGATGTCGCTCCGTGTCGTCACCTCGCCCCCGGCCTTCTGCTCGGGGCTCATGTACTCGTAGGTGCCGAGTATCGAACGGGTGCTCGTGCGCTCGTAGTAGCGCGGGCGCCCGGTCTTCCCGTCGCCGACCGATACGTCGATCTGCTTGCCGATGCTCAGGCTCACCGACCGATCGATCACGCTCTTCAGATACGCATCGCCCAGCACCTTCGCCAGCCCGAAATCCGCGACTTTCACCTGCATCGGCCCGGCCGCGCCGGCCGCGCCCTTCGGCGCGAGCAGGATGTTGGACGGTTTCAGGTCGCGGTGCACCACACCTTCGCCCCGAAAGCCGTGCGCGTAGGCCAGCGCGTCGCAGATCTGCAGGGCCAAGTCGCGAACCCGCTCGTCCGGCAGGCGCTTGCCGCCCTCCAGTTCGTCTTCCAGCGCCCACGGCTCGCCCTGCCCGCCGTCGACAAAGTCCATCGTCAGGTAGAACAGGTCGCCCTCCCGCCCCATGTGATGAACCCGGACGATGTTCGTGTGCTCCAGGTCGGCCATCACCCGCGCTTCCACCCGGAACCTGGCGACAAACTGGTCGTCCTCCGCCAGATTCGCCGGCAGCACCTTCAGCGCATACTGCTTGTGGATCTCCGTGTGTTCGGCCAGGTAGACCTCGCCCATCCCGCCTGCGCCCAAGGGCCGAAGAATGCGATACTGGCCGATCGAACGACCGGCCTCGAACAGATAGGTGTGGCTGGAACCGCGCTCTGACTCCATGACTCCATCGCCTTTGCCGGCGCCGTCGCCGATCTGCGGTAGCCGCCATTAAACCAGAAGGCCGCGCGCCGGGCAAGGCGAGAGTCGGCCCCCCTAATCCGAAAATAGGCGTGAGCAGAGGCAGATTCACCACGGAGACACGGAGGCAGATCAGGTTTGAACCGGGCGTTCCTTCATGGTAAGATGCGCCATCTTCGACCAGATGAGGAGCACATCATGCGCAACAGCCCACTCTGCCGTCTCGTGCCATTCGCCTGCCTGCTCACCCTCGTCGCCGGCCCGGCCGCCGCCGGCTCGCTGGACCCGGCCGGCCCGCCCGGCTCGGACGAGACGGCCATGCGGACCTTGAACGAGATCGAGCCGGACACGATCATTTCCGCCCTGCCCTACACGATCAACGAGTCCGGCTCCTACTCCGTCATCTCCAATCTCCTGGGCGAGTCGTCCGCGCCGGGCATCCTGATCACCGCCAACAACGTGAAGCTCGATCTGAACGGGTTCGCCCTGGGCGGCGTGTCGGGCTCGACGGACGGCATTCAGGTCTCGGCCTCGAGCCAGAACATCGCCATCCGCAACGGCACGGTGCGCGGCTGGGGCGGCTATGGCGTGAGTGCCGAGGGGGCAATGGGCAGCCTGTTCGAATTCCTCAAGGCCTACGGCAACACCGCCGGCGGCCTGCGGTTGGGCGCCGACTCGCTCGTGGTGAACTGCAAGGCGCACGACAACGGCGGCGACGGGATCTACGTGACCGACGGCAGCATCGTGAAGCAGTGCAGCGCGCGCAACAACAACCGGCACGGCATCTCCGCCGAAAACGGCAGCCGCGTCGTCGACTGCACGGCAAGTAAGAACTGCACGAACGGAATCAACGTGCAGGTCTATTGCACCGTCGAGGGCTGCACGACGCTCTGGAACAAGTTCGACGGCATCTGGGTCGGGGCCCGGTGCCGAATCGTGAACAACAACGGCGGCGAAAACGACGAATACCGCCAGAACAACGGCGCCGGCATCCGGATCAACGGCAACAGCAACAGAATCGAGGGCAATAACCTGATTGAGAACATGTTCGGCATTCTCGTCACCGACCCTCTGGTCCAGGACAACCTCATCGTGCGCAACAGCGCCAGCCTCAACGTGACCAACTACCAGTGGTCCACCGGCCGCAACCACTATGGCCGGATCCTCGACAGCAACACCATGGGCGAGTCGTTCAGCAACAGCAACCCGTGGGTGAATTTCGACTTCTGACCTCGAACGTGCTCGAGAACTTACTCGAGAACGTGCTCGTTCTCCCCGCCGCAGCGGCGGGATCGACCATGATGACGACAGAGTTGCCAGCTTGAACAATCCGGCGCAGCGCCGCGGGCAACCGCCCGCCTGCGTCGGGACGAGAGAAGCGCACCATCGCGCACGCATCCGGCATCCGACATCAGGCATCCGGCATCCGGCCCCTCGCCTCGGATGCCTCACTCGTCTCCTCATCCTCATGCAGCATCGAACGCACTTTCGAGCGGAACGCATGAATATGCCTGTCGCGTTGCGACTGGACGCGCGCATGATGGTCGTGCCCTTTGAACAGGATGTGTGCCAGAACAATCAGCCCCACGGCCTGCCAATAGGTGACCGTGGGCAAGCCGAAGATCGCGGGCATCAGCCAGTTCCACAGCCACACCACCGCGAAGCCCAGCACCAAAGCCAATCCCGCCACCCCGACAACGCCGACAGCCACCCAACCCGCGATTTTGAATACCACTGTTCTCTTCATGACCGTTCACTCCTTTCGTTGCGGACCAGCCGCACCGTTTGTTAACGCAGATACCCTTCTCTTCTCAGTTCCATACGAATCCGGTCCACCGCGCGCTTCTTGCGCGCCATCAACGTGCCCATCGGGATGCCGCTCTCGGCTGATATCTCCCGAAACGGTTTGCCGTTGAGCGCGTTCTCCACAAAGGCGCGTCTCTCGTCCTTGGCAAGCCGTTCGACGGATCGGGCAACCGCCGCGCAAAATTCGTCTTGCGCCATCAGTTCCGACGGGGTCGCCCCCGCGAACAGATCGTCCAGATCGGCCTCCGCCTCACGCCGCCGCGCCTCGCGACGAATAAGATCCACGCAACGGCGCCGCACAACCGTGTAGAGCCAACTCCCGATCCTCTCCACGCCGGCCAACAGATGCGGCGCGCGCAGCAGCGACAGCATCGCCTCCTGAACCGCATCCTCGGCATCCTGTTCGGACCCCAGCAGACCGCGCGCAATCCCCAGCATCCGGCTGTATTGCCCTTCGAACAACTCCGCAACGCTGTGTTCGCTGCCATCCACGATCGCCACCTCCACATAGCAGTCGTACCAGGGAACCGGCTTATTGTCACGATTTCAGGGAGACGCCCTGGGCGCCCGGCTTCCGTTCTTGTCGCATCCGCTTTCTTCTGGTACGGTCCTGCTCGTGAAATCGCCCCCTGAGTGGCTGTGCTCGGCGATTCCACGTGAGGAGGATGTCCGTGTCCGATGAGATGTCAGGCTCGGAGAACGGCTCGGACGAAAGCGTGGCGATCGGTGTGCTCACGCCGGTCTTATCGGAGCTCAACGAGCTTGTGGCGTTGGGGCTTCTGGGCAACTACGCCATTGGCGGCGGCGTCGCCGTGCTCTACTATGCCGAGCCGGTCCTGACCTACGATTTCGATGTGGTGTGCACGTTCCCGCAGCAGGGCGCGCTGATCGATCCGTCCCCCGTATTTGAACACCTGAAGAAGAAGGGGTACGTATTTGGCGAGGAGGACAGGATCGACATCGCCGGCATCCCTGTTCAATTCGTGCCGGCGTCAACAGGGCTCATGGAGGAGGCGCTGGAGAATGCGTACGGCGTCGAGATCGGCGGCGTGAAGACTCGAGTGCTCAGCGTCGAGTATCTGATTGCCACCCTGCTGGATCTGTATCGGCCGAAAGACCGAGCCAAACTCGCGGTCCTGCTGGACGCCGCCAATCAAGCCGTCGATGACGCGGCCTTGACGTCGATACTCGCCAAACACGGTCTGACCGAGAAATGGGCGCGGTTCAATGAAGCTTGACCAGTTCCTGGAACGGAAGAGGCAGCATCGTCATCATCTGGCAACGCTGCCGTTCGAGCGGAAGATCGCGGTCCTGATCAAGATGCAGGAAGTGGCGCGGGAGATGGCCACAGCGTCCGGCCGCCCTTTCAAGGGCGCCGTTTGGGGACGCCGTCAGCAACCGCCGGACTCTTCGCGCGCACCGGATTGATGCGCGGAGACCCTGGGTTCGGCAAATCGGAAATGTGGCGCGACGGCTCACAAGCCAGCCGCTTCGAACGCGGCCCAATTCTCCTCGTTTTATCCCGATTTCCCTGTAAGATTCCCGTCTGGCGCCCCAATAGCCTATGGAACGAAAGGGCAGCCCATGCCTGCTGAAGAACGCGATTTCCAGGAGTCGTACGAACAGGCCTTTCGGCAGGTGATCGCGCACCGCACCATGCTGAAGGCTTACATCCAGGCCATTGTGCGGGACCCGGTCCTGGCGGAGGACACGCTTTCGGACGTCACCATTGAGATCGCGCGAAGCTGGGCCCGGTACGACCCGGCCCGCCCGTTCCCGAACTGGGCGCGCGGCGTGGCGCGCCGCGTGGCGCTGAACGCGCTGCGCGGGCTCGGCAAACGGCCGGCCACGCTGGACCCGGAGGTGCTGGAGGCGGTCGGCAGCGAGATCGACGCCTGCGGCGGCGAGGCCCGGCTCGAGAGCCGCAAGCGGCTGCTGCGCCGCTGCGTGGCGCAGCTGTCGGAACCGAACCGCCGGCTCGTCCAGTTACGCTATTTCGAGAACCAAACGTACGAACAGATCGCCGATGCGGTCCGTCGCAGCGTGAACGCGCTGTACGTGGCGTTCAACCGCATCCACGAAGCGCTCTCGCGCTGCATACGCGAGAATCTGGAATCGACATGAACGGCGAAAACGGCAAAACCAGAACGCAAGCCAGGCTCCTGATGCTCCGCTATCTGGACGGCAGCCTGCCGGAGGACGGGGTCAGCGAGCTGAACGTCCGGCTCAAGGCCACGCCGGCGCTGCGCCGCGACTTTGCGGACCTGCTCCTGCAATCCGTCCAGCTCGTGGAGCTCGGGCAGGAACACGCCGCCGAGACCGCGCGGCCCGCGCTCGCAGTCAGACCCGAAGCGCCCCGCCACAGGGCGGGCGCAGGTCCTGTGCCGCGCGGGCCTGCCCGGCCGTGGGGCTGGTGGATCACCGGGATTGCGGCTGCCGTGCTGGTGGCGATCGGCGTCGTCTTCAACAGTTATTGGGAGCACGCTGGCGAAGGGTTGGCCGCACCCACGCTCGCCCGGCTGGAACGCGTCGAGGGCGACGTGTTCGTTGCGAGCCGCACGGGCCGCGGCCCGGCCCGCGCGGACCAGATGCTCGGGCCGGAGGCGCGGCTCATCACGGAAGGGCCGGCCGCGACGGCCGTTCTGCGCTATCGCGAGGCGACACGCCTGGAATTGGCGGGCGGGGGCACCCTCACGCTCGAGCCGGCCGCCGGGCTGGCAGGCGCCCCGAATCTCGTGCTTTCGGCCGGCCTGCTGCGCGCGAGCGTGGAGGCCGCCGCACTGCGCGACGCGCTGCTGTTCCGTACCCCGCACGTCGACGTCCAGGTTGTGGGGACCCGTTTCACCTTGCGCGTGGCGCGCGAGTCGACCCGCGTCGACATGGACGAAGGCGAGGTGCTGCTCGCCAGCCGGCATGACGGGCGGACCGCCCGCCTGCGAGCCGGCGAATACGCGGTCGCCGGGCAGACGATCGTCATTGCCGCCAGGCCGCAGTTCGAGCGCACACCCGCGGCAGCCGGCCCCCGCGTGCGCGACGGGCTCGTCCTGCTCTACACCTTCCTCGAAGGCAGAGGCCGGCTCGTGCGCGACGTGTCCGGGTTCGGACAGCCGCTCAACCTCTCCATTTCGCACCCGTCCGAAATCGCGTGGCTGCCCGCCGGCGGGCTGGAGGTGCGCGGCCAGGTCATGATCGCCTCCGACCAGGCCGCGCAGAAGGTGACCGACGCCTGCCGCGCCGGTAATGCGCTTACCATCGAGGCATGGCTCACACCCGGCAGTCTCGAGCAAGAGGGCCCATCGCGTATCGTCACCATCTCGCGCAACACGGGCAGCCGCAACGTCATGCTCGGCCAGGAGGCCGACCGCTATGTCGTCAGACTGCGCACCACCGCCACAACTGAGAACGGGACCCCCACCACACAGACGGCGCCGGGCACCTTGCGTTGCACGCTGCAGCACATCGTGTTCACCCGCGATGCGTCGGGCCGCGTGCAGTACTATCTCGACGGAGCGCCCTGCGCCGCAGGAATCGCCCCCGAAGGCAAAGCCTCGCCCGGCGTCACGGCCAACCCGCTGCGAATCGGCGGGGACTTCTCCTGCTGGCAAAACGACTACCGCCTTTGCCTCGCCAACGAATTCCTCGGTATCAGCGGCTACCGCCCGTGGCTGGGCAAGCTGCACCTGGTCGCCGTCTATAGCCGCGCACTCTCGCACGAGGAGGTCCGGCGGAACAATGCCGCCGGCCTCCCGGGCACACGCATGGCCGGGAAGTAGAACGGATGCCCCTGACGTAGCCGCGGCCGCCAGGCCGTGGCCGCTCCACCCACGAGCTGGCGCTCGCGACCACTCCCACCCACATGCGAGTACAAAGACGAAGAACCCACGACGCTGAACAGGCGGAACGTAGCCGCGCGCGTCGGAAATCCTGAGCCCGTCGAACGGCCAACGCGTGGAGGACTGGCCAACGCCGGGGCCACGTCATCCACGGCCTGGCGGCCGCGGCTACGTCAGGTCCCGCCCAAAACGCCCAAGACGGCAGGCGATCTCCCCTCCTTTTTCACAGGGGCGTGTAAGATTTGAGCGCCTATCCCCAATGGTCTATGAACAAGCGGGGACGCGCACCCGACAGCCCCAAAACAAACGCCATATGTTGTGGCTGTGGAGCGCGCTGAGAAATCAAGAGGGAACAGGAGGACCCAACCCATGCCGCGCCAAACGCACTCACGCTTCCGCCATTTCTCATTCTTCATTCTTCATTTTTCATTGGCGGCGCTGGCCGTCTGCGCGGCCAGCGCAGCCACGGTCAGCAAACCCACGTTCAGCGCGGCGCACGGCTTCTACAGCTCGACATTCAGCGTGAAGATCTCCAGCGCAACGGCCGGCGCAACGATCCGGTACACAACCGACGGCAGCCTGCCGACCGCCTCCTACGGGACCGTGTTGAGTAACGGCGGCTCGGTCTCGATCGGCACGACCACCCCGCTGCGCGCCGTCGGCTGCATGGGCGGCATGACCACCTCCGCGGCGCAGACGCAGACCTACATCTTCACGGCCAAAGTGATCCGCCAGACCCAGCCGAGCGGATATCCGTCCGTCTGGGGCGCCAAGACCGCCGACTACGACATGGATCAGAGCATCGTCAACGGCTACACCAGCATCCAGAACGACCTCAAAGCCATCCCCACCCTTTCGATCGTGGGCAACAAGAACGACTTCTTCACGAGCACCGGCGTCTACTACACCGGCGGCGGCTATAACAGCAAAGACAGTTCCGGCAACATCATTCCGGCCAACACGATCGAGAAACCGGTCTCTGTCGAGTTGATCTACCCCGCCGGCTTCCCGACCAGCTTCAAGGGGTTTCAGATCGACTGCGGCATCCGCGCGCACAGCCACACACTGCTCAAGCGCTCCTTCAAGCTGTTCTTCCGCGCGAAATGGGGGCCCAAGAAACTCAGCTACCCGTTCTTCGAGAGCGCCAAGCGCAACGCGGGCTCGGCGGCGACTCGCTTCGACAAGCTCGTCCTGCGCGCCGGCTGCAACGATATGGCCGACAACAGCAACGAGCTGAAGGCCGTGACGTACACGCGCGATCAATGGGCGCGCGACAGCCTGATCGAAATGACGGGCATCGGTTCGCACGGCATCTTCGTGCACCTGTACATCAACGGAATGTACTGGGGCGTCTACAACCCGTGCGAGCGGCCGGAGCACTCGTTCTCGCGCGAGTACCTCGACCGCTCGGGCAGCAAAGACAACTGGTTCGCCGTCGACCGCGACTACGAGTGGGGCGCCTCGCGCGGCGCGCTCGTCAACGGCGGTTCGACGCGCTGGGCGTATCTGCACAGCACGCTGCGCAAGCAGGACCTGAGCACCAGCGCGAACTATCAGACGGTGCAGCAGTACCTGGATCTGACCCAATACTGCGACGACATCGTCCTGCACTGGTATTCCGGCTGCGGCGACTGGCCCGGCAACAACTGGTATGCGTGTCACCGCAAGAGCCCGGCTACCCCGGCCAAGTATTTCGGGTGGGACATGGAAAGCTCCTGGATCGACAGCGGCGACTGGGGCCAGTACGACCGCTCGAACGACGGCGCGTGGGTACACCCGGCCTATTATTCCAGCACCGCCTCGCACTACCCCCGTGACAACCCGCAGCTTTTCCGCAAGCTCGTCGCGAACAGCGACTTCAAGGCGCTGCTGGCCGACCGCGCCTACAAGCACCTGTACAACGGCGGCGCGCTGACCGAATCGAACGCCAAGGCGCGCTGGTCCTCGCTGTGCAGCTACATGGACAGTCCGGTCGTTGCGGAATCCGCGCGGTGGGGCGACGGGCACTCCGGCGGCTACACCTACAACCGCAACACGCATTTCCGCAACGCGCGCAACTACGTGAACGGGCTCATGACCGGCAACGTCAACAGGCTGATCTCCGCCATGCAGGCGCGGGGCTGGTACCCGTCCATCACTCCGCCCACCTTCAGCCAGTACGGCGGAACCGTCGCCGCCGGGTTCAAGCTGACCGTCAACAAGGGAAGCGCCGGCACACTCTACTACCGGACCGACGGCGAAGACCCGCGCGCGTCCGGCGGCGGCGTGCGCTCAGGCTCCGCCTCCTCCACGGCCGCCGTCGTGCTCACGCTCAACACCACCGCCACCGTCAAGGCGCGCATGAAGAACAGCGCCACCTGGAGCGCGCTCGC
>JAFGHX010000377.1 GCA_016929905.1 Kiritimatiellia bacterium
AACATTTCGCTGGGGGATTGGAACACGCGTGGGGTGGTGGAGAACAACACGCTCTACGGGGGGAAGGGCCTGTACATAAACGATCCGCTTGCGGTGACGAACCGCAGCAATATCATCTGGGCCACAGGGAGCGGCAAAGAAACCGTCCGGGTCGCCTACCCGCCTGCGGGCGCGGACGTCTTTGTAAGCGACCACAACGACTTGTATGCCACCGACGGGGCGGCCGTCGGAAACTGGGGAGGGGGCAACTGTCCGGATCTCGGAAGCTGGCAATCGTCCTCCAGTAATGACAACAGCAGCGTGAGCGTCGCCCCCGCCTTTGTCGATCCCGACGGGCCGGACGACCTGCTGGGCGACTACTACGGCGAGAATGACGACTTTCACCTGCAGTCGATGGCCGGTTCCTATCATCTCGCCGGCGGCATCTGGACAAACGACCTCACCAACTCGCCCTGCATCGACGCGGGCGATCCGTGGAACGTGTTCACCAATGAGCCCGCGTACAACGGGCTGAGGGTGAACCAGGGCGCTTACGGCAATACGGAGTATGCCAGCAAATCGGACTACTCCGGCCCCTTCTACTCCCTCACGACAGCGGCAGTCCCCACAAACGGCGGGTACGTCAGCGCCTGGCCGGTCGCGGCCGGTTATCCGACGAACCGGGCCACGACCGTGATCGGGACGGCGAACCAGCATTACAGCTGGGACCAATGGACGGGCGATTTGAGCGGATCGAACAACCCGACGTCTTTGTTCATGAGCGCCAACATGGTCGTGACCGGCGTCTTCGCCGCGATTTGCTCAAACACCAACGGAACGCCCGACTGGTGGCTGGCACACTACGGTATTGCGACAAATCAGGCCGGCGCCGAAGGGCACGGGGATGGCGATAACGTCGAGAATTGGAGAGAGTATTTCGCGGATACCGACCCGACGAACGCGGAGTCGGTGCTGCTGGTCACGAACATTCTCGCCGTCGGTACGAATGTGACCATCGAATGGTGCGGCGGTCGGGCCGCACGCCAGTATCTCGAGATGTCTCTCGAACTGGGCACGAATGCCGCTTGGATGCCCGTATACACGAACGAGCCGCCAACAGAAACCGAGCAGAGCTACGTCTGCCCCAGCGTCGAAGAACAAGCCTACTTCCGCATCCGCGTGGAGCGGCCTGATTGAGAACCGTGTGTGGGCCGCCGGACCACGTTTCGGTCAGAAGATCCGGGATATCTACAAGCTGGCGGTGGACTACGATCCGAACGCCGAAGAAACCATCGAGTTCTCCAAAGGCGACGTTGACCCCGGCACTTCACATCGAGAAGGCGGCTTGACCAAGAGCCATTCAGGCTTTGCAGACAGCCTACAGCGAAAGAAGCGCACCATCAAGAATACCGTTCAGGGCCTGACGATTTGTTTCCGCGGATGCAGAGTTGAATCCAGCAAAAAGAAGACCGGCTCGTCAGGAGCCTCGCCCTCAATGCCCACACCACGCAGGGGAGAACTGGAGGGCAAGGAAAGCCGCACGATTGAACTTGATCGGACCCAACGGCCGGGCCATAAAATGGGCATGCCCCCCAACTGGAGTCGCTCCCATGAATCACGATGAATCCATCACATTGGCGCCAGGCAACGAGAACAAACTGATCCCGGGCGACAGGTACAGAGCGGTCCAGTTCCGGAAAAGAAGCCCGCTCAGCGATCCCGATTCCATAAGATCGTGGTCCGAAAGGTGCGGATATCAGTTCGGCAAAACGGGAAGCATGCCCGGCCGCGAATACGACTTGGATGATCAGTACTTCTGTGTGCAGTTGCCTACGAAACACGATTCCGGACAGCCGCCGGGGTTGGTCGTCTGGATTCCCGGCGATGACATCAAGGGCGATCCGCCCGAGCCCTGGGTCCCGATATTGGACAAGTACAACCTCGTATGGGTCGGGGCCCACAATTCGAGCAACGCCTGGTCCGTATTCAAGCGGTTCGGTCTGGCCCTGGATGCCGTGCACAACCTGCCGCGCGTCATGACGATCGACGAGGAAAAGGTATTCATGACCGGCTTCTCTGGCGGTGGGAAATGCGCCGCCATTCTGGTGTTCCTCTCCGCGGCCGTGCCCATCGGCAAAGGCAGCATGGACCGAATCTTCCGGGGCGGCCTGTTCCTGTGCGGGGCCGCCGCGCCCGGGAAGTGGCCGGAGAAGACAGGGCAACAGGCAAGAAAGGACATCCGGCTCGTATTCCTCACCGGCGACCGCGATTTCAACCTGGCGTACACGCAAGAAGAGAAGGATCGCTGGCTCGATCAAGGGTTCCGGAACATCGCCCATATCCAGGTGCCCGGCATGGAACATACGGGCATATACAAGCCCGAAGCGGCCGCGTACTACGAGAAAGCCATCAGATACCTCCTCGCTGTTGAGGGCGGAGGCCATCCAGAATCCCCATGACGGTTTGTCGATCTCTGAGCCAAACCGGGATATTGGCGTGCAAGTCGCCATGGTACTCCAGGTTGAATTCCCCGTCCCATTCCAGGACTCCAAGCCGTCCGATCAGTTCCGTGAAGTCGATCATGCCCTGCTCGACGAAGAGGGGAAGGCCGTTCGCCTTCGGGTCGGAACGGCTTCTGTTTGAGGCGTGTATGACGGGAGTCCGGGCGTGGTATTGGTCCACGAGCGAAAAGAGATCTGAATCCAGCCCATGGGCGCCAGTACCTCCAGCGCCTCGCTCAGGCCTTCAGCACCTCTATACTTCAGTTTCGCAGAGATGATCATTACCCATCACGCGAGCTGCACTGGCCGCACGTGCACGAGGATTCCGCGGCTCCGGAGGCAGAGGCGGGCCCACACTATTCCAGCATCATCTTCGCGCCTTCGTGTCCTTGCGCGGCGGCTTTCCTAAACCAACCCATCGCGACCGGTCTGCTGTGCAGAACACCTTGGCCGGTCATGTGCTTCAAGCCTATATTGTACTGTGCTTCGGCATACCCGGCCTTTGCGGCACGCTCCAGGTACTCCACCGCCAGCGTGTCGTTCTTGGGTACGCCCCGCCCCATACTATACATGACCCAGAGTTGATACTGCGCCTCCGGGCTATGGCCCGCCTTGCGGAACCAATTGAGTGCTTCTGCGTCGTCTCTGGGTATCTTCTCGGAGCCTGTCGCATACATCAGCCCTATAAGGCAAGGCGCCTTGATGTGTCCAAGCCCGGCCGCCTTCTTGAAACACTTCATCGCTTCGATCTCATCCTTCGGCACCCCGCGCCCGGCGGCATAGAGCTTCCCCAGCAGGAAATGCGCGTGGGGCACGCCGTCATCCCCCCACTTCGTGTTCCTGGCAGTTGCCGCCCTGCGATACCACTTGGCCGCTTCCTTTGGGTTCTCTGCCACGCCTATGCCTTCATCGTAGCATTCACCCACGCAAAGCATTCCGTGCGGGTCCTTCTGTTCAGCGGCCCGCACAAACCACCTGAATGCTGCGGCCTCGTCCCGTGGGACTTCTTTGCCTTTGCGGTACGTATTGCCGAGCGCCTTCTGGGACACAACGTTGCCCTGTTCCGCGGCCTTGGTATGCCATTTCAATGCTTCTGCCACGTTCTTCTCAACTCCTCTGCCGTCTTCGTACAAGCACGCGAGGCCCGACTGCGCTTCCGCATACCCCTGCGCGGCAGATCTCTTCAGCCATCGGACGGCCTCATTCAAATCCGAGGTCCGCCTGTCCCGCCAATACAGCTGCCAGTAATAATCCTCCGCCAACCTGAACTGGGCCTCCGGGTCGCCTTTCTCTGCAGCCGCGCGAAGCACACTGGCTTCTCGGCTGCTCATAGGCTTGCCAACACCCGGCCCCGCACAGGACGCCATGAGCAACAACGCAGACACCAGGAGGAACCTAGCATATTTCATGGCTACTCCCTCTTCATTCGCATCAAATCGTCTCTGGCCACATCCACGGTTGTCCACCCCAAAAGGAAATCGGCGAATTCGCCCAGATTGAATCCCAATCCCAGGCATAGCCATAGTCCGATCTTTGCCGTGATCTGGCTCGCCGGGCGGATACGCGCCTTTGCCCCGATCTCAAAGTAGCCGGTTCCGTCGCGGTAGGCATCGGTATTGGAGAACATCGTGCAACTCGCCCCGCACGTCAGGTTGTCGGCCCGGCCGTGACGCCAGGTGAAATGGACCAGATCGACGGCAAGGATATCGTTGGGCGTCCTGCTCTCGACCATTCGTTTGAGCCGTTCTTCAACGCGCGGATCATCCCGGTCAATCCCCTTGTCCTCTTTCAGAATCTTCAACCGCGCCGCATCGGACTGCGCCTTTCCCAGTTCCAAAATAGGCCGCTCGGTCTCTCCGAACACGTCGCCCTTGAGGGGGCCGGCCTGCACACTGACGCCAATCCCCTCGCCGACATGAACCATAAACACATCCGCGGCATCGCGCGCACGATCCCCCATATAGCCCAGGGACGCGCAGCCACCGCCAAGCACCAAAACCAACACGCACACGAAGACAAGCATGACGAAGCGGCTCATATCCCCTCCTTTGCCTGCACAACATGTTTCTACACCTAAGAGACCGGCCGCGGCGCGGCCGGGCAATCGGGGCGCGAGCACCCGCATGATAAGAGCCGGCGTATGGAACGTCAAGAACTCTACTGGCCCAGTTGCCCCTGGACGATTGCGCGGGCCACATCATCCAACGGCAACAGGGGGCCGTCTACAGCTCGAATCTCCACGGTGTTCCGCGTGTGATCACAGACGCCGTACCGTATCTTCTGCATCGAATCCCGGAATTCGGAAGTCAGGGACAGGCCCTCGCCGCCATCATGATTGCCCTTCACGCAGAAGATTCCGCGCCGTGTTACTTCCGAGACTACCTCGTCGCGATACTCGGCGTCCTGCGTCGCGTGATCTTCGGGAATCATCTCGCTGAATCCACCCGTCTCCGGAGCGCTGCTTCGAGCTATCCCTGCAGCATGGCATCGACTCGACTCAACACGGCTCTGACCCAATCGGGATCATCAGGCGCAACGCGCAGCACCTGAAAGCCGTGCCTCACGCCGTCCTCTTCCAGTTGCTTTGAATCGTCCACATGAAGATCGATCCTGAAACATCAAGCGCTTTGTCCAGAAAAGCAGCTATGGATCCTCCAAGCGGCTGGCCAAGTTCCATGTCAATCGCCTGCCGCATCCGCCACTCTTCCATCCTTCCATCCTTCCAATTCTTCATCTTCCGTGCTATCGTGGCCACGTTCCTTAACGCAGGATCGGCGGTGCAGAACCACCCCCGAACACCGATTTCCGAGTACATGAACAACCCACCACCCCGCCAATCCGCCGGTTTCACCCGGCCCGTCATCGTCCTGACCCTCGTCATCCTGCTCACCCTGTTGCTCATCCCGCCGGCGAACTGGCTCAAGCGGGCCGGCCATCCGGTTGCCGCGATGGTCGTGTTGTGGAGCCCGCTGGCTCTCTTCATCTGTATCGGGCTGGTATTCTCCATTCGCTCCCAGCGCCTGGAGGCGGCACGCCGCCGAGACCGGGTCTGCATCCGCATCGGCATGGAGCTCGCGGAGGCGGAAGAGATTCTCGCCTCCGCCGGCGCGCGGCCGACCGAGAATGCGGAGAGCGGCTTCCGCGAATACGAACTGCGCGGCGACACGCTTCTACGACTCGCGATTTCGGGGAGCACCGTCTCCGACCTCCTCGTCTGCCCAAACGCGAACGTCCACTCGCCAGACCAGCCTGGATCCTGGGTATCCCGGCACATGCTCTTCCTGACCAAAGCGAAGGAACGCTCGTGAGTTGGGTGGCCGCCTGAAGGTAGAAGCGGCGTCTCGCCGCTTCCCCCGGGCCGAAGGCCCGGGTACCCCCGCCGGCACGGTGTGCCGCGGGGAGGAAGAGCCGGGACGGCTCTTCTACCCTACTCATTTCCTGCGCAGCACGAACCGATGCCGAACAGGCTTGTTCGCCTCGTACATCTGCTCGGTCAACTGCGCCACCCGCGCCCGGTTCTTCTCTTCCTCGGGCTTGTTCTTGAGATAGCTCATCGCGAAGCGCTTGCGGATGTTGTACTGCGGGTTCTCCTCCAGAAGCCGCTCGAAAAACGGCTTGTTCGTCTCAAAATCGCTCGGGTCGCCCGCCTTCCGTTTCAGGAACAAGTGTTCCGCCGCCGCGATGTCTCGAAGCCGACCTGCTTCGATCGAGCGGCGCTCGGCGTTCAACGTCATCACCTTCAACGCCTGCCGGTACTGCGGGGTCCGGTCGTTCCCGGCCAGATTCACGCCCGCCGCCAGGGCCTCCGCCGCGTACTCGCCAACGAGCTCCCCGTCGATCGCCAGTTCGTAACGGCCCGCACCCAGCCCGGTCACAACCAGATCCTCCCGGTTGAGTTCCTCCATGAACGGCACCCACTTCAACGCGGGGCGCGCCCCTTTGTGGACCGGAAACGGCAGCGCCTTCTCGAGACAATCGAATGCGATCCCGCCCGCCTCGGCTCTGACGTCGCTGATTTCGCAGTTCTCTTGTTCCTTCACGCGGCCCGCCCCGGCGTCCAAAACCATCTTCGCAACGTATGCCGGCAGGCCCTGCGCCTTCAGGAACTGATAGGCCATTACGAAATGGCCCGGCATCCGCGGATGTACGCGGTCGGGACCGACAATGGTGAACGTCGGATCCTGGTCCTGCTGTTCCCGGTTGATCCGGTTCATGATCGAGAAGAAGTCCACAAGCCCTGTTCCGGCCTCTGCCGCCAGCCGCCGCACGTTCTCGGCGCAGATCCCCAGTCCGGCGTTCGCGCCCGCTCGCTTTGCCGACTTCAGCTCCGCCGAGTCGTCAAAGATCGAAGGCGTAATCAAGACGACACGAATCGAGCCCTCCTTCAGCTTCTCCACTATCTTCCGCATGTTCCCGGCGTGCTTCTCGATCCGTTCCCGGCGCTGCTTCTCAAACCGGTCCGCCGTCTTGTCCGGCCCATACAGCCCGCAGCCGAAGTCGTTCATGCCGAGCATCACCGTCGCCGCCGTCGGCTTGTGCGCCAACACGTCCCACGCGAGCCGGCCCAACGTACCGCCCGCCGTGTCCCCGCATACACCGCAGTTGATCATTCGGACCTCGCGATCCGGAAACCGCGTCAAATAGAAGAGCCACACGAACTCGTGGTACGAGCCCCCGTGCGTAATGCTGTCGCCGACCAGGCAGACCCGTTCCCCCGCCCCGAACGGTTCCACCCCTGCCGCCCCGCCCGCCCACGCCGACACCAGCACCAGCGCGGCCGCAAGCACGGCAGCCCCACACCGCCGGTTCCGCCCCAAGATTGTCCTCTGCATGCGTCCACGCCTCCTGACCAAGCCCGGCCTCGCTTTGGAAGACTCGTCGAATACGATACTCGAAACGACCGAAGGAAGCAACTTCCCGCATTATTGCGTATCTATGTGTTAATGTGTCGGAACGGACGGGACGCAAAACGACCCGGGACGCGGGACGCGAGAAACCCACGACTCGCGGAGCGGCATGGACACCGGGACAGCGAGATTCCATCAAGGAGTGGTTCCGAGCCAAAACAGAGAATCGATGTTCTCATTTTCTAAAAAATGCAACCGCACCAGCGCGTCTGACGCCTGTCCGGGACGACCTCCGGGGGACGGGCGGGCCCAACGCATCGCCGTATTCCCTGGAATACTGACCGCGCCTGCATGCTAGCGTGGCCCGAGATACAGGCTCATTCCCACTAGGACGCTGATCTGGCACGATTCCTGCTCCAGCTAAAGGGTACCCCAAGGAACGGTGCAACGAGCCGAAATGGGCTGCACTCGCACAGGATGCGGCTGTTGCCGGGAGCACGACGAATGCACCGTAGCACGACAACAAAGCCCAAATCCGCGGATGAAGCGAGTCTGCTGCCGTTCCTAGGCCCACTGCTGCTCTTCGTGGCAGCTGTTCTGATCTGGGCAGACGTGCCTGGCCGCCTCCTTGCGCGTGCCAAGACGACGAATTCTGCTTCGTTGATGATTCTCGACGATTTCGCCCCGGGAGATGAGCATGGCAGGACAGTGTCTGAGACGGCCCGGCAGGCCGCAAGTGTCGCCTGCGACGTGATAGAGATCGATGTCTTCAAAGACAGGGGCATCGATCAGGCAAAATCCACCATTCTCGCCTATATGCGGGAGCACCCCGACAAACGCCTTGTCATCAATATGAGTTTTGGATGCTACGGACGAATCAAGAAACTCGACGACCTCATAGTGGCCATCTCGCGGACCAATGTGATCGCCGTCGCGGGGGCGGGGAATGACAACACATCTCTGTTCTTCTATCCGGCCGCCTACCCGAGCGTCATTGCCGTGGCAGCCTGCGACCAGGATGGAGAGAAGATGCGTTACTCCAACTATGGCGTTCATATCCAGGCGTGCGCAAGACCGGCAAGGGCTTTGAAGTACGAGGACGAAACCACGGAGTTCATCACCGGGATGATGCGCCTCAAGGCGGGAACGTCGTATTCGGCCCCCAGAGTCAGCGGCATTCTTTGCTTGCTGTGGAATCTCGCGCCCAATGCGTCTCGCCAGGACATTCTGACCCGTCTCGCATCTCTGACTCGGGCCTCCCGAGATGCAAGCCTCTGCGGCGCGCCGATTGTCGACACCGACGACCTGCATCGAAAACTGGTGCCTCGCCTGTACAGAATACGTGCCTGCAAGAAGTGGGTGGGGCCAATAGGCGTCCTCGCAAGTCTGGCATGGTTCCTGTGTGCCTGCTGTCAGGTTGGGGAAGAAATGAAGGAGAAGAAGAAGGAGGAGGAGATCCGGAAGTCCCGCACGGCTGCCCAAGAAGGCGGTGCTTCTGCCATGTTCAGCCTGGCAGAGCGCTACGAATCTGGCCACGGTGTTGCGAGCAATACCGAGAAGGCTGTCGAATGGTATCAAAAGGCTGCTGAGGCGGGAGACGAGCGCGCCAAGAACGCGCTGAGGCGACTGGCCCGAGGCAGCAGGCAGGGGGACGCGGACGACTACGGCGCCTTCAAGAAACATATGGATCTGCTCGCGCAAATCAACGCTCCGGAGGAGTTACGGCGACACGTCCTCGCAATTCTGAGGTCTTCGACAACCTCGAGTCCTGCTTCCCCGGATTCGCCCGCTGCCGATCCTACTCCGGAACCCGAAGAACCGCGACATGAAGACTCAAGGCCGGTGTCGCCTTCCGCGCCTGCCGCCGGCTCGCCGAGGAAAGAGGCCAGACTTCGCTGTCGAGCAAGGACGAAATCCGGCGCGCAATGCGGGCTGCTCGCACAGCCGGGCTCAGCGTTCTGCCACGTTCACCAACACAAGCAGAAGCGCGACTGCCGCGTGGAAGCCCGGTTGCATGCCGGAGCGCGGAGGATGCGTTAGCCCATTGACAGTTGATCAGCGACAATTAGAACTGCGTTCAACGACAATTGTCATTGTGTGTGTCGGGTCGCGTGTGTGTGTCGGGTCGGACCACCTTTTGAGGGGAATTTCCTATTTCTGTATCAACAGACTCAGCGTATTGGTCGAGTCGGCCTTCAGGAGCAGGTGGTTGGAAATGATGCACCACGCCAACACCGAGACACCGAACTGTCGCGTGGCATTGTAGAGTCGCCTGCGGTACTCGTTGCGGTGCACCGCGAATCGAAGCAGGAAACTCCGATCAGAACACCGAGCCTGCCGCGCCGTAGCCTCTGGGCGAAGGCGGGTGGGTGACATGGTAGGCATGACCAGGGACGACTTATCTGTTAACGCGCGGCATAGGGTCCCTCTGATATCACAGCTTCAACGGCGCTTACAGCAAGTAAGCAGTAACCGTTAAGCTGACGGGGACGTAGCCGCGCGCGCCAGCGCGTGGGTAGGAGCCACGTACGATTCGTGGCACGAAAGCCACCTCCTGGCCTCGGCGGCTACGAACTGATGCACGCCCTGATCCGCAGTGTCCGGATGTGGCCGCCGACGCCAGGAGGTGGTCGGCTGGTCGAGTGTCGTTGCTGAAGCCCATCCACGCGCTGGCGCGCGCGGCTACCACGGCGCAAGCTCAACGGTTACTCAAAAGAGGAAGAGCCGGGACGGCTCTTCTACCCTACTCATCCTGCGCAGCACGAACCGATGCCGAGTACACAGGATGCCTCACCGGACGATGACAGACGCTTCCCAGCGGCTGTCAGTGGTACGGTGCAGGCAGATGTTCGGCTCCCGTTTGTTCTCGGGCCCAACGTTCAACGCTCAACATTCAACGTCCAACTTTCAACAGGAGAGATCGCTGCAGCATCTGCGCTTGCCACCCACGTTGAACGTTGAATGTTGAGCGTTGAATGTTGAACGTTGGCTCCCGCCCTCGTCTTTTCCACTTCGTCGTTTCCAATTGCCTGCCGAGCGGCCGCGAGAAGGCTGCGACACCCGTCCAACATCTGTCAGCATCCCGCCGTTTCCGAGGCCGGGGGTCCAGCAAACAGCCGGCCAGCCCCGTATCACTTTCGCTTTGAGTTCTCTCGGGTGAGTGCCACGGCATCGGCCATCGTGAGGAAGGAGCGAAGCCAGCGGCTGCGCCTGTACCCGAAGCAGCCCTGCGCCCTCAACTCCGCATACAAGTGCAGGTCCGAGCCGTCCTTGAGCCCCCCGATCGGCCAAATCTGCTGCAACGGAAGCCATCTCAGGCCATGCTGCTGCCTTTCGAAGCCCCGCAAAAGCATCGAGATCTTCCGCACCAGGCCGTGGCCCTGATACACCGAGTCGTGTGACCGCAGTAACGGCCAGTCGCGCGGCTTCAGGGCAAGCGCTTCCACTCTTTCCGGGTTCCTCGAAAGCTCCACGAAAGGCTTGAACCGCATCACATACACGCCGGATAGCACCGGGTAAGATTCCACGGCTTCCTGCGGGATGTCGCCCGGGTGTTCGTAGACCTCGTCGCCGCCGGGACTCACATAACCGTAACGCGTACGCAGGTCGTCCTGCTGAACCGGGTTCACCTCTCTGAGGGCGTCGTCTTCGATGTAATCGCCGCTCGCGCCATTACGCTTCTTCGCCAATCTGCCGGCAGGCGTGGTCGCCCAACGGCGCCGTTCCTCCTGCCGCTGGCGCGGGGACAAATCCCGGCAGAACGCCACAATGTCCAGATCCGGCGCGTTCAACAGCTTCTCATAGCCCGCGACCACGTCCTCAATCGCAAGGCCCAGCAGGTTCGAGTCGGCAACGCAGACAACTTCAACAGACTGGTTCACCTTCTTGAGGGATTCGGCAAACGTTGCAGGGCCGGCCGCGGCCCTTACCGGCTTCCCGTCCGGGAGTCTCAATTCGACTCCGTTCTCATCGCACAGATTGATCTCCGCCTCCTCGAGCACATGGACCGTTCTGCCGAAGTCCCCCCACGTCCTCAAGTAGTCCCTGATCAAATCGGTCCATAGCGACGTCCCATGCAGGTAGACCTGCATCTGCCGAGGCGTGTCCCTGAGAATGTTCTGAATGGGACGGTGGCCCCTGTGGCCGAGGTCAACCAGGGCTCTCGGTTCGAAACAGCCCCCAAATTGACGCGCGTATCCGCCGCACTGGATCACAAACACGAATCGACCGTCGCACATGCTCTCCACAGCCCTCTGTTCAGCCGTCTTCTCCAGAAGGTGAGGAAACCGGCTGGAAAGCGAGAGCAGCCTGAGCGCCCCGCTCGTGATCTTGCACGGCTCCTTCTCCCATCTGAGTACAGTGTCCCTTGAGACACCCAGCCTCTCTGCCAGTTGCGCTTGGGATAGGTTCAGCTTCCGGCGCAAGCGCTTGATGGCGGCGGGGTCCAGATCGGCCTCCTTGTCCGGGGGATCCTTACGCCTGCCTCGGATTCTCTTCTTCCCGCCGGTCGCATCAGCTTCCCTCTGTTCCAAGGGCCAGTCGTCATCTTCCCGTCGCGGACCCAGGATCTGAACAGCCGTCGCTTGTTTCATTGTCTACCGTCCATTTGATCCTCTGTTCCCTCTCCGTCACGAAAGGAACGCCCAGTCAAAGGTACCTGCAACAGACTCTACGTGCAAGGCCGGGAGCACGCCGCCCAGCAATTCTCATTATGGCGTTGCTCCCGTTTGTAGTGTCGAAGATCCGCCTGTGGTGGAAGCCCCGTGAGGGGCGCTCCCGGGGCCAAAGGCATGTACGGACAGCCCTTACGGGCTTGACTACGAACGGATCTCGCCGGGGCGCCGCCATAATGAGAATTGCTGCACGCCGCCTGAACCCTGTCCCAGCCCCCCCCTCACGGGCACCCACATAAAAACGGCAATTAACACAATAAGATCATTCCGATTGACTTTTAGGCGTTCTTATGCTACATTATATTCATAATGGCTGTAAATATAATAGCATATGTGAGTTTTAAGGCTGTATTATCTGACTTAAACAATCGACTTGGGAGGCTAGGAGGTGTTTTGTGAAGAGGATGAGCAGACTGGGCATTGGATGGCTGGGCTTGATGATCGCGCTGACAATTCTGCGGCCAGGCCCCGTTCTTGGGGGATGTGACTTTGATGGGGACGGGCTGGACGACTTGGCCTTGTACGGGGCGCAGACCTGGCACAGCGTAGTTCACCATGGTGGCATGAACTCCTTCCCGTTTGGGACCACCGGCAGTCTCCCTGCACCGGGCGACTTCGATGGAAACGGCGCAACGGACCCCGCCGTGTACACCCCGGAGACCGGCATGTGGCACATCATGGGAAACTTTGGGGGCTTCGAGTCCTCGGTCCACTTCGGCTTCCCCGGGACGCTGCCCGTAGTGGCGGACTATGACAGTGACGGTTTTGACGACATCGCCGTGTACCATCCGCCGACCGGCAGGTGGTACGTGAGTTCCTCGAGTGCCGGCTACCGGCAGTGGCAATTCGGATATGGCGGAACGATCCCACTCGCCTACGACTTTGACGGCGATGGCCAGATCGATATCGGGGTCTATGATCCTGCGTCGGCTCAGTGGTACATCATGCAGAGCGCCAAAGGCTTCCGCACACTCCGCTTCGGCTGGTGGGAGGCCGTGCCCGTGCCCGCAGACTATGACGGCGACGGGGCAGTCGACATCGCGGTCTATCACGCGGCTTCCGGATCCTGGTATATCCTCGGCTCGTCGAGCCACTTCGAGGAGCGCAGATTCGGCTACGGCGGCACCGTCCCCATCGTGGATACCGATCTCGACGGCGACGGAAAGGCCGATCTGGTCCTGTTCCACGGAGAAGACCAGCGGGTGTACGCGATGCGGTCATCGGAAGGGTTCCGGACCCTTGCACTCGGAGGTCCCGGGAATGTGCCGGTCCCCGGTCCGGTTCGTTACTATCACCAAGTGAGTTCCAGCGCCACACGCCCCACCGGCGTTGTGAGCCTTGTGACACCCACGCACAAATGGCGACAACCTTCGCTCACACTCACCTTCCGCTGGGTGTTGAGGCTTCCCTCGAGCAGGAAGGTCGCCCGCCTGTACGTGGTCACGGACAAAGGATGGTGTGTTTTCGATGGCGGCCGCCTGGAAGACTGTTGGTATGCCGGCGCGAATTCATCGATGTTCTCCGTGACCCTCGACAGAGTCCGATACGGCGGTCAGAGCTTCGAATGGGGGGTAATCGCAGAGCTCACCGACGGTACTGTGCACTATAGCGACACGCGGCGCTGCTACAACAACTACTCCGAGCTCGGCTCGTGGTAGCGGCCGCTCATCAGAACAGAATCGCCCGCGGCTCATAACAAGACATCTGTTGGTGAGCCGCCCCAACGCTCCCCGGCACGAATATGGCGAAAGCTCTGAAGGCCGCCGTGCTTCCGCCGTCTGAGGATTCGCCCCACAAGGCCGCCTTCTTCCTCATGATTCCGGGCGCCGCCGAGGTCTACGCCACCTACCTCCAACGCCTCGCCGAAAGCGGGCCATGACGCGCCGGGCGTTCGCGAGCGAAGCGCCCAGCCTATCCCCCACGACGACGCGGACGTCAATGTCTACGGCCTTGTTTCTTTGCGTGTGGCCTGCTATGTTCCGGGTGTTCGTGCGCTGCTGCAGTCTTTCCGCGAACACCATGAAGACGGGTTTCAATGTCATTCGGTCACAATGAGGCAGATACCCGCGCGAAGCTGATCGAGCCCGCCATCCACAAATTTCGAACGCAGCGGCACGGATGAGTGGGAGCACCCGCAAATCCTCCAAATTTCGGAGGTCAAACAGGCCGGCGGCCTCGCGACGCTCCAGGCCGCCGGCACGCCGGCCAACCTGCTGCGTGAAACCAAAAGGAGGATGTTTGCCGCATGAAGAAACGATCGCACGGGGGCAAGAAGAGGCCAAAAGTGCAACCCCCGGTTGTACAAGTCGATATGGCGGACTATGGTCGGCTGTTGGTGCAGGTTAAGGAGCGTATCCACGCAGCCCAGATCCTCGCGTTTAGAGCGGTCAACAAGGAGTTGGTGGCTCTCTATTGGGACATTGGGCGCCTGATCACCGAGCAACAAGTGGCCGGGACACGCGGCGATGCCGTGGTGAAGAAGCTCTCGAAGGACCTCCGACAAGAGTTCCCGGGGATCGCGGGGTTCTCCTGGCGCAACCTGTTCTACATGGGCCAATTCTACGATACCTACCGGGATTGGCCTAAATTGCAACCACTGGTTGCAATTATCGGATGGACCCACAATCTCGTCATCCTCCAACGCTGCAAGGACCCGCTCGAACGCGAGTTCTACATCCGGATGACCCGCAAGTTCGGCTGGTCCAAGAACGTGCTGATCCATCAGATCGACAATCAATCCTACGAGAAGACGCTCCTGAACCAGACCAACTTCGACAAGGCGGTGTCCCCGAAGATCCGGGCCCAGGCCAAGCTGGCGGTCAAGGACGAGTACATCTTCGATTTCCTCGAATTGGGCGACAAGCATGCCGAGCGCGAGTTGCAGCGCGCACTCATGGGCCGGGTCGAGGACTTCCTGCGCGCGATGGGCGGGCTGTTCGCCTTTGTGGGCAGTGAGTTCCGAATCGAGGTGGACCAGAAGGAGTACTTCATCGACCTGCTTCTCTATCATCGCCGGTTGAAGTGCCTGGTCGCCGTGGAGCTCAAGATCGGCGAGTTCGAGCCCGAATTCGTGGGCAAAATGCAGTTCTATCTCGCGGCGCTCGACGATACCGTGCGCGAAGAGGGCGAGAACCCGTCCATCGGCATCATCCTGTGTAAGGAGAAGAAGCGCACCATCGTCGAGTACGCCCTACGCGAATCCAATAAGCCGATCGGCGTCGCCACGTATCGCATCGTGAAGCGGTTGCCGAAAGAGTTGAAGGGCGAATTGCCCACCCCGGCTCAGATTGCGAAGCTGCTGGAGGAGGCGTGAGCACCATGGTGGCTGGCGAGGGAAGCGTTGCGAGAGAAGCGGGAAACCATGGCAGCTTCCCTGAAAGCAGGGGGCCGCTTCCACAAGGCTGGCGGTGGGCCAAGCTCGGAGAAGTCTGCGAGATAGAGATGGGCCAATCACCAGAGGGGTCCCCGTACAACGCCAGCGGATCGCGGCGATTCTGAACGAGCAGATGGCGGCGGTCGAGCGAGCGCGCAAAGCGGCGGAGGAAGAACTGCAGACGATCGACGCGTTGCCGGCGGCGTTATTGCGGCGGGCGTTCAGGGGGGAACTCTGACCGATGCGGGAGAACACGGACAGACACAGACAGCCACGGGCGATGCACGGACCCGCGCCGACGCCGGCCAACGGTGACGGCGGCCTCATTCCGAAACACGGCGGCTACCGGAACACGAAGACCTGGCAACTGGCCGACCTGATCTACGATGTGACGGTACTGTTCTGCGACCGGTTCGTGGATCGGCGCAGCCGCACCCACGACCAAATGGTGCAGGCGGGACGAAGCGGCGTTCAGAACCTGCAGGAAGGCAGCATCGATTCCGCCGTGTCCAAGAAGCTCGAGCTGAAGATGACCGGCACGGCCAGAGGCAGCCTCGAAGAACTCGGGCGCGACTTCCAGAAGTTCCTGAAACACCGCGGCCTGCCGGAATGGGGGCCAAGCCACCCGGCGCTCGTGCGTTTTCGCGCTCTGCGCTGCGCCACGCTGGAAGAGTTCCGCGCCTGGGTTGCCGACGAAGTCAGGCGCGCGGGCGAAGAGCACACGGACGCGCACGGACAAGCACAGACCGACACCCGGAGACCCGCGGATGGGAAGCGTGTCTGTCCGTGCGTGTCCGTGCCTCCCCCGCCGGTGCCGCCGGCAGCGCTGCCGGCCGTGGTTGCCGCCAACGGCGCGCTTTCGTTGCTGAACCTCTGCATTCATCTCGTCAAGCGGCAGATGCAGGCGCAAGCCGACGCGTTCGAGAGAGAAGGCGGTTTCACGCAGCGGCTCTATCGCCGGCGCCGCGAGCGCCGTAGCCGGGGAAAGGACTGACGATGGCGAGAAAGGCAAAGAGCAACGCAAACGGCAAGCGACTGGCCACCCAGCAGTCCGTCGATCAGGCGGTCAAGTCCATCTGCGACATCATGCGGCGCGGGAACTGCGCCGGCGCGCTGCAGTACGTGCCGGAACTTACCTGGATCCTGTTCCTCCGCATTCTGGACGAGCGCGAGGAACGCGAACAGCAGGAAGCGGCGGCGCTCGGCGTGCCGTTCACGCCCTCACTGGAACCGCCCTACCGATGGCGGGATTGGGCGGCGCCGGACGGTCCGAAACGCAAGGAACTGCAGGAAGGCGCGCTCGGCTCGTTCTTCGGGTTCGTGAACACGAACCTGCTCGGCTATCTCAAAGGACTCGAGAGCAAGCCCTCCGCCAGGCCGCGACAGAAAGTCATCAGCGAAGTCATGACCGGCGTCGAGCACGTCCGTATCGATACCGAACGCAACTTCCTCGATGTGCTGGACAAAGTGAACGAAATCACCGCCGAGACGGTCGATCCCACTCACGTGTTCACGCTGTCGCAGGTCTACGAAGGGCTGCTCTTGAAGATGGGCGAGAAAGGCAACGACGGCGGCCAGTTCTTCACGCCGCGGCAAGTGATCAAGGCGATGGTACAGGCAATCGCGCCGGCCGTGAACGAATCCGTCTACGATCCCGGCTGCGGGACCGGCGGGTTCCTGGCCCAGAGCTACGAGTTCATGCGGGATCGGCTCGGAGATCAAGCCACCGCCGAACAACTGGAAACACTGAAGCAACGTACGTTCTGGGGGCGGGAGAAGGAGAACCTGATCTATCCGATCGCCCTGGCCAATCTGGTTCTGCACGGGATCGACAAGCCGAACCTGTGGCACGGCAACACGCTGACCGGCATGCAGATCTACGGCGGCCTGTTCGACGGTGCGCCGCCGCAGTTCGACGTGATTCTGACCAATCCGCCGTTCGGCGGGAAGGAAGGCAAAGACGCGCAAACCAATTTCGACTACAAGACCAGCGCGACCCAGGCCCTGTTCCTGCAACATGTCATCCGAACGCTCAAGGACGGCGGCCGTTGCGGCATCGTACTGGACGAGGGGTTGCTCTTCCGTACGAACCAGGACGCATTCGTCAAGACGAAGCAGAAGCTGCTGAACGACTGCGACCTCTGGTGCATCGTCAGCCTGCCGGCCGGCGTCTTCACGGCCGCGGGCGCAGGCGTGAAGACGAATCTGCTGTTCTTCACCAAGGGCCAGCCGACCCGAACAATCTGGTATTACGATCTCACCGACGTCAAGGTCCGGAAGAAGACGCCACTCACGCTCGAACACTTCGAGGAGTTGTTCCGGCTGCTCCCGGAACGTGCAGGCAGCGAACTGAGTTGGACGGTCGACATGGACCAGCGCAAGAAGCTGGCAGCCGAGGAAGCCCGGCCGTTCAAGGAAGAGGGACGCCAGAAGGACCGCGAGGCCGCCGCATGCAAAGACAAGGAGCTGGCAAAGGCCCTGCGCAAGGAGTCAAAGGCCGCGGCGGCCCGGGCCAAGGCGATCGAAGCGGCGGTGTACGATCTGAAAGCCGTCAACCCGAACAAGAAACCGGTAGTGGATACGCGTACGCCCGAGGAACTGCTGGACCTGATCGAGGCCAAGGGCCGGGAGATCGCGGAGGCGCTGGCCGCTCTGCGGAACAGCGGGAGGCCCTGAGCAGACAGGCGGTAACGGACCTGGAGCAAGCGACGGCCGCCGCTTGGCAGGGCGTCGGGCAGGGCGATGCCGCCCGACGCCGAGATCCGGCCCGGGATCATCCATCGAAGATGAAGAACCAATACTTCGGCGACATCAACGACTACTGGAAGTACGCGCTCCTGCGCCGTTTGCCCAGCGGCATCCGCACAACGGTCTGCTGGATGCTCACGCCGGACGACGGCGGACCGGACGGCCGGAAACTCGCCTACCTGGGTCAGTCGCACAAGTACCGATCTCATGATCCCGAGTTGTACGATTTCCTCTGCGCGCGCGTGGCGCAAGGGCTGCGGAACGTGGCGACTATCGAAGAATCCGCCCTCGTCCCGAACTGCAACTTCTACTCGCGGATCCTGTCCGATAGCGGGGCTGAACGACGGGCGTATTTCGCAGGTCTGAGCCAGGCCTGCGCAGGGCGGGAGCTGGTCTTCTTTGACCCCGACAACGGGTTGGAGGTGAACTCGGTACGCTACGGCCGCAAACACAGCGCGCGGTATCTGTATTTCCAGGAGATCGCGGATCTGTATGCCGCCGGTCTGTCCCTGCTCATCTTCCAGTTCTTTCCGCGTGAAAACCACGCCCGATACATCGAGCGAAGGGCGGCGGAGCTGAGATCCTTCTGTCACGGGGCCGCGATCAATCCCCTCCAAACGACCGATGTCGTGTATTTCCTTGTGCGGCATCCGGATTCTTGCCTGCCGGCGCGCTTTGGGCTCGAACTGCGCGTTTCTATGTGATACAGTCTTCCCCGTCGATAGCGTAGAAAGAAGGGAGATCGGCCATGGCTCATATGAAAGCGCCGCAGGTCCGGATTCAGCTGAAGACTGCTGCAGAGGTGAAGAATCTGTTCTTGAGAATGGGCTACAATGTTCCCACTTGGTACGCCCTTCATCTGAGACGAACGGCAGCATTGGAGTTCAAGAAGCCCGATGAGCAGAGAAAGGGCATGGAGTATCACGTTCGGGTCGACAAGGAGGGCGACGCCTACCTGGCGGAAAGCCATTACGAGCCATCTCAATCGGCCAATCCCGCGGCACACGCGCGGATGTACCTGACGCGTACGGAGGCAGACTACATGAAGGGCAGAGACAGACTGCTCCTCGATCTGCGCAAACACGCCGCGAAAGGCCTGTACAGTGTGATCAAGTATTAGTCCCGGCGGCCTCACGGAGACAGATCGTCATGCCCGAAGATCTGAAGAAGTACCTCGACGCCTTCGTCAGCCTGAGCTGCAACAAGGTGGGCCAACACGAGCGGCCGCATAAGCCGGTCTTGCTGCTGGCCGTCCTGGATTTGTTCGAGACCGGGCGGCTCAAGGAAAATCGAGAGGGATTCTCCCCCGAGCTGCGGGAAATCTTTCGGCGCTACTTCGAGATTGTTCGGGCGCAGGACGACTCCGCCACCCCGATCGATCCATTCTTCTATCTCAAATCCGACAAGTTCTGGCATCACGCACCGAAACCGGGCAAGGAAGTGGCCTATCAGCACATGCGCGGGCCGAAAGGGATCCATGGAATGTAAGCAAGATGAACAATATCGCCTCTTGTGCGGGGCTTGCGCGAAGGCCAAGTAGGCCCGGCTTCACCGAAGCCGAGGCCTGGCCGGCGCTTCGGTGAAGCGCGGCCTACCCGGAAGGCACACGCACAAGCCTGTGTCTTGGCGGAAAAAGGATGAGGCTATGAACAAATCGCCCTTCCATCCAATCGCCCCAGCCCGCATCCTCATCGCAACCGAACACGCCGTCGCCTTCCTGGACAAATACCCGGTATCCGACGGCCATACGCTGGTGGTGCCGCGCAAGGTTGTGGCGAGTCTTTACGAACTCAACCCCGCCGAGCAGGCGGCGGTCTGGGAGCTGGTGCGGGAGGTGCGCGAGCTGCTGAAGGAACGCTATCGACCGGCCGGCTTCAACATCGGGTTGAACGACGGCGCGGCGGCCGGCCAGACGATCGGCCACGCGCACGTGCACGTGATCCCGCGGTATGAGGGGGATGTGCCGGACCCGCGCGGAGGCGTGCGGCGGGTGCTGCCGGAGAAGGCGCGGTATTGGGAGAAAGGCTGAACGGCTCCATATGTTCATCCTCTTCGTAGGCAATGCGGGCAAGAGGAACGTCGTTGAGACGTGGGGGAACTGCTCGGCCTGCAGGCGGCCGGCCAAACTGGTCTCCTATGTTTTGAGGACCCGCCGCAAAGCATCACGCTGGACAACACATCCTCGGCAACGCGGCGGGCGCTGTTCTTCATGGTGCCAAAGCAGCGGAACCCCGACCAGAATCAGGAACCGGCGAAACCCGCGCCGGTCATTTGCCCGGCGCTCGAGGAATGAGAAACGGCGCGCGGATGACTGCGACGCTTGCCGAGCGCAGGGATCACACGCCGCCACCCCACAACGCATCACGCAGCCCCGAGGCGCGTTGGATGGAAGTTGCCACGGCCTGACGGAAGACTGGCTCGGTGGCCCAGATATGGACATGGCTCTGGGCGCGGGTGATGCCGGTATAGACCAGCTCGCGGGTCATGACCCGCGATTCGCGGTTGGAGAGCATGACGAGCACGCGCTCGAATTCCGAGCCCTGGCTTTTGTGGATCGTTAGCGCATAGGCCGTCTCGTGGGTCGGCATGCCGGTCGTGCGGACCGGGCGCGGCCGGCCGGGCTCGCCGGGGAAATAGACGCGCGTCTGACCGGCCTCTTCCCAGGTCATTCCGATATCGCCGTTGAAGAGCTGCAGGTTGTAGTCGTTCTCGGTCACAATGACCGGCCGCTTGTGGTACCACTCGCCATGCCGCAGGACGCGGCCTGAGGCGGCCAGGATATCGCGCACCATCTCGTTGAGCGCTTCGCTTCCGTAGGGGCCGACCCGGTGTGCGCACAGGATGCGGAACCGGGTGAAAGCCTTCAATGCGTCTTCGACGGTCTGCGCGGCGAGATAAGCGGCGTAGCCCTCCTTGACATACGGAGCAAGCGTATCGTGGCGTGCGCCGATCCGGGGAATCTCGTCCCAGATCAGCTCGTCTGTGCTGCCGCCTTTGACGATCGTAATAGCGCGCTCCGCATCGCCCGCATTCACAGCCAGGGCCAGCCGGTTGATCTGGCTGTCCTGATGGAAGCGGCGGCTCTCGCGGAGTACGACGATCGAATCGCGCATGACGGGGCCGTGCTCCTCGCCGGCCGGCACCTGCATCCCGGCCAACTCGCCGACCTTGGCGGCGAACGCGGACGAGAACGGATGTTCGTTTCCGGCATCGCAGATGTCGCCCAGCACCGTCCCGGCTTCGACGGAGGCGAGCTGGTCGCGATCGCCGAGCAGGATGAGGCGGCCGTCGGGCGGCAGGGCCCGGATCAACCTGGCCATGAGCGCGATATCGACCATGGACGTCTCGTCCAGAATGACCACGTCGTAAGGGAGCGGGTTCTCCGCGTTGTAGCGGTATTGCGACATACCGGGCCGGCCGCCGAGCAGGCGGTGCACGGTGAAGGTCTGATCGTCGCGAATCCGCTCCTTGACGGCCGCGTCGCAGTCGATATCCGCCTTTGCCGCCTTGATAGACTCCTGCAGGCGCGACTTCGCCTTGCCCGTCGGCGCGGCAAAGGCGATACGGATCTTCGGATCCTGTTCAAGGAGCAAAACAAGGATCCGGGCGGCGGTATAAGTCTTGCCCGTGCCCGGCCCGCCCGAGATAACGCTGAACCGCTTGAGGACCGACATGACGGCCGCGGCGCGCTGCCAATCGATGCCGGGCCTGGCCGGGAACAGGCGGTCGAGGCCCTCGCTCAGTCTTGCCTCGTCGATCCCCTCGACCGGCGCGTCCACGCGCTGCGCGATCCCTTCGATCAGCCATTTCTGGAAGCGCCAGTAGCGAAAGAGGTAGAGCCGGCCCCGGCTGTCGAGCACCAGCGGCGCTTTGCATGTCTCGGCCGCCTGATCGTCGCGCACGACGTCCGCGGCGCGCAGCCCGTTCACCCAGTCCTCGCGCTCGGGCAGCGTGATATCGGCGACAGGTAGACCGTCGGGGCCGAGGAGCATGGTCTCCTGCAGATCGGCGAGATCCAGACACACATGCCCGCGCCTCCGCCAGCTGCTGGCGAGCGCGGCGGCGAGTTGGATGTGCTCGTCCGGGTGTTCCCCGAACCCGGCAATGAGTTCGCCAAAGTGGAGGTCGAGATCCGAGAGGATCTCGGCGGCGTGCAGGTTTTGGATGGTTGAGTTCATTTCGGTTCGCCCATCATAATCTCACGCGTAATCGCAAATCCGGGCGGAGCCCGACGAAGCCACGAGGTACGAGGGCGAAGTCGTGGCGGAGCCAGACCCCCTCCGCCCCCTGATCAGGGATTAGGAGTGCGATTAAGATCTGATGCCCCTACCCTCCCCCCTCCCTCAAAATACTCCGACAAATCCGCTATCAACCCGACCGACGGGCGGTCGGCAAAGACGCCGTACTCGGGGCCGGCCTTCGGGTCCATGCCCCGGACAAAAAGATAGAAGACGCCGCCGAAATGCTTTTCGTAGTCGTATTCCGATATGCGCTTCTGAAGGTAGCGATGCAGGGCCACCGCATACACATGGTACTGCAACGTATAGTTGCCGGCCGCCATGGCCAGCGCGAGCCGTTCCTGACGATAGGCCTGCACGTCCATACCGAGACTGTTGCTCTTGTAATCGACGATGTAGTACCTGCCGTCATGCTCAAAGATGAGGTCGATGAACCCCTTGAGGAACCCGCGCCTGGGCGAAAACACGAGCCGGCCGATCTTCTCGGGCGCGTCGCCGTCCGGCGCGCGGCCGTGCCGCTCGAAGATTGCGGTCATGCCCTGCGCGGTGATGGGCGCAAGCGGGTAGTAGAACTCCATTTCGCAGAGCGTGCGGTCCGGCGTGACCGAGGCGAGCGTCAAGTCCCCGTCCTCGAGGAGCGGGGTCTGCAGCACCTTCGTGACCATATCCGTAACAACCTCCGCCCATTTCGGATCGAACCGGGCGCGTTGCAGCGCGTCAAGCACGCGTTGCTCGGCGTCGCCGGCGGCTGCGAAATCCAGATGCTCGAACAGCCAATGGATCATGTTTCCGACGCCTGCGCCGCGCGGGAGCGTGAAGATGCTGTGGTCTTCGGGTTCGGCGGGCGTTTCCTCAGCGAGGTCATCCTGGTCTCTGTCCGGCTCATCGAGCGGGACCATGCGGTGCTCGCCGGCCAGCCCGCTGTAGCTGGTGACCCGCCATGTACCGTCGATCTTGCCGGTGAATTGGCGCGCTTCCATGTGGGCCGTGTCGGGCGTCTCCGCCACCACCCTCTCCCGGCTGCGCCCCGGCATTTCGGAGACCTGTATGCCGCCCTGTGCCCGCTCCTCCACCTTCCTGAGATCCGCCTTCATGACGTCGTCGGTCATGCTCACGACCCGCTGCGCCACCGAGTCGATCAGGGAGCCCCCATCCGGCTGCATATCCATCGTGTCCTGGTGCAGGAGGTAGGCGAGCGGGGACGTCGCATAGTCTTCGATCGGTCCGGCAATCGTGTAGCACAGATTCCGCGCGCGGGTCAGCGCTACGTAGGCCAGGCGCAGGTTCTCGGCACATTCCTCCTGCTTGACAAGTGCGGCCTCCTGAGGGTCGAGCGCCATGCGCAGATCGAGCGTGAGGCGGTCGTCGTGTTCGCGGTCGTGGTAGACAAAGCTTGTGTGCAGATAACCGTCCCAGAGGAACGGGCAGAACGTGACCGGGAATTCCAACCCTTTCACGCGATGGATTGTGATGATCTTGACCCGCTTCTCGTCGCTTTCGAGGCGCTGCTGCTTTTCCTCGTCTACCTCCCCTTTCCCAGCCCGTTGATCGGCGAGCCACTTGATAAGCCCGGCCATTCCCAACCGCCGCTCCACGGCTTCTCTCTGCAGCAGTTCGGCCGCGTGCAGGATATTGGTCATGCGCCGCTCGCCGTTGGGCAGGGCGAGCAGGCGTTGGCCCACATGTTCTCGCACCAGGAACTCCCGGAACATCTGGATGAAGCCCTGTCCCTGCCAAAGCTCGTGGTACAAGCGGAAGGAGAGCAACCGGTCTTCCCATCGCTGCTCGTCCCGGACCAAGGCTTCGAGATCATTGCCGCTCAGGCCCATGATACGGGAGGCGAGCGCGCCTTTGACGAGCCTGGCATCGCGCCATGAAGCGATCGCCGAGAAGATCCGATGCAGCTCTTCGATTTCAGGCGATTTCATCAGGCTGGCCGTGCTATAGACCACGCTGGCGACGTTTCTGTTCTTCAAGGCCTGCTGCAGGCTGTCGGCCTGCCAATTCGCACGAACCAGGATGGCGATATCGCGCGGCTCCAAGCCACGTTTTCCGATCAAAGCGCGGCCCGCTCTGCCCAGGTTGATGAGCCGGGCCGCTTCAGTTGCGACCCGGTCATCGATGTCTCTCCACACCCGTTTTTTCGGGATGGGATCGGTGGAATTCTTGGCCTGGTCGAGCAACGCTTCATTGGTCGGGTCAGGACATCGGCCGGTACGCGACAGAAACCAAAGGCGCAACGGCGGCGTGGATTCCCCGTCGATCGTGAGCGGCTCCGGCTTGTCGTCTCCTTCGGGGGCGGCGTCCACCTTCACGTATTCGATCTGATCGTACAAGAACGGGTTCTTGACGCGCTTGCTGTCGAACAGCGTGTTTACGGCCCTGACCAGCGCGTCCTCGGACCGCCAGTTGACCTTGAGCGGATACGGGTCCAATGCCTGTCTTCTCGCCTTGAGATAGGAGAATATATCCGCGCCCCTGAACGCGTAGATGGACTGCTTCGGATCGCCGATCAGGAACAGGGGGCGGTCGTCGTGGCCGGCGTAGACGGCCTCAAATATCTCAAATTGGACGGGGTCGGTATCTTGAAACTCGTCTATCAAGGCTGCGCGGTACTTTTCTCGCAGCTGCCTGGCCAACGCTGGGCCCTGCTCGCCCTTGAGTGCCCTGTGAACGTCCAGGAGCAGGTCATCGAACGACTGGATACTGCGCTCCTTCTTGATGCGGCGGTATTCCGTCTCCAGATTCTCGAGGCACTCTCGCCGCAGCTCGATGATACGGCGTTGAAACGCCTTGGACAGCTCCTCTGCCTTGCAGTGAGCTTCGCCGCAGAGCGTGAAGAAGTCGTGATGCGGGGTGACTTTGTTCTTTCTTGTCCCTTTCTTCAGCCCTGCCGGGGTCAAGTTCTTGAATTTATCCGGCAGTACCAGGCTTTCGGCTTGTGCCGCGGCAAATGCGTCCATGTCGGCCGCCAGGGCGTCGATGCTGTCGTCTCTGTACGACGTCTTGCTGAGAATCTCTTGCTCCGCAGCGTGTTTCAACAGGTTCGCGATCTCTTTTCCGCCGGACCGCCACTGCGATATCACCTCCTTGATGAGCTCTCCGGCTTCTTTGATCAGCTTGGCCTCATCGACCGCCTCTCCGGCCGTGTCGAGTTCCGGCACGAGGCGGAGCGGCAGCGCGCCCTTCTTCACATTGGCCAACTCCATCAGCGTGTCAGGATTGCCCTTGTTGGCGGCGAGGTAGTCCACATATAGCTCGTGAGCCCCGTGCACTTGCCGACGCCAGAAGTCCACGATGATCTGCCGGCGGATGGAGGCATCGTCTTGGACGAGCTCGGTCCCGAAGGTCACGCCGCTCTCGAACGCGTTCTCGCCCAGGACGCGGTGACAGAAGCCGTGTATGGTGGAGATGGCGGCATTGTCGAAGTCGCGCAGGGCGTCCTCGAGCTGCGTCCGCGCCAGGCAATGGTCGTTCACCCGTTCCAGCAGGAGTTGGAGCGCCGCATCGTTGCCTGCCTCTCCCGTGCGAAAGGCGCGGATGGCGTCGCGCAGCCGGTTTCGGATGCGAATTCTCAGCTCATCCGTCGCGATTTCCGTGAAGGTCACCACGAGCACCTGATCCACGGTGAGACCTTCCTCGAGGAGCAGGCGCAGGAACAGGCCAGCCATGGTATAGGTCTTACCGGTCCCGGCGCTGGCCTCGATCAGGTTCACGCCCTTCAGCTCGGCTCGTAATGGATCAGTCTCAGGCACGGCTCTTCTTCTTCGTCTTCTTGGTGGTTTCTCTTGCCTCCAGCATGGGTTGGAAGACCTGGACGGCCAGTGTGCGGAAGGCGGTATCGAACCGTTCCTCGTTTGACAACTCGCCGAACGCGACCTGGTAGTATTCCTTGTTCGGAAACTTGTCCCGCTCGCCCTGGACACGATTTCGGACCCCCTCCCATTGGGTCAACGCAGCTGCGATGGCCTTCTCCTCGTCTTCGCCCATGGCCGCCGTCTCTGCATAGGCCAAGGCGGCGGCCGGGAAGAAGCGCAGCGGCGTGGACAACCCCTCGCGGTAGAGTCGGACGAGCGGGGCCAGCTTGTTCTCGGCACCGGACACCGGGCTGAACTCCACCTTGTCCCGCTGTTCCCTGCCCTTCAATATAGTCCGGGTCGGGGCATTCTCGCCGTGTGCGCACAGGAACAGATGTTCGATCCACGCTTTGAGCTGATCTGAGGCGCGCAACGATCCGAAACGGTATCGGAGCATGTGGTCCGCATAGAGCTCATTCAAACGTCCCGTGAAATGTACATCTTCTATCGTCTTGTCGATATCGATGTGCTCGCGCGGATCGGCCTTCAAAACCTGCAGCTGGCTCATGAATTTGCGCACGCCCGATGAGAGAGACTGGAATGCAATTGATCCCGGCGTCCCGTGCGGGAGGCAACCTCTGCCCCGCATGATCTGCTCCGCATGCTCCGGGTCGATCCCCTTGGCGTACATCTCCAGCAACTCGTTGCCAAGCAGGTAGTCCTCCAGCTTCTCCAGGGCAAATCCTTCGTCTTCTTCCACGTCCTGCTTGTCGGTCAGGAGGTGGACATCGAAACGGCGCTGCAGCAGGAAACGGACCGGGCACGTGAAGAAAGAACACAAGTCGCCAATTGTGATGACATTCAACTCGTCTTCTTCGGGCAGCGCGACGGGTCCTGTGAAGAAGGGGTCGGGCTTGCGCTTCTCGCCGGCCAGCGTCGTGCTCGCCACGCAATAGTCCTCGGAATAGCTGAACAGGCGCGGACCGCCCTCTTTCTGGAAGTAGAGCGGGCTGAACGGCTGGAGGGGGTGTGCGGTCACGAGCCGTTCGCGCAGGGCCTTGTCGTCGCGGGCCACATAGTCGACGAGTTCGCTGACCAGTACCGAGGGCGGAATATCGCTGTCGTCGCGAAGGCTCTTGCCCACGTAGCTGATATAGAGCACGTCGCGCGCGGAGAGAATAGCCTCCAGAAAGAGATACCTGTCGTCGGCACGCCGGGAGCGGTCACCGGTTTTGGGCGAGCCGGCGATCAGGTCGAATGAGAGCGGATGGTCCATGCGCGGGAAGTCGGCGTCGTTCATGCCAAGCAGGCAAACGACGCGAAACGGAATACTGCGCAGCGGCACGAACGCGCTGAAGTTGACGCCGTAAGACAGGAACCGGAGCGGGATGCGGTTGACCAGATGTCCTTCCAAGGCCGCGCGAACGACCTTGAGAGAGACCTCCTGCTCGAACTCGGCCGTTGTCGCGGCCTGCTCCAGCTCGTTCAGGGCGCGGCGCACGGTAAAAACGTCGTCCTGCGTGTCGGCCGACACGTGGATGCAGCTCTCCAGCACGCCGTTCAGCAGCTTGGTCCAGTCGGGCACTTTCTTCGCTGTGGCCGCTTCTTTGTCGAACTCAGACACGAGTGTGACGAAGCGGGCGAGCGCGCCGAGCGCGTCGGCCTCGCCGCCCTCGATCTCATCGTAGGGCAAGATGTCTTCGTACACATCCGTGCCCTCGCCCGGCAACGCGTAGCCCAGGAGCATACGGTCCAGCGCCCATTTCCACGTGTTCGCTGCGGATTCCGGCAAGCCGCGGTTCAGGCGGTCCGCCTCATCCAGCCCCCAGTGCACGCGCGTCTCGGCGACCCAATTGCGGACGTGCTCCACGGCTTCGGGGTCGAGCCCGAACTGACGGGACACGGGTTCGGTTTCGAGAATGGTCATCAGCTCGGTCGACGTGTGCCGCGCGCCGGCCAGGTCGAGGATGCCCAGGAACGCGTTCACCACGGAGCTGGCGTACCGCGCGCTGCGGTCGGCGATGCAGTACGGAATGTGGCGCTTGGCGCTCTCGTCCATGCCGAAGACGGCCTGTACCTGCGGCGCGTAGGACTCGATGTCCGGCGCCATCACGATGATGTCGCGGGGTTCGAGGTCGGGGTAGCGCTCGAACAGATCCAGCAGCCGATCCTGCAACACTTCCACCTCGCGCATGGGACCGTGGCAGCCGTGGACCTGGATGGAGCCGTCGTTCTCGGCTACCTCGCGCGTGTCCGGCTCGGTCAGGTCCAGGATTTCCCTCTGCACGGCGGCGAGGACGGTGTTGGCTGCGGGCGGTTCGAAATGCTCCTCTTCCACGCAGTCGTCCGGTTCGAGCACCATATCCATGAACTCCTTGCCGAGCTTGCCCATGGAGGCGAGCAGGCTGTTCAAGGTCTCGTAGTGCTCCTCGTCCTCATTGAGCTTGCCGTCCCCTCGCAGCTTCTCCCGGACAATATCGCGCCGCGACTTGATCTCGCCCCAGTACAGCCGGCACGGAGCAAGCATGAAGACATGGATCGGAATCCAACGCGCCAGACACTGGAAGACCGACAGGTAGAACTGAGGCAGGGCGCAGACGCCGAACAGGGAGATGCGTTCCGGGAGACCGTTCGGAGGCTCTTCGCTCTCACCGAACCTTTTCAGGAACGCGTGCGCCATGGCCGCATGATGGCTCGGGCCGTGGCGGCCGACGAGGTCCTGCCACAGGATGGCCTGCCAGGCCTCGTCGGGTCCGGCGGGTTGGTATTCGTCTTTCTGCCAGTCCTGCATCATCAGGGGGCGATAGACGGTGTACTGATCGAGCAGGTTGGCGATGCGCGCGGCGAGCAGGTAGCGTTTCAGGCCCGTGTCGTCGCCTTGGAGATAGGCCCGGATATGCTGGAATGGCTCTTCCTCGCAGTGATTTCCGAGAAACTCCATAACGCTCCAGGTGGCGGCCCGCGCCTCGTAGCCGGCGGTTCTTTCGGCGGCCAGGTCAAGATTCTCGTTGAAGAGGGTGCCGAGAAGTTTGAGCGGGAACGGAAAATCCATATTCGCGCAGATCCCGTGCTTCTCCGCCAGCTGGAGCGAGACCCAATGCTGCATCGGCCGGCTGAGGACGAGGACGGTTTCCCGGGCGAGGGGGTAGGACAGCGGCTGCGCCACGATCTCCGCAAGCGCATCCGCGAGATGCTCGAGTCTGTTGCTCTTGTGGAAGGTGAGCATGGGCGTCTCGGCCTCGTCTGCGTGCCGGGCCGTCGCGGCATTACCGGAGACATTAGCATTCGGGCTGGGACAGATAAAGTCCTATCACCGCAAGGACAACCAGGGCAGAACCGTGTTTACGATCAAGGCGCAAGTCGGCTGGCGCAATCTCGGCATCAAAGAACTCCTCCGCGCGCAGGACTACGGGTACATGAAACGGTATGGTGAAGCGGGCCATCCCGGGTTCCTGACAGAGGTCGCGCGCGCCTATCATCACGGGATAGCGGCCGAGAGGGACGACGTGAAGGCGCTCAGGTGGTACAGCAAGGCCGCAGAGTTGGGAGATCTCGATGCGCAGATGGAGTTGCGCCGATTGCTGACCCAAAGGCTGGGGACTGGTCTGGAGGCCGTTCACCGCTTTCACAGGGCGGCACTGTCTTTGACCAGCTCTTCTGAGGGAGTCTTCTGCGCCCCTTCCTGGTCCTTGGGTTCCGCGGGTAGACAGGGCTGCGTTTCATCCCGCTTGCGCCCGTGTTTGGCGAGTTGGCGGGTCTTTCCGGTGCCGGCGCTGGCGCCTGTGCATGTCGCGCCGGCGGCAGTCAACGCATATTGGCAGAAACGGTTTGTCTTCGGCGGACCGGCCCGATATCCTTCCACAGAGGAACCCGACATGAAATGGATCGCACTGATTCCCGGCTTTCTTCTGCTTGCGGGGGCGGTTTTCGGGGAGAAGCTGCCCGGCTCAATCACGCACGAGGTCCTGTCTTCGGGCGAACATCGGTACACGATCCGGGGATGCTACATTCACCACGACCGGTACGCCACGACGGTCACGGATCGATACTGGCGGGACGTGCCGGGGTGCACGCGGGTGACATTGGAGCCGGTGAGCGGAACCCTCTTCTTCCGGACGAAGGCTGCCGTGGCGAATCTGCGTGAGCTTCTCGAGCGGTTCTCGCGTCGTGACGGCATTATACCGCCGTGGGAGGAACTCGAGATTCGGGATTTGAAGAGCCCGTCTTTCGATTCCGAGCTGTATACGACGGTGCTCCGCACCCGTCTGACGTGGCGCGTGAACGTGATGTCCAGTCCAGGACTTCTGTGTGCAACGAACAGCCCAGCAGGACTTCGGCTGACGTTTCACTCAAACGGGGGAGATCCTGACGGCGAGGTTTCTCTTAGGGACTATGAGCTTGCCTTCGCCAACAGCTCCTACACGCTCAAGCAGCTGTCGGGGTCGCGTCTGGCAAGTTGGAAGGCATTGAGGCGAAAGGGCCTGGGCACACACCACATGCGGCTCGAATGCCCGATCACGTACGCACCCGGCATGCGCGGACGCGTGGCGCTCAACGACATCAGCCACCCAGGTTGCTGTCCCGGACGCTACGCGATGCGGGTCTTTGACGCGGACGGCAAGTACATTTGGGAGGATCAAGAAAACGCCGCCGGTGCCTGCTATCTCGTCTCGGCCGATCTGACGGGGGATGGGATTGACGAGATTGTCCTGTATCAGTACTGCCACAACGAGACGGATCTTCTTGTGTTCGAGAAGAAGGGGAAGAGGGGCAAGGCCGAACGCTGAATACTGAACCCGCCGTCGGTCCGGTGGAGAGCCGTCGCGGCCTCCCGAGTCCATCGAGGGGTCCCCGCAGTCGGCGGGAGGCCAACCCTCCAACAGAACACACGACGCCCCGCCATCCCCCCCCCAGATGCCGGACCGGTCCAGGCGACCGGCCCCGCCCCTCACCCGTGCAACGTCCGATTCAGTATTTCCTGCTGCAGGGACGGCTGGAGCGTCACGAATCGGGCCGTGAAGCCGGCGACTCGGACGAGCAGGTTCTGGTATTTCTCGGGCTCGATGAGCGCCTTTTCGAGATCGTCCTTGTTCACGACTGTGATCATGAGCTGCGTGCCGCCGCCGGCGAAGTAGGTGTCGAGCAGCGCTTCGAGCCGGCGGCGGTTCTCGCCCTTGAAGATGGCGGGTGAGAGCTTTAGGTTCTGAACGAATCCGGAATGCATCGGTTTCGGAAGCGCCAGCGAGTTGAGCAGGGCGGTCGCGCCGTTCCGGTCGCGGCCGCTTGTCGGGTTGTTGCCGAGCGCGAGCGGTTCGCCGGCCCGCCGCCCGTCGGGCGAGGCTTTGGTGTTGAGCCCGTAGCCGTGCCCGCCGGAGTTCATGCTGCAGATCGTGAAGTAGTCGAACCCGGTCGCCTCCGCCTTGGACAGGGTATCCGCGCAGACGAACTCGTGCATGTGGTTGAACAGGCGATCGACGGCCACGTCGTCGTTCCCGTATTTCGGCAGCGCGAGCATGAGGCGCCGCTCCTTCTCGTACCCCTCGAAATTCGCGTCGACGATCTCGACGAGTGTCTCGAGCGTCATGATCTTGCGCTCGTAGACCAGGTCCCGGATGACGAACAGGCTGTCGGCGACGTTGGTGAGCCCGAACGACTCGACGATCGCGCCGTTGTAGCGAATGCCGCCGTCGACGATGGACTTCCCGCGCGCGATGCAGTCGGCATTCAAGATGCTCATGAAGAGAAAGGCCGCGGATTCGGCCTCCGCCTGCACCTCGAGCTTGTGGCGGGTGGCGAGCAGTCCGTTCGTGTGGCTGATCTGCTTCTTGAGCGCATCGACGAGCTTGTCGTAGCTGTCGAAGTGCTCGAGCGTACCGAGTTGCAGACCGATCTGCGTTTGCGTCCGCGTGTCGAACCCGTTGTGCAGAACGAGGTCGAGCGCGGCGGTGTAGTTGATCGTCGAATTGGGCGAGTTCAGGCTCAGCCCCTCGAGCACGTATTCGCCGCAGCCGGCGGGAAGATAAGCGCAGGCCTCGGCCTCGGTCGCGCCGTAGGTCCTGGCGAGCCAGGGGATATTCACGTCGTCGTTGTAGAGCGACGGATGCACGCAGCCCGAGCCGATCAGGTCGAGCGCCCGGCTGAACAGGGCGGGGTTCTGGCCCTGATAGAAACGCAGGGTCAGGTTCGGCTCGGTCAGGCGCAGTTCCTGCGTGACGTCGAGCGCGGCCAGGGCGAAGCGGTCGGCATTGGCCTGGTTGCGGCGGCCCTTGCCGCCGATGAGCAGGCGGCCCATCCACTTGGTGGTGTTTTCCTGAAGCAGCGGCCAGAGCCCGGCGAGCAGGCGCTTGGCCTCGGCTTCGGTGAGCCGGCCGGAATCGATGTCGTCGGCGTAGAAATCGCCGAGGTACACGTCCATGCGCCCGTAGTTCAGCATGTGCGCCAGGACGCTGTAGATCAGAAAGAGCTGGATGGCTTCGCGCAGCGTGCTCGGCGCACGCTTGGTGATGGCGTCGAGCGAGTCGGCCATCTGCAGCAGATCGCGGCGGCGCATGCCGTCGGTGCCTGTCCGCGCCTTGTCGCGCGCCTGCCGCTCGTAGTGGCAGCACACGTCGACGAGCACGTCGAGGGCCATGAGCATCCCGTCATAGAAGGCGAGATCGCCGCCGGAGGAGGCGGCGCGGGCGCGGCATTCGCCAATATGGTCCTTGAGGCCGGGGATACCGAGCCGCAGCAGCTTGTCGTAATCGAGCGACGCGCAGGTCAGCCGGAAGAAGAGCCCGACATAGCCGTTGGCGCGCGCGTTGAGGTCCATGCTCTCCTTGACCTCCCGAGGAAGGAGCTCGACGAATTTGGATTTGGTCTGTTCCTTGAACCAGAAGTCGACCATCCCGGAAATGGCATCCTGTTCTTCGGGGCTGAACTCGGGGTTCTTGCTCAGTTGCTGGAGTCGCACATGGTCATAGCAGTAGCCGCAGAAGCTGCCGATCAGCTTGTGGCGGGTGTCGAGGTCGTCGTCGACCGGTTCGTGGGCCAGATACTGGGTCATCCATTTCTGGAGAAGCTTCCCGTTGGCATTGTACTGAAGATGGAAGCAAGCCAGGAGATGCTCCATCTTGCGGCCGGCAAAGAGATCCTGATCCTGGATGTCCAGACAGGTGGCAGGAAACAGGGTCTTGAGGCAGTGCGCCTCGCGAATGGGGATCGGGTCGTGGAGATGGTCCTTGTATGCCTGGGTGAAGGTGAGTGCAAGGTCGGCCAGTCTTCTGGCGGGGGACGTGGGTTGGGTGGGGCTTGTGGGCGTTCCAGGTTTGGTGGCGGTCGTGGAGTTCGTGGGATTCATGAGTTTCATGGGCCTTCCCGGGTTTGGACTATGTGGTGAACAACTATTGGAGCGATCTGTGTAGCACTCTAAATTAAATTAGCAGCTTTGGCCATGGACTGAGTTCACAGGATTTGTACTGAGTTGTTGACGAAAATAGAAAAGCCGGCCCTGGCGCGCCATAGTCCGAGGGGCGACGGCGGACTTGTCGCGCCATAGTCCCGGGGCGCTTGCGCCGCGGGACGACGGCGGAAGCCTTGGGCGGAAGGTTCTCGAGTTCAGCCAGAGGCTGATCGGCCTCTGGCGGAAAGTTCCCGAGTAAGCCGCGCCCGCCGTAGCGCCGTGCGAAGGCGGGTTCTCGAGTAAGTTCTCGAGCAAGTTTGCGAGCAAGTTCAGGGATTCGGGGGGAGGGAATAGGTATGGCGGAAGGCGGAGGGGCTCATGCCGGTGATGTGTTTGAACTGGCGGCTGAACAGGTAGATATCGTTATAGCCCAAGTCGTGGGCGACGTGGGTGACGGTCATTGGGGTTTCGAGCAGGAGCGTGACGGCCGCTTGGATGCGTTGCTGAAGGAGCCAGGCCCGGGGCGGCATGCCGAACGTGTTCCGGAACACGCGGGAGAAGTAGTTGGGGGAGAGCTTGGCAATGGCGGCCAATTCGGCGGCGCCGGGACGCGCAGAAATGTTGCGGGTGACGTAGCGCGTCAGGGCGTCCTGCTGAAACTTCGTCAGAAGCTGCGTGCGCCCGGCGGGTGTCTGAATCTTGAGATAGCGTTCGATCGCGGAGAGCAACAAGACGAAGAAGGCTTTCATACGAAGTTGTTTGTGCGGGACGCTTATGCGGACCTCTTCGCAGAAGGCCTTGACGAAGGGCTCCAGGGCCCAGACGTTATGCAACAGGAAGAAGGGTTTCCGGGGCCGGAAGCACGTGTCGCCGCGCTCGATGGAGAAATGCAAGTGGTAATACACAAGTCCTGTCGGCCAGAGCAGAGAGTGGCGCGTGCCGGGCGGCATCCAGAAGAGGGAGCCGGGTTTGAGCGTCACGGGTTGGTCTTGGATCGTGCCGGTGATCGAGCCTTCCAGCACGAAGTCGAGTTCGTCGTCGGGCAGGACGCGATCTCGGGATGGGTAATCCCGATTGCGGCGCGCCAGCGCCGTCCAGCGTGGCCTCTCGACAACCGTCACGCCGGGTTCTGCGAGCAGCTCGATGAGGCGTGGCAGCGGCACGCGCTCGAGGATGGGATGCCAGGGCTCGCCTTCGGGGCCCTGCAGCGGGCTGGCGGGCGGCTGGGTGGTATCGGGTCCGTCTTTCACGCGTGCGTTGCCTTGCGGCTGAGCGGCGGTACGCGCGGATTCCCCGCCGCGTCATGCCCGGCCTGGATTCTAGCGGCGGGCGCGGTGCGGCTCAAGCGTGGAGTCGGCCGGCCGCGGGGTCTCAGGATGCGTCGTGCTGCCCTGGCTTCTCGGCTGGAGCCGGCTGCGTTTCGGCGGGCGGCGGGGTTTGGCTCTTGCGGGCGGCGGCATGCTCGCGCAACTTGCGAGTCCCCGCTTTGGCGCCTTTGACGGCGGCGCCGGCGCCGCGTGCCAGCAGGCGCGCGCCGCCGACCGTGCCGCGCCACAGCCCCCTACCCCCGTACACGGCGGCCGCTCCGACGAAACGGCCGGTCGCCCTGGCGCCCACGACGGCCTTGTCCCAGGTGTAGCCGCCGGCGCGGCGGACCGCGCGCCACATGACCGTGCCGGTATCCGCTACGCCCCGGCCGGCCGAGACGACGGGCCGGCGGACGAACGAATCGAGCACGTCGCCGGTCTTCTCGAACGCGGCTTGGACGCCTTCCTTCATGCGCGCCGTGATCTCGCCGAAGTGCGGCAGGAGATCCTCCGCGGCAATGCCTTTCAGATCGGCCCAGAACGTGTGCAGCTTCTCGCCGATGGTCGCGACGGCCGTGCGTTCGTCCCAGCCCCTGAACGCACGGCACCGGTCGATCGCGGCATGGCCGGCCACGCTTGTGAACATGCCGGCGCCCGTGCCCTGGGCCACTTCGCCGGCGATGCGGCCGAGCCCCGGCACACTGGCGCATAGGTTTTCCAACAGTTTCGTGCCGAGATTCAGGAAATTGACCGTTGCGACGACCGAGAGCACGTCGCGCAGGATCGCAACCTGTTCCTTGAGGCGTGGCCTGTTGTTGTAGACGGCGATCAGCCGCTGGACCATGCCCAGGTTGCGGTAGAGAACCACGAGCAGGTCCACGGAGCGCCATGGGCTGAGCGAAACGGCGATCATGACGTCGCGGACGCTGCTCCGCACTTCCTTCTCGGCCAGGCCGTCCAACACATCCATGGCCGGCTGCACGGCTTCCGTCTCGAGCCGTCTGAACGCGGCGTCCAGTTCGGCCTTGTCACCCGGGCGCACGGCCAGCGCGCGCCTGAGTTCGACCGCCTCGTCCCGCAAGGCGCGGCGCTGCTCTTCGGGCAGTTGTTCATTGACGGAGAGCCGTGTCAGGAGCTTGTGCAGGTAGCGGCCATAGGCCCTGAACTCGCCGAGCGCGGCGGACGGCTCGAGCGGACGTTGCGGGGGGATCAGCACGGCGGGCCGCCGTACGACGGAGACGACATAATAGGCCACGCACCAGGCGACGGCGACGAACAGCACGAACAGGTAGGCAGTGCCGGCGGCCCAATGCAGCGCGCGCAGGACCTGATAGGCGCGAATGAGTTCGACAACCGCGAAGAAGGAAAGCAGGATGCCGATCACCCACACCGCGGTCCGAACGGTACGCCACAGGTTTCTGAACATCTCAGGGCGCCCTCCCTCCACACTGGAGATTGTACACGGTTTGGCGTGGGTGCCAATCACGGGATTCATCGGGGCGCCGCAACGGCTGGCCTCACGAGGCCTCTTTTTGGTCGTCGCGCCGGCCTGTTCTGCGGTATGGTATGCCATGTGCAGGACCTGGAGCGTGACGACAGGATGCAGGAGAACGCCATGAACGCGAAGGACCAGATTCGTGCGGCGCAACGCGGGATTCTCGAGGGCCTGATGAACTGGGAACGGATCATCGGGCATCTGTACGACCAGTACGCACTGCTGTTCCCGGCGATGTCGGCCTTCTGGAGCGGGCTCGCGAAGCAGGAGCGCGGGCACGCCGCGTTGCTGAAGCAGTTGGAGCCGCTGCTGGACGAAGGCGACGTGCTGTGGAACATCGGCACCTTCCGCGAATCGGCCTTGCGCGAAGAGATCGACCGGATCAAGGCGGCGATTGCCCGCGCGATGGACAAGACCACGACGCCGAGCGAGGCGGTATCCACGGCGATCGGGATCGAGTCGTCGCTTTCGGAATCGAAATTCTACTCCGTTGTGCGGGCAGACCTGCCGGCCTTCAACCGGGTGGCCGACGCGCTCTCGCGCGCGATCGACGCGCATCTGACCGAACTGCGCACCGTGGCGATGAAGCGTGACCCGGGCGGCGCGCAGCCGGCAGGATCCTGAAGGTAGAAGCGGCGTCCCGCCGCTTCCGCTCACGCCTGGCCGTCGAGCCAGTCGAGAGCGGCGAGCACGGCGATGAGCTGGAGGCGGACCTGTTCGGTGGAAGGTAGAAGCGGCG
>JAFGHX010000378.1 GCA_016929905.1 Kiritimatiellia bacterium
CCGGCCGGTCAGTCCGTTCGAGTAGACGGCTTCGACGTAACGCGGCCGGGCCTTGTTCCCGATCCGGCCGCCGAGAAAGACGCCGAGTTCCTCGCCGCTCTTCGCCCAGAAGGTGTTGTGCCGGGGCTGGTGTTTGTCCTGGGTTCCCAACACCAGCGCGCCCAGGGATCGATGCCAGACGCTGTAGACTTTCTCATCGGCCAGCCTGAAGGCGCTTCTCGGATTCACAATCGCCGCGTTGACGCAGAAATCGTACTGCCAACCCTTCTCCCGCACGAAACAGATGCGGTTCCCGAGAAACGTCTCGCCCCGCCAGGATCTGATCCTCGCGCACGGCCCGTGCTGCCAGCTCTCAAAGTTCTCGAGACACAGCGCCGAATCCTCGCCGCCGAGATCCGGGCGCCTCTTCAGCCGCGCCGCCATCTTCCTGGCGGCGAACGCCCTGCCTTCGGGCGTGAAGCTGTATCCGAACAGTCCCCAGATGGCGGGGATAGGGGAGTAATGCTGCCGCTTGTCGATCAACCCCACATAGGAGAAGTCGGGGTAGCAGATCTTCTGCTCATAGGCAAACGCCCGATGACAGGCGTCAACAAACGGCTTCTTCCCTGTCCACAGTGCGAACCGCGCCACGCCGGTGTGCGAAAGCAGGGAGTAGACGCAGACCGGCCCGCCCCCTTCCGGGTAATACCCTTCGGGGTCCTGGAATTTGGCGAATCGCTCCGCGAACTCGAGTGCGTTCGCCTTCCACGCTTTGTTTTTGAAGTGCAGACCGCCTTGGTACAACGCGGTGGCGTAGAGAATGGCGTGATTGGGACCGGTCCCGAACGACTTCCAATTGAACCGCTCCTGTTCCAGATAACCGGTGAGCCGGCGGTTCAGATGGCGGAGCGAACGGTTCATGGCGGATTCCCAACGCTTGCCTATCGACAGCGGCAGGTCTCTCTTGAGAAGCGCATAGGCCTTGATCCAGAAGTACAGGAACCGCTGGTCGACCACTCTTCCGTGGTACCCGCGAGACTCATACTCCATTTCGCCGCTCTTCAGCGTGCAGCGCGCCACGTGAGTTCCGATCGAAACGGCCGCGTCGAGAATCCTCCTTTCCCCGCCGTACGGGTTGCCGGGGAACGGTGTTTTGTAGAAGTAGGCCAGCGGATAGATGAACTGCCTTTCGTGGCTGAGCGCCTTAGGCCCGCCCGGCCCGAAGTAGCCCTCGGGATTGAGGCGGTTGAGGAGCGGTTCAACCCTGTTCAGGGCCGTCGTGCGGAACAGCTGCGGAATGTCGTTTCGTCCGACCGGCTTGCGGGTCATCTCTATCCTCCTTCGCTTGTCGCCGTATCCGGGAAGGATTACCGCCGATCTCCCGTTCGTCAATGAGGGGCGAGGGGTCACTTGATCGGCGAATGCGCTTGAGGAAGTGTCTAAATAATTGTACGGTAAGCTCATGAGAACGCTTGGGCACATGCTGGGGTCGGTGGCTCGTTCGGAGATCTTGCGCGCGCTGGCGTATCAACCGGAGCCAGTGGGGTTGCGCTATGTGGCCCGGCTGGGCGGGGTCCATCCGCATTCGGCCGAACGGGCGTTGGCGGGGCTCGTCAGGGAGGGACTGGTTACGCGCACCAGGAGGTGCGCCAGGCCTGTGTATGCGATCGACCCGGAAAACGCGGAAGTGGGTATTCTGAAAGCCGCGTTTGACGCTGCTGCGGCAGCGCAGGCCCGGGTGCGTGCGGGCAACCTGGCTGGGAGGGCTCGAACCCTGTTGCCGTTCATCGAGGAGACCGTGCGGTTGATGTCCCGTGCGCGGAGGAGCCGCCGTGAGCGCTAGCCCAAGTTCGACAGTTATGCGCCCATAAACGTGAGATTGCGCGGAAAGTCTGTCACTGAACGGCGTTTTTCTCCACTACATTCTGGATGGTTCTTGGCCGAGTAGGCAAAGCAATCTGTAGCCGGGTAAGAAGTTCGGCGGCCAGTTCTTCTGGCTTGGCGACCAGGCGAAGCCGGACCTCTGGCTTGTCTCTGACGGGCAGGACCACGTCCATTGAGTGGATAGTGGCCATCTGCTCGAGGAGCTGACGGGCACAGTCGCCGAGACCCTTGGCTTGGAGCCACATCTCAAGGCAGCGCCACATCGCCAGAGCCAGGAAGCAGACCATGATGTGAGCCTCTACGCGATCTTGGCGTTGATGGTATATCGGCCGCATGCCTAGATCGGATTTGCCGACACGGAAAGCACCTTCTACTTCGGTCAGGTGGATATACCAACGCCACAGCTTACAGGGATCCTCCTCCCGGCAGTTGGTGCGCAACAAGTAGGCGCCCTGCGAAGCTCCTGCCCAGTCTATTTTGCTCTTATCCTCTTCGATTTTCAGTCCCACGGCTCGCGCGGCTTTGGTAATCACTTCCACATGGAACACTTTGTCGGCGATTGTGTTTCGTCCGAGCCAACGGCCGATGCGGCGTTCTACCACCTCGGGCTTCTGCGGTCGTTTTCTTAATGAGGCATCGATCTGCTCAAGCTTGTTCCGCAGGCGATCGCTCTGGCGTTGGAGCATCGCCGCCTCTTTCTCGCGCCGGGCCGCGCTTCGGCACAGCACATAGCGTTCCTGACCCTGAGCATCGGGATGGTCGATGAGCTTCACCTCCACCCCGGGCTCGACCTCCTGCCAGTTCTTCTTCTGAAGCAGTTCTCGCTCGAACTTACGCAACCGCCCTTTCGGAGTGCCCACGATGTATAGCGCATCACGCTGGCGCAGGTATTCGAGGTTCTCTTCGCTGACCATACCACGGTCCATCGCCCGGATCCGTTCGGCGCGCCCGTACTTCTCCTCCATCAGATCAACGATCTCTTCAACGGTGGTCACATCCGTGCGGTTGCCGGCGAACACTTCGTAGGCCAATGGCGGTCCTTCGGGAGTAACCACCAAGCCGATACAGACCTGCTTGCAGTCCGGACGGCCATCGCGACTGTACCCGCGCTGCGCCTGCGGGTTGCGCTCGCACAGGCCCTCGAAGTATGTGCTGGTTACATCGTAGAGCAGGCACTCAAAGCGGGATCCGAACAAGCTGCGGCACCGTTCGCGCAGGTGCGCGAAGAGATCTTCTCGTAGCGGGAGCAACTCGTCCAAGCCCCGGTACAGTCGATGGTCGTACACCTCGGCCCCGCTGACTCCGAGCAGATCATCGAGAGCCGTATTGGCATACCATTTTTCACTCAGCGCCAGTTCCGACTCCTATGCACAGAATCGGCCCAGGCACAACATGCTCGCCACCGTTGCCGAGTCGACCGCTTCTCGGCCGTGTCGGGCATGTTCCTCGAAGAAGCTATGCAGGCCCAACCGACGCCACAGAGCCAAGGCCACGTATGCTTTGCCGAACTCGCGGACCCGTTCGACACGCACACCCGAGAGGTTGACCTGTGCCCACTCAGGGGGATCCGGCTCGGTCCCGAACAGATCCGCTTGCACCGGCAAGCGCTCTCGACCATCGAGTAATCGACTGCTCTCATCCCACCCGGCCCGTTCCTTTTCGTTCAGACCGGGCAACTTGCCCAACATCGCAACCACTCGTTGACGGGGCCCGCGTGCCGTGCGCAGCGACTCTACGAGCGTCTAATACTCATAGACCTCGCCGTTCTTCTTTCGCCGGTTTCGCCTCAGGAACATGCCAAGAGTATCCGCCCTTCAGCTGCTCCCGTGCAACCCCCGGGTCTCCACTACACGGCCTCCCTCAAATCACAAACCCACATACAGGCCTCTTCTGCTCGTGGGGACCCGGAAAAAAGGACGATCCGCTGGCGTTACTGTCGAACTTGGGCTAGTCCGACTTGCCGCGGCTCCGGGCATGGCGCATCTGCTCGAGTTCGGCCACCAAAGGCGCCCAGTACGCGCGGTCCGCCTCACGTTCCGACTTCTCCTCCTTCTCCAACGCGTTCAGAACGGCCTCGTGTTCTCCCGCTCGTGCCCGTTCGAGAAGAGGTCTCTCCTTGGCGATGACCGCCAATTGCCCCGGGTACTGCCCCGCGATTTCGATGAGCAGGCCTGGCGTCCGGCATTCCCGCAGCCAGAAATCGACCTGCTCCCTCGCAGGGCTGTCCCGATGTTCGTGATAGTTCGCCTCGACCAGGCGTCGGATCATCGGCCAGTCCTTGTCGCGCTGGGTCTTCTTCGCCTTGACCAAATCCGGCAGCGATATCAGATCGTGCACCTCTCCGGATTCCGTTTCGATCGTGGTGCGCCGCGCCCACAGTCGCTCGAACGGCTCCACGCCTCGGAGCACCGACATGATGTCGATCCAAATACCGTCTGCCTCGGGATGGCGGCAGCGGAAATGCACGGCGTGGCCGCGGACCAGATGCTCGGCAGCGAAAGGTGGCACGGCTATGCATTCGGCCTGGAGTTCTGCCAAGGCTGCGGACAGGTGGGTGAGATTCTGCTGCTCGGCAAGCAGAACGATGTCGGTATCGCGGCTAAACTCCGCTGCGCCGTAGAACACGCATGCCTGGCCGCCCATGAGCAGGAAACGCACGTCGTGAGTACGCAGCGTTGAAAGGACTTTGCCTATCGGGTTCCGGATCAAGCGAGCCCCCCATCTCGAGGTAGAATGCCCACAGCTTCTGGCTCTCTCTCCAACGCTGCTGTGGCGTCAGGCTGTACCATTCAGCCCATTCGTCGGCGAGATCACCACTGCCCTTGGACGTCTTGCGCATGCAAAGAGCATGATTGGCGGGCACTCCAAACACAAGCGTTTTCCCGGCCGCCGGTGACGCCCGCGTCTACTTGATGCCGTGAGGGTTGTACGGTATCTTGATATTCCGGGCCGGGCATCGAGGGGCGGCAAGATGCGCATCACATCCGACTGGCACATTCATTCGCGCAATTCCTGTGACAGCGCCTGTATGCTCATCTCCGATCTGGTTACCGAAGCGCGCGCGGCGGGCATTACCGATCTCGGGCTGACGGACCACATCCACACGCCGTACAACCTGCCCGATCTCGCCCGATCCAGAGAGGAATACCTGTCTGTCAGCCCGTCCCCCCGCTTCCATTTCGGAGTGGAGGTCAGTTGCGTGTCGCAGTGGGAACTGGACGAGCTCGCCAGCGGCCGGTACGAGGATACCTACCGTGTCTATGGCCTGCGCCGGGCCGCCGGGCCGGCCGGCGGCCCGGCGGCGATCGGACTGACGGCCGAAGACAAGGCGCAGTACGCGGTCGAATACGTCGTGGGCGGCACGCACTGGCCCCTCTATGTCCCGATGGATCGCGAGGCGGTGATTCGCGACTATCATCGGCAGAACCTGTTCCTGGCCACTCACCCGCTGGTCGACGTCGTCGCGCACCCCTGGTGGTGGATGGGGCATTGGAAGGACGACGACGGCAACTACTCCGCGGAGCCGTGGTTCGACGATTTCAACGTGATCCCCGCGTCCATGCACGAGGAGTTCGCCGCGGCCGCGATCGAACATGGGAAGGCGGTTGAAATCAACCTGAGTGCCATCCTGCTCAACCGGCACTATCCCGAGCGGTTCAGGCGCCAATACGCGGAGTATCTGGCGGCCTTGCAGGCCAAAGGGGTGTCGCTGTCTATCGGCTCAGACTGCCACGCGGCGCACTACGGGATCGATTTCGAGAGCGCGGCCCGGCTCCTGGAGGAGGCGGGGGTCCGGGACGAGTTCTGGGGGCTGCCGCCGTGCCTTCGGGTGCGGTGAGCGGCAGGCCGGCGTGTGCGCGGCGCGCTGACGGTGGCCACCAGCCGGCCGAAGAATCCCCTGGATTCTTCTCCGTGTGAATAATTATTATCCATGCACGAGTGTCCGTAAGCCTCTTGGGGGGGGGAGATTGGTATTAACGAATTCAAGTGCGCACGGCAGTGAAGATCGACTCGCTCTGGCCACGCTTCACCGAAACAACCGATGGCGCCAGCTCTTCTCTCATGTCAATCGGCTTGGCCAACAGAGTGTGTGGAATTCCGGATGCACGGCAAATTTCTTGAAGACAACAAGGTCTTTCAGGGGTTCGAATACCTTGCCGTAGAGCTCACCGCTTAGGTCTACGTCACCCTCCGTTCCGTCCGCAAAGCGGAGATGAATCGTGAAATCATGTTGGTATCGTGCTTCAACGACTTTCGGTATCATGGTTCTACTCCAACGGTGCGATCTTGTTGGCGGGTTGTCCCGCCTGAAATTCACGTAGCTGACATTGTAGATCATTTGCATCGCCGGGTACGACGGCGGTTTCCCAACTGATCGTCCCGCCGCGCTTCTGGCTGCTGTGAATGCAGTAGCCGGGCTTGCTTTGCGCGTTGAACACGAAATAGGTGCGCGGACTCCACCGCTTATTGGGCCTTCCGGGCCTTGCCGGGAATGAGCCTGTAGGCCGCTTTCTTCCGTGCGATACGCAACACTGCATCGTCGGCCCATGCCTTGACGCCCAGGATACGCCAATGGCCAATGGTCAGTGACGCCGCCTTCGCCTCTTTCGGCGCCCGCTTGGTGCCGGTCTTGCAGATCCAGCCGTCCTCTTCCGCCGTTACACGGCTCATGAACAGCCGTTTCGTATCACCCAGGAACTGACCTTTTTCGTCATAGAAATCGACCGTGCCCCACAGCTTACTGTTCGGGTCCTCCGTGTGTTCCCAGTAGCTGGCCGTGTAGGTGCGCCCGCCCTCGACCGGGACGCGTTTCGACCAGAGCCGGATGATCGCGGTCTGCGTGGTCGTCTCGCAATACAGGGACGTCCTTCCCGTTCTCGCCTTGTCGCGGTCCCACCGCATGATCCCGGTCTTGAGCGGGTCGTCCCAGTCCAGGACCTGCTGTCCGTCGGGGGCCGTAAGCTCGAAGCTGCCGTTCGCGATGAGATTACGGAGGTGATCGGTGGGCACGCGCTCTTTCCAGGCGGGGGCTCGCGGCTCGAGTTCGGCGCCCGGCGGGTAGAAATGGACCTCGAAATCTCTCGTCTCCATGATGTCGAGCTCGCCGCTGACCAGCCAACAGACGGCGCCTTTCTGTTTCGGAAAATCGCTGTCGGCCGCGAACTGGGAGGGTACTTCCTTCTTGGTTGTGCCTCCGTTCGTGCGTGAGATTTCGAACACGCGCGCGGACGACAAATCGCAGCCGGCCTCCGAGTGAGCGGCGAACATGGCCCGGTCCACATCGAATTCGACAATCAGGTCCGTATGGGTTTGGAGGCCGGCATCGAGTTGCAGGGGCAGGATGAATGCAGGGCGCCGGTTCGCGGGCTCGGCGGCGAAGGCGTACGCGACGGCGAGTGGCAGGATTGCCATGAGGATGAGGGGATTGGCGGTTCCAGCATGCGTTCTCATATCGTGTGCTCCTTCGTCACGCATCCCATAGCCGTGCGGCGAACGGCGGCTCGCGAGGACGCTCGCCCTCCAGGGGCGTTCGCACACGCTCTGCACATGCCCCGAGCCCACGCCACATGGAGGGCGAGCGTCCTCGCGAGCGGCTGAATCCGTGGGACGGGCTCCGGCCAGCGTCAATCCGCTCGATCGGTCCACGACACAATCGCGGACCGGTCGTTCTCATTCACAAAGAGATCGTCGTTCGTGTCTTCCGTTCGAATATCGTAGAAGACCGTGCCCGCCCGGCTCACGCTCGGGCGAAGGGCTTGGCCTTTCCCGGAAATGACCGTCTTCTCGATCGCTTCCTTGTCGAGTCCGAGCCGGTAGATCCTCTCATGATTCTCGAGGATCAGGTGCCGGTCGTCCAGCCAAGTGATGCCGCGACCTTCCCCGATCCTTCTCAGTTTCATGGGTTCGACAGGTGTGACGAAAATGAAATCACCCCGGAGACCCGGCAGGATCGCGCCGTCGCGGCAGACGACGAGCCGGGTGCGGTCGGGCGAGGGGATGAGTCGCGTGGGGCTGCCTTTGCCGGACGGACTCTCGTCCATCACGATACGCGGCTCGCTGTTGCGGGATACGCTGTCGATTCTGCGGATTTCGTGCAGGCGGATGAACAGGATCTGGTCATCCCCGATCCAGACCGGGCTGGCCAGTTCTGCTGCGCCGGACTTCTGCCTGGCGAGCAGCGTTTGCTTCCCGCTGCGTAGATCATGGACCACCAGGCCTTCGTTCCTGATGCAGGCCAGGTGCGTCCCGCGCGGGTGAAAGGAGGGTTGGGCACCCGCGCCCAAGGGACTAGCCTTCCCTTCGAGGGTACAGAGGCGCAGCGATTCGGTGTTGTCGGTTCGAAAGACGCCCACCCAACAGTCCGAGTTCGGGCTCCAGATCAGCTCCGCCAGATTCGCGGTGTCGGGAACGGCGGTCTCCCGTTTGGTCGTCAGATCCTTGATGACGAGTGTTCTGGCGCCGTTCGCCTCGCGTTTTGCCGCCAGGTAGACGCCGTTTGGCGAGACCCCCATACAGAGTTCGTCGTGCCTGTCGGCAATTCCGGTCTGTGCATGCAGGGGCTGTACAGAGCAGACGATCAGGCAGGCAAGAACGACCCGCAGCGTCTTCATCTTCCGCCTCCGCCCCCGTCGGCTTCGACCCTCACATTGCCCGGAATGATCCTGTAGGATCTCCTGTCGTCCGCGATGCGGAAGGATGCGTCGTCCGCCCACGCTTCAATGTCCAGGATCCGCCAGTGGGAAATCGAGAATTGTGCGGTCTCGCCGTTCTCGGGCACCCGGACCTTCGTCGACCGGCAGGTCCAGCCATCCTTCTCCTCGATAACGCCCGTCGGGTCCCGGCGCAGTATCTGCCGGCCCTTCGCATCAAAAATCCGGATAGCGCCCCAAAGACGGCTGTTTGGCTTCGCGGCGCGTTCCCAGAAACTTGCGCGGTATTCCCGGCCGCCGATGACAGGGAACCGTTCTGACCGGCATGCCATAGATTTCACCTGCTTGTTCGGTGTCCTGCAATAGAGCGACCTGCTCCCGGTCCGGGCCTTCCGCGGGTCCCACTTCATCATGGGATTGTCGGGCATGCTCCAGCTCCGGACCTCGCCCTTCTCGTTGGTCAATTCGAAACTTCCGTTCGGTACGAGGTTGACCAGATCACCAGGAGGCACGAGCTCCTTCCATGCCGGATCTCCGGGCTTCGGTTTGGCGCCGGGCATCGAAAAACGAATCTCGAAATCTCTCGTTTCCATGATGTCGAACGCACCCTTGATCAGCCAACAGAGCGTGCCTTTCTGTTCGGGGAAATCGGTGTCGGCAACGTACTGAGACGGGACTTCTCGCCTCGACTTTCGGCCCGCGTCCCCCGTGACCTCGCAGACGCGCGCCGAGGCCAGGTCAACGTTGGGCACCGGCATCCGGCCGAACAGGTGCCGGTCCACTTCGAACCGGACAATCAAGTCCTTATGTGCCTTCAACCCGGCATCGAGCTGCACAGGCAGCACGTACGAGCCGTGCTGGCCCCGTGCGGCGGGTGCCGGCGCGAGCGCCGCGGCAAGGAAGAGGAGCGCCAAGAGAGTCGCGCCGGCGCCGCACGGCGCCGAATGCGGCGCGATTCTCGACGTGAAGCGCCGGGTGTTACGCCCCTGGCGGGGCTCGCGACAAACGGGCAAAGCGTCTGGCCGGCCACCTGCTTGCAGCAGGCGTCGCAAGGCGGGGTTCGTCTTCACATGGCCTCCTGCAGTGCCAGGATTTCCGAAATGATCTTGGCGCGCAGCTTCTCGTGGGTCGCTTCCGGCAAGCTGCCCCATCGCTCGCCCGAGATGTTCTCTCGCAGTCGATCGAGGAACCTCTGGCTCTTGGCCGCCAGCTCGCTCGCAGGCAGGCCTTTGGCCTGGGCCTTGCGGATGAAGCCCTCCAGAGTGCGAAGATACCGATAGTCGTCGATCCCTTCGGAGACCTCCACCAGTGGCGGGGTCGGGCGCGGCCCCTCGGAGCCATACAGCACGTAATCCAGCTTGAACCCGCTCCAGCCGCCGCCGACGAAGTCGTTGTGCACGAGCTGCTGGTACCGGAACTGCGTGAACTCATGCGTCGCGCCCTTGGCGCCGACCTTCCAGACCTTCAGGCCATAGCCCAGGCGGTTGAAGCTGGAATTGTAGAGTTGGAATCTCCTGCCTTCCTTTATGGACGTCTCGCCGATATTGTCGTAGAGCGGGTTGGCGATCAAACCGTAGTCCAGGTAGGGCAACACGGCCAGGTCCCTTCTGCTGATGCTTCGGTAGCCGGTCTTCACGCCCGCGCCGGCCAGGGGCTGGAACACGGCAATGGCCTTGTCCACGCCGCTGCCGGACGCGTCGTCGTAATTGTCCGCTTCGCCGAGTGCCATGAAGATGAGGGTCGGCCAACCCTTGTCCTTTCCATGCCGCTTGACGTATTGGTCGATCTCCCGACACGTTGCAGGCCATATCTTCCTGAAGGCGTCCGTCTTGTAGGCGGGCAGGCGCGTATACGTGGGATCATACCTCAGCGGAAAACACAGGATCTGGTTGGCACCTTCGAAGAGGATCTCGCCGGCCGCAAAGCCTGCCTTCCTGTAGGTGTCCAGGTACCTGGCGAAGTTGTTGTGGATCGCGGGACCGTCGAAATTGACCGTGGCCGTGCCGTCTTGCTGCTTCCGGACGGCGGGCGCGGCATAGCTGTGAATGGTCGTCATGTTGAATTCGCGCAATGTCTTGAACTGCTCCTCGACCCACCACCAGTACTTCTCCGCCAGTTCAGGGCGCAGTTGAGCGGGATACCGCATCCAGCGGGCGTCGCTTGCGGAATTCACGGAGAACAGCATGTCGTCAATACGTTCCAACGCAAAGGGGAGGACCTCGACTTGAATGGGGACGGCCTGCTCGGGCGCGTTCTCCGCGGAAAAGAGGAGCCTGCCCGAATACACGCCGGGCGGCGTGGCTTCGGGAATCCGTATCCGCACCAGATAGCGCCGGGTAAAATCCGCGTCGAAATCCAGGGCCTGATTGGGCCGATAGCCCCGGATGGCCAGCGCGTAGGTATCCGCATTGACGGAGTAGCCGTAGTGCCCGATAGAGAGCTTTACGGCTTCGGCGGGGATGACGTGTCCAGGCGCACTGCTCAAGGCCGTCGCTTTCAAAGCGGCCTGTTTCAGATCCCGCAACGCCCAAACGGAAAGCGTCGTCGGCTCGTATTCCCCGGGTGTCGCCGTCAGTTTCAGCGTGGGATCCGCTTCCTCCGGCGCGGGCCGTGAATGCGGGTTGACTGGCCCCAGGGCCGCGCGGTGAAAGAGAACAAAGCCCCGCGCCTTCTGCCCGGCGTCCGGCGTGAGGGGCTCCTGGTCTTCAGGATCAGGCTTCGTCGTGTCCTTCATGTTCTCGTAGAACCACGCCTCACGCTGCCGGGAAACCTGCTCGAGTTCCTGTTCAATTCGCCCTCTATGCTCCGCCGCGGCCACGACCAGCCCGTGCAGGCGCTTGGCCCCGCGAAAACGCAGGTTCAACTGCCCGTCACGGACAGTCACGTCGAAAGTCGTCCACTGGTCCAAGCAGGGCTTGTGATAGTGTTGCCACACGCCCTCCTTCAGGATTTGCGCGCTCATCCATTCGTCGGCGAAATGGTAGTAGCTGTCGAAGAACGCCTCGACGCCCATCGTCTCTTTGTGCCGCACCTCGCCTTCCGCCTCTATGGAATGGTTGCCGATCATGACGATCGCATTCTCTACAACCTGGCGGAAGGAACGCAGCGCCCAGACGCGATACGCACCGTTGGGCAGGTCGACGGCGAATTCGATGGCGCTCCTGTTGTCCGAGTATATGGCATCATGCGTGAGCGCGTCCCTGATCTGATGCGGGCGATTGACGTTGTCCTGCCTCGGGACGTCGCCCTTGATTCGCTTCAGATCCGTCAGTCCGAATCCGCATTCCTCGGTGTAAGCCTGCTTGTCCGTCACGTGCGTGAAGCCGGTCCAGACCGGGCTCTTCTCCGGGCCGAAGTCGAATCGCCAGATCCGGTCCGGATTTCCGGGGGCAGGCGCGCCTTGAAGATGCGACGCCGGAAGGAAGCAGATGCCGCAGACGAGAATCGAAGCCGCTGTCTGATTTTTCATTCGATACTCCTTACGGCCCGCTCAGAAATTGCCTGGCATCTTGGCGCCCTGCAGGCCCGCGCTACCGAAACATGCCATCTGTGGTCCCGGGTTGCTGAGAAAACGGCCGAGGGGCGCTCGATGTAACGCAGGGTTCAATCAGAACGTGCTTCGGCTCGAGTCTTTTCGCGATGACCATCGATGCGAGCGCATCGGCAACCTTGTCAAAGGGTTGAGCGATCACCGGGATCGGGCTCCGCACACGGTAGTCCTGCTTGTCGAACGTGGCCACCGCGACATCGTCCGGCACGGCGAGCCCGCATTCGCGAAGGCCGGCAAGCACACCTTGGCACGTGGCGCCGTTGATGCAGAAGACGGCCTCCGGGCGCCGGGCACGGCCCGCGAAATGCTCCAACGTAATGCCGCGCGCCGTGTCCGCCGAGTAGTCGCCGTGTACGACCCGAGTGTCGCGCTCGAATCCACGCTCACGCAGGGCGTCCAGGAACCCTTTGTCGCGCAGCTTGCAGCCCTCGTGATCCTCGTACCCGCTGACGTAGAGGATGCGCTTCTTGCCGAGCGCCAGGATCTGCTCGGCCCCGAGCCGCCCGCCCTTCTCATGGTCCAGCCGCACGCAGGGCGCCCTGAGCCGGCGAAGCGCATGGTCCAGAAAGACGAGCCGGTCCCGCAGCGCCCGGAGCAACGCGACCAGCTCGCGCGGCAGCGCGGCATGCGGCGGGCAGACGAAGACCCGGCGGATCTCCGCTTGAGGCAGATATCCGCGAAGCTGGGAGCCGAGCCGTTCCAGGTTGCGTTGGTAATTCCCGACAATCAGCGAATAGCCCCGCTCGTGCAGCTTGGGCTCGACCGCGTCGATAATCGAGGAAAAGCTGGAGGCGCCACACATCGGGCACACGAGCGCGGCGTACTGCAGCGTCTTGGCGCGCGACCTGCGCGGCTCCGCCGCGCGCCGGAAAATGGACGCGTCCGGCACTTCCGTCCTCAGATTCGGGTTCACCCGCGTCTGAATCCCCGCGCGCGCCGCAAGAATCCGGTGCTCAGACAGGTAACGATACGCTTCCTGAACAGGCCGCGCACTTATATCCTGAAGCCGCGCCATCTCCGGGATGGATGGGACCGGCTCGCCCGGTGCCAGCTTGCCGCCCTCGATCAGGTCCAGCACCAGATTGATCATCTGGTCCGTGTAGCTCTGCCGACTCTGGTGATCGACCGCTGGAATCCCACCCTTCACGGGGCCCTCCTTTAACACATTAACATTATAGAGGTGCGGGCCGCCGGAATTCAAGGGATAAATTGGAGGGAATGGGTGAATGCTGCGTCCCTCGAATGCGTCTCGGGTGAAGTGAAGGAGATGCCGTCCGGTGAGCAACTCACCGGGTCAGATGCAGCACGGCATGACCGGGAAACATTTCGGGATCCGCCGATTCGTCACCATGGTAACCGTAGCGGTCTCTGACCTCCACGTGGCGCTGAGAGCGACTTCCGATCAGTTCACCTGAAGGTTCGCCGGCGCTGCGGGAGGAGTACTATCTGTTCCTGAAACATGTTCATACGCCCCGATATCGGGATTTCCGCTTCGGGGATACAGATTTTTGTCATAGAGATATGCGGTACGCAAGAAGGACCTCAACTCTCTCTTCTCTTCATCAGTCATGATGCCGAATTCTTCAAACGCATGATCAGGATTGCTGTCCATGCTGTAGGCTTTCAGGAATGTCTCAATCATGCGTGGATAATCATTCGGATCATCAGGCCCGTATGGTACACCCGCATCAATTCCCGGTGAAGTACCGGCAATTCTCAGATCATGCGGTCTTGTATCAACACTTGTGTCAAAATCATGAAACAAAGGTCTTGCTTCAAAGGATGTTCCCGCATCTTCAGATATCGCATAGTCGTCCAAATCAATGGCTGCATTTGAGTTATTGAAGAATTCCTCAAAGCTCAAGTTCCTCACACCATGAATGCGAATTCCGTATCCAAAGAACATATTGCCGGTTCCCGAATAACGTCGATTGTTGTTCTTATCAACATACTTTCCATCGAACAATATGGCAAAACGATTGAACACCTGATAGACAATGTTGTTCTTGGCGTAGGCCAATGTCATATATTTGTATCCTGCGCTAATCGTAAAGGGCGCACCGGAAAATGCCAGCCCGTCATCGATTCTCATGCTGACAAGCGTGTTGTTATACATCCACACATTGGCGCCATCCCATATGCGCGCAGGTCCCTGATCTCCCGCCAGCACATGCTTTCCAATACCGACATTGTTCAATAGAAGATATTGACTGCTCTCACCTTCGATGATGTTGCCGCCTCCGAAATCCTTGTTCGGACTGCGCATGTAATAGCCTGCCTTGCTCTGGTCATATGATTTGTTGTTGACATAGATGTTGTATCCTCCCGCCTTAGATGCAAAACCGATCTCCCCGTTGTGATAGGCAAGATTATTGATGTAGACAAAATGTTCACATGATTCCTGGACAATGATGCCGCTGGCCTGCTGGTTATGATGATTATCATAGCTGATGGTATTTCTGATAATGACCTGCCGGGATCCCGCACCGGGTGAATAGTCCAGCGTATTAACCCTGAAATCCATCCCGCCCTCAGTATCGAACGCATCATGTACGATGCAGTTTTCAATAAGCATCCGTTCAACGCCGTAATTTTCGACGCGTATCGGAGATTTACTGAAAGCATGAATTTCACAGTTTTCCACTCTGATATCGTGAACCCGCGGCAAAGCGGAGGGTCTTATCCAGATCCCACCGTAACCCCCATTAGCTATTTCGAGATCTTTGATGACATAATTGCCCTGACCGGGTGTTTGAAATAGGAATCCTCCATTTCCCCCGCCTTTTGCTTTGAGATACGGCCGATCATCACCAGGATATCCGGCGACAACAATTGGATTGCCGGGATTTCCGCTGTTCGGAAATTCAACATTTTCACATGGATAGGATCCTGCCCGTATATATAACGTATCACCGGCTTCAAGCACTGACGCACCATGTTGAACAGTCAGGAACGGGCTGGCAATCCTCCCTGAATTTCCATCAGTACCATTTTCTGCAACATAATAGTCTGCTCCCTGGATAGCGCCCGTGATCGAAGAAACGATCAGCATCGTGATACGAAAAGGTGTCTTTGCCATTTTGCACTCCTTGTAACTCTGCCGACTTTGGTGATGGACCGCGGAAATCCCACCCTTCAGGAGGCCCCGCATTAACACATTAACATTATAGCCGTGCGACCTGCCGGAATCAAGGGCTGGATTGGAGGAAATGGGGTGAAACGCTCCCGCGAATGCGTCTCTGACGAAGCGAAGGAGATGCCGTCCGGTGATCCGCTCACCGGGACAGATGCAGCACGGCATGACCGGGAAACGGCGCCCGGAACGAACGAGCGCCGCGCTCGACCGCGATCTTTCCTCCGTCCGCAACAGACCCGGCATCCGGCTCCAGCCATTCGACCGAATAGTGGCCGGCCTCCAACTGGACCTCAAAAGCGCCTGAATCGGGCTGGTACACCAGGTAGTCCGTCCCGGGGTTGCAGAGCGCATAACCGGTGGAACTCACGGTCGTCGAGGGCGTCATGGCGGCCAGGTCGTGAACTTTGCCGGCAGCGACCAATGTCTGTGTCAACGCGCGCCTGGCCCTTTCCCAATCGCTCGGAGTCCCGAACCTCTTCTCACTATCGTAATGCTTCCGAGATATGACGCCGCCTTCCAGCTTGCCGTACATGTCCATGTAGGCCACGTGGTGTCCGCGCAGGAAGGCCTTCCACACCCAGCCGGGTGTGCCGCCCACGCCCCACAGGTGGTCGGTATCCAGGAAGAAGACCTTGTCTTCGGCATGAATGGGCGGGTCGTTTCGGTAGAGATACATTTCGGAGGTCGCCCAGCTGCTTGGCGAGACAATGTCCGCATGGCTCTTTAGAAGAACCGGCATCTTCGTCCACAGGTCGCCGCGCTGACAATCGCCGTAGGAGCTGAACCAGACCAGATGCTGTTTGGGCTTTGACGCGGCCTCATAGTTCTTGATCACGTCAATCATATGGTTGTGCCAGGCTTCGGATTCACTCACGCTCTCGTTCGAGATCTCAAAGATCAGATGATCGAACGCATTCAGTGTGTCGATGACCTTTCTGACATAGGCCTCTTGCAGCTTGGTGATCTGCGGCACGTCCAGCCGATGGGTCTCTTCGCCGCGGCCATCGTGATTCGGGTCGCCGTCGACGCCGTTGATGTTGTTGTTCACATTGTAGGGATGGCTGCTCCAGGGGTTTTCCTTGGCCGGGTCAACGGGGCTCGACAGAGGCTGTGATTTCTGATCGACACTGAACCCCTGGAACAGCATGACGGAAACGAAGATCCCGCGCTCTCCGGCTTCCTCCACTCTGGATCGCAGGCGGTCGAAATAGGCCTCATTGAATCGATTGAGATCGTATTTCGGCTTTCCGTCAAAGGCGGTTCCCGGGCCCGTCCGTTCATAGAGCATGGGAGCGTTTTCGGATCCGGCCAGGGGCCCGTCGATTTTCGATCCCCCCACATCACCGTAGGCGTGCTCCCAAACCCACAGCCGGGTGAAGTTGTGTTGTCGTTCTTCCAGGAAGTCCAGAAACTTCGAGTAGTTGAAATCCGGTTCCCCGGGCCGATGCATGTCCTGGACCGAACTCCAGGTGTGGGCGCCAGCCAGATAGACGGCCTTTTGTCCGTCAACGGTCAAATAGTGCGGGTTGGTGGGGTGCCGTCTGAGCACACGGGTATTGTCCAGGGCTGACATGGCGATTGATCCTCCGGGTTTTCTCGGCAAAGCATAGGCGACGGTGGAACCGGAAGACTCTGACGATCGGAGGATCTTCTTGGACGATTGGAGGCCGAATGGGGAGGACCTAATGCTCAATGGCGACGTGAGGCGGTCTCCGGCACCGGAGGGCACTCCGTCTTCCTGTCTCTGCTCTTCTCGGGCGGGCGGGGCTCGCTGGAAGAGCCGTCTCGTTCACGCCGTCCGTCTCACCGGCTCGCCGACAGCCACCGCGCCCGCCGCCTTCTCCTCTTGCCGCTGCCGGCGGGCCTGCTCGCGCCTGGCGGCCTTGACCACCAGGTTCGACGTTTTCAGCAGCCAGCTCGCCAGCGTCCGGCACCTGCGGAGCCGGCGCGCCTTCCTGGCCAGCACGACAAAGACCGCCTGCGCGGCATCCTTCGCCAGCTTGGCGTCGCCCGCCAGGCTGCGGCGGCAGATGCCATAAACCAGGCCCGCGTGACGCTCGACGAGCATGCGGAATGCGTCTTCCGACTTCTCGCGGCTGAACAGCGAGATGAGTTGCGCGTCGCTCGGGGGCCAAACGCTGCTCACAGGTGCCATGACGCCTCCTCTCCGCCCAAAGAGTCTCCGCCGTTGTACATTTCAGGGCTTGAACGTGCAGCATACGCGAGAGGTTACCGGAAAATCTGACCGGTCGATTCAACGGTGGGTCCACTTCAAGCATTACACCTGGGGGCCGGTCCGTCAAGGGCTACGCCCCGTAATCCCGGGCTCACGGGAGCCGGAGCGGGCTGGCAAGACCCTCCGTCTTCCAGGCCTTGCCTGCCCCGGGCACCTTTGGAGCCGGACGAATCGGATATGAAAACCGGTCGAACCACGGTATGATGGAAGAGCACGAACTCAAGGAGACCCTCGTGAATACATCCGATGCCAGACTGCCGTACGACCACACGAACCCGGTCCTCTACGACAACGACGGGGCGTGGGAATCCGGCTGGGCCGACATCTACACCATGGCCCTCGCCTCAGCCGGCGTCATCGATCTGAGGGGGATCCTGACAACCTGCTCGTACGGCGAGGAGGCGCGCACGCCGCCGTTCTCCCCGCTGCCGCCGGAGAAGGCCGCGGCGGAGCGCGCGAATCTGGTGGCGAAAGCACGGCGAAGCGGATTCAAGAACCTGCCGGACGTCGTCGCCGG
>JAFGHX010000379.1 GCA_016929905.1 Kiritimatiellia bacterium
GATCGTAGTATCCAACTGTAAGGTTTTCGCGTGCCGATGGTGGCTGATAAGCTTGTATAGAAGGAATTTTCGCGTGTGGCGGCCGGGCGACTTGTCCCTGACAATCTTACAGTTGCATACGTCGATCGTCGTATCCAACTGTAAGGGGTGTCGCGCCGCGCTTCGGGTGCGGCGGCGCGCGGCAGGAGTCCAAACGCGAGTACCGGGGTGCGGCGGGCAACGCGACACGGCGGGCAACGCGACTTGAATTGACTGTTGGTTTTGTGCGACACTCGCGGCGTCATGGGCGCAGAAACAAAGAGGTGGCGCGGCCGGCTGGCTGGGGTGATACTGGTTGGCCTTACCCTGGCCGTGTTCTGGCCCGCGACGGGGCATGACTTCATCAACTGGGACGACAATCTGAATGTCTATGAGAACCCGCGTTTTCTTCCCGTCACCTGGGCCGGCGTTGTTCAATTCTGGCGCGAAGCTTACTACAGCCTGTATATCCCGTTAACCTACACGGCTTGGGCCGTGCAGGCCAAGCTTGCCGCCCTGCCGCCGGGAACGGTTTCCCGCACGCCGTTCAACCCGCGCGTGTTTCACACGACGAATCTGCTGCTGCATGTCGTGAACGTCTTGCTGGTCTTCTCCATTCTGCGCACGGTTGCGGGGTTGCGCGCGTCACGGCAGGCGCCGCAACGTGAAGCGAAAGCCACTCGCTCACGTTTCGTTCAGCAATCGGCGCCCGGCACTCGGCCGTTCTGGAGTGCTGCCGGAGGCGCACTGCTGTTCGCGTTGCACCCGCTTCAGGTGGAGCCGGTGTCTTGGGTCACGGGTTTGAAGGATGTGCTTTCCGGCACGCTGATGCTGGCGGCGATCCGGCTGTATCTGGGTTTTCTGGCGCGGGCGGTCCGAGCGTTGCCGGACGACCGTGGGGGGGCCGGGGGCGAGGGGGAACGGGGTTGGGTCCGCGCGGTACCGGCATTCGCCTTACCGGCGACTGTTGCGTTCGTCATGGCGCTGGCGGCCAAGCCAACGGCCGTTGCCACGCCGCTCATCGCGGCCGTGCTGAGCGGCTACGTCCTGTACGAGGCCGGCAAGGGCATTGCGCGCCGCGGCTGGGTGCCGGCTGCCGTGTGCGTTACGGTCTGGCTGCTCCTTGCAGGCCTTTGGGCTGGGCTGACCGTCAGGCTTCAGCCCGCCTCCGCAAGCGGGGTCCGGGTCGACCTTGCCGCGCGTCCGCTGGTGGCGGCCGATGCGCTTGCGTTCTACGTGGGGAGACTACTGGCCCCGATTCGGCTCGCGCCGGACTATGGGCGCACGCCGGCCTCCGTGGCGGGTACGTCCCGCGCGTACCTGAGCCTCTTGTTCGTGTGCGGAGTTGGCGTGCTGCTCTGGCTCGGCCGCCGCCGTTACCCGTTTGCCTGGTTGGCGGCCGGTGTGTGGGTGGCCGGGCTTCTGCCCGTGCTCGGACTGGTTCCCTTCGCGTTTCAGCTCTACTCGACGGTGGCCGACCGCTACATGTACGTCGCCATGCTGGGGCCGGCCCTTGCCGTCGCCGGGTTGCTGAGCCGGGCGCGCGTGCAGCGCGGGTGGGGGCTGGCGGCAAGGGTGGCGGCCATCCTGTGCCTGGGCGGTTTGGGCGTTGCGGCCGGCCGCCAGGTTCGCGTCTGGCGCGACGGCCCTTCGCTTTTCGAACACGCGCTCGCGGTGAACCCGGACAGCTGGGTGTTGAACAACAATTATGGGCTCGTCCTTGCGGCGGCGGGGCGGACCGACGAAGCCATTGCGCGTTATCGCAAGTCGTTGCAGGTCTATCCCCGCTACGAGTATGCGCACAACAATCTGGGGCTGTGCCTGGCAGACAAGGGCCAACTTGACAAGGCGATGGCGCACTACCGCCAAGCGGTAGCGATCAATCCCGCCTACGCGGACGCGCACAACAACCTGGGGCTGGCGCTGGCAGGCCTGGGCCGGCCGGCCGAGGCCGTGCGCGAGTATCGCGAGGCGCTGCGGATCAAGCCCACCTTCATCGACGCGCGGAACAATCTGGGCGTGGCCCTGGTGGCGCAAGGGCGCCCGGAGGACGCCATTCGGGAGTACCGCGCGGTACTGAGGCAGGCTCCCTCCGTGGTCGCGACCCACGTCAACCTCGGCGTCGCGCTTGCGGACACCGGCCGCACTGAGGAGGCGGCGGCCAGTTATTCGGCCGCGATTCGACTGTTTCCGGACTCATTCGAGGCGCATTTCAATCTGGGCAATCTGCTGGCACGCCAGACACGCTACGCGGAGGCGATACCCCATTTCTCCGCCGCGGCGCGGGTCCGGCCGGATTCCGAGCCTGCGAGGCGGAATCTGGCGCTAGCGCGTGAACGGCTGAGCGGGGCGGGGGAGCCTGCGGCACGAAGAAAGCCGAACTGAGCGCGAACGCCGCGCGGGGCGGGCGGCGGGTGCCGGTGCACCCGGGCCGGTTTGCGCCGACCGGCATGGATGTGGGCATGGAATCGAGCGAGACAACCGACGGGCCGCGTTTCCGGCGGCGGATCGCCATGACGGTGCTGGCGGCGCTGACGCTCGCGGTCTTTGCGCCGAGCCTGCGTTACGGGTTCATCAACTACGACGATTCCATGTTGGTGAAGGAGAACCCGCTCATTCGCGAGTTGGGCCCGCGCGCCATTGCCAGGATGTTTTCGCGCTGGTCCGAGACCAGCTACTACCCGGTCCGGTTGCTCTCGTTTGCCGTTGACTACGCGTTTTGGGGCTTGAAGGCCGCAGGCTATCATATCACGAATGTGCTTCTGCACATCGCCAATGCGCTCCTGCTCTTCGCGCTGATGCTCCGAATGGGGACGGGTGAGGAGAGTGGCGAGTCCGGTTCCGAGCCGGAGAGGGCCCGGCCCGGCGGCCGGGTGGCGGGGCGCAAGGGCGGCGGGGGGAAGACGCCGTCGCGTCGCGGGTCGGAGCCGGCGGCCGGGTTGCTGGCGTGGGGCTGGCTGCCCGCCTTTCTCGGCGCCGTCTTTTTTGCGGTGCATCCGCTTGTGGTGGAGCCGGTGGCCTGGATCGGGGGGCGCGAAGAGGTGCTGATGCTCTTCTTCGGTCTGCTGTGTCTGCACGCGCACGCGGGTGCGGGCGGCGCGCGATGGTGGTCCGCCGGCCGGCGCGTGGTGGCAGGTGTGTGTTGCGTAGCCGCGACGTTCAGCAACGTGCTGGGCGCGACGCTGCCGATGATTGTCTCCGCCTACGAATGGGCGTTCAGGCGGGCGGCGAACGCCGCGCCCCGGCAGGTTCTGGCGCGGATCCTGCGCGCGACCTGGTACTACTGGCTGGCCGGCATGGTTGCCGTGGCGCTGAAGGTCAAAGGGAACAGCCTGCCGCACGCGCAGGATTACGGCAGCCCGGAACTGGGCGTCATCGGGCGGGTCATGCTGGTGCTGAGCAACTACTGGCTGAACGTGCGCAATGTCGTCTGGCCGCACAACCTGGTGCTGGCCTACCCGAATCAGGTGCCCGACGAGCCGATCGAGTATGCGGGGGTCCTGGTGGGCGCGTGCCTGGCGGCCGGGACGGTCTGGGGGCTGTGGGTTCTGCTGCGCCGCCGCCGGGCCTGGTTCGGCCTGGCGTGGTTTGTGCTGGCGCTCGGCCCGAGCGCGCAGGTGGTCCCCCACCACGTCTTTCGCGCGGATCGGTTCCTGTACCTGCCGCTGGCCGGCGCGGCGCAACTGGCCGCCTGGGCGCTCGGCCGCACCGGCCAGCGGCAGGCTGCGCGGCGCCTGGTCGTCTCGGCCGCCGCGCTCTACCTGGCCGCCCTTGGCATTCGCAGCCTGATCCAGGAGCGATACTGGCGCGACAGCGTGAGCGTGTTTTCGCGGTCGGCCGATGTCTACCCTCTGAACTGGATTGCGCAGAACAACCTGGCTGTGGCGCTCGCCGAAGGCGGAAACACGGACGGGGCGTACGAACAGATATCGAAGGCGCTGCGCGTATCGCCGGATTACGCCGAGGGCCACAACAACCTGGGCAATGTGTTGATGCGCCAGGGCAAGTACGACGAAGCCGTCAAGGAATACAGCGAAGCCCTGCGGATCCGGCCCGGTCACGCGGACGCGCACTTCAACATTGCGAATGTCTATGCGAAGACAGGCGACTCGAAGCAGGCGCTGTTCCATTACAAGGAAGCGCTGCGCCTGAATCCGAAAGACGCCGAGGCCCACCTGAAGCTGGGCGCGCTGCTGGACCAGATGCGCGTGCTGCGTGAGGCGGAGTTCCACTACGGCGAAGCCGCGCGGCTCGCGCCGAACGACATCAAGGCCCGGCTCGCGTTGGGGGATCTGTACGCCGACACCGGGCGGGTCGCCGAGGCGGCCGAAGCGTATCGCGCGGCGCAGCGGGCGGCCTCGCAGTCGGCCGAGCCGCCCAACTCGCTGGGCATTCTCGCGCTGCGACTGGGCCGGACGGAGGAGGCGCTGCAGCATTTTTCCCGGTCGCTGCAGCTCAATCCGGCCTATTCCGATGCGCACAACAATCTTGGAATAGCCTTTGCGCGGCAGGACCGGTTCCCGGAGGCCGAAGCCCACTACCGGCAGGCTCTGCGGGATTCGCCGGGCTTCGCGCAGGCGCATTACAATCTCGGCAACGTCCTGGTGCTGCAGGGCAGGGTGGACGAGGCCATCCGAGAGTATTCGGAGGCGTTGCGGCTTCGGCCGGACGAAGCGCGGGTCCATGCCAAGCTCGGTGTCACCCTGGCCGGCCGGGGCGAGACCGGGTCCGCGCGGGCGCACCTGTCCGAGGCCCTGAAGCTGGATCCTGAATACGAGGAAGCGCGTTCTCTGCTGAATGAGCTGCGCGGGGCCGGCGATCCGTAATGGGAGTCGAAGGCGGGTTCCGTTGCGCGCCGGGGCGCCGGGCGGGGACTCGCCTCTCTTCATGGCATGATGAGCATGACACGACAGAGCAAATGGCAATGCGCGGCCGCGGCGGCGCTTGCGGCGGGAACGCTGCTGCTGTTCGGCCCGGTTGTCCGGTACGGGTTCGTCAATTATGACGACGACTACCACATTCTGGAGAACCCGCTGATTCGGAGTCTCGGCCCGCGGAACCTCGTGCGCATGTTCACGCAGCGTTCCGTGACGAGTTACTACCCGGTCCGTGCGCTTTCCTGGGCCATTGATTTCCGGTTCTGGGGTGCGGACCCGCGCGGGTATCATCTGACGAATGTCCTGTTGCACACGGCGAATGTCCTGCTCGTGTTTCTGCTGTGCGGCCGCCTGCTTGCGGTGAGCAGGCAGGGAGCGGGCGGCGCTGCCGGGCGCGAGCGTCGGGACGCAGGGGCGGCCGGCAGCGGCGCGGGGGGGGGCGGCGGGAAGCGCAGGCAGGGGCGCCGCGCTGCCCGCGCGCGCCGGCGCGAGGCGGGCAAGGATGGGAGGCGGCCGCGGCGTGAACCGACCGATGCCGCGCGTGGCCCTGAGCCGCCGGGCCAATGGGGCCCAGGCTGGGACATCGTGGCGGCATGCCTGGCGGCGGCGCTGTTCGCCCTGCATCCGGTGGTTGTCGAGCCGGTCGCGTGGATTTCCGGGCGCGAAGAGTTGTTGATGACGGGCTTCGTTCTGCTGGGTATCCTTGTGCACAGCGGCCGGTCGGCGCGCGCGAAAAGCGGCGCTGCGCGACCGTCGGGCCCGACCGTTGTGTTCGGGTTGCTGGCGGCCTTGAGCAGCGTGCTGGGTGTGGTCTTTCCGGCCCTGATCACGGCATACGTTCTGTGTTTCGGGGCGGCGGCCGCGGGCGGCTGGCGCGAGCGCGCGCGTGCGGCGCTCGGCCGCACGTGGTTGCTGTGGCTCGTGGCCGCGGCGGTGATCGTGATCAAGATCCACACCGACAGGTTGCCCGACCCGCAAGGGGATGTGAAGAAGGGCATGGCGCTGTCGATCGGCGGCCGGGCGCTCACGGTCTTGAATCTGTACCGTCTGAACGTGGGGACGGTGCTCGCCCCGCACGGTCTGGCGGCCCCGTACCCGAACACCGTGCCGGGCGGGCTGGCCGAGTGGGGGGTCTGGGTGGGCCTGGTGCTGGCCGCCGCCACGGTCTTTGCGGCCTGCGCCAGGCGGACGAGCCCGCTGATTCGGTTCGGGCTGTGGTGGTTCGGCGTCGCGCTGGCGCCCAGTTCGCAGGTGATTCCGCACCACATCTTCAGGGGTGACCGGTTCCTGTACCTGCCGTTGGCCGGCCTGGCGGCCGGGGTATGCCTGGGCCTGCTGTCGCTGCGGGACGAGCGCCGATACCGGGCGGCCGGGGCCGGCCTGCTCTGCGCGGCGCTTGTGCCGCTGATCGTCGTGAGTGCGCGGCAGGTCGGCGTGTGGCGTGACGCCAAGACGCTGTTCTCGCACACGCTCACGGTGTATCCCCGCAACGCGATGGCGCACAACAATCTGGCCATCGCGCTGACGGGCGAGGGGCGCCTTGAAGAGGCTGTGCGGCATTACCGGGCCGCACTGGCGGAGATACCGGACTACGCCGACGCCCATTACAATCTCGCGAACGTGCTTGGCGATCTGGGCCGGGTCGAGGCGGCCATTCATCATTACTCGCGCAACATCGCGATCAGGCCGTACGACGCTGAAGGGCACAACAACCTGGGCGTCACCTACTCGAGCCTGGGCCGCTACGACGAGGCGATCCAGCACTACCGCGCGGCGGTCCGGGCCAGGCCGTCCATGGTGGAGGCGCAAAACAACCTGGGTGTGGATTTGGCGCGGCGCGGCCGATACACGGAGGCGGTGGAACATTACCGCAAAGCGATCGCGTACAAGCCGGACTTCGTCGACGCGCACAACAATCTCGGCGTTTCCCTGTTTGAACTCGGGCGGGTGGCGGAGGCGATCGCGCAGTATTCGGTTGCCGTGCAGCTGAACCCGCGGTATGCCGAGGCCCACTCCAATCTGGGAATTGCGTTCATGAAGCAGGGCCGCTACGCCGCCGCCGCGGCGGCCTTCTCCGCCTGCCGGCAACTGGTGCCGGGCAATGAGCAGGTGGAGAAGTTGCTGCGGGAGGCGGAAGGGAGATTGGCGATTGACGATTGACGATTGGAGATTGCGGATTGGGGATCGCGAGCGATTGTCGGCGGTTGGAGATGAGGACGGATGTGGAGCAGACTTACCGCTATCGCCGTGCTGGTCGCGGCGTGCGTTGTCGTGTTCGGGCCGGTGCTCGGCCATGAGTTCGTGAACTGGGACGACAACGTCAACATCTACGAGAATCCGTATCTGAGCCCGGTGAGCGGGGCCCAGGTTGCCCGGTTCTGGCGGGGCGCGTATGCGGGCCTGTACATCCCGTTGACGTACACGGTGTGGGCGTTGGTGGCGGCGGCGCAGGGCGCGGGGCACGGCGCGCGGCTGAGCGCAGGTCCGTTTCACGCGGTGAATCTGCTGCTGCACGTGCTGAGTGCGCTCACGGTCTTCGCGTTGCTGGCCAGGCTGCTGAGTGCTGGCCGGCTTGAAGACACGGACGTGCGTGGGAGCGGCACGGCGGGGCGCGCAAGCCGCGTGCCGAGCGGCCCGGAGCGGGGCGGAGGCAAGCAGCGGCCGGGCCGCCGTCGTCGCGAGCCGGTCGCGGCGGTTCAGCCGGGGGTGCGCACGGCGGCGCTGGCAGGCGCGTTGGTGTTCGCGCTGCACCCGGTTCAGGTCGAGGCCGTGGCGTGGGTCACCGGCACGAAGGATGTGCTTTCGGGCCTGCTCTCGCTGGTGGCCGTCTGGCAGTTCATTCGGCTCATGACGATTGATGACCGGCGCGGACAGTTGCAGGCGGCGTCGTTGGCGACAGCGGCATTCGCGATGGCGCTGCTGGCGAAACCGGCCGCCGTCGCCGTTCCGCTCATGGCCGGGGCGCTTGCCGGTCTCGTCATGGGGCGAACAACGGGGTGCCCCGAGCCCGGACGGCGCGGCGCCGTCCGCGCCGGCGACCGGGGCGCGTCCGCCTCCGAAGGCGGCCACCGGGCGGGCCGGATTTCGCGGTTCTTGCGCCGAGCGGTCATGAACCGTCAACCATCAACCGTTCCGCTGACCGTTCTCCTCGTGTGGTTGGCGCTGGCGGGCGTATGGATGGCGGTCACGCTGAAGGTCCAGCCGCCGGGCGAGGTGGAGGCGCCGGCGGCGCTGTGGGCGCGGCCGGCGGTGGCGCTGGATGCGCTGGCCTTCTATCTGGGAAAGCTCGTTGTGCCGTTCCGGCTGGGCCCGGACTACGGGCGGACGCCGGCCTACGTATTGGGCCGGGCATGGGGCGGGCTGGGCAGCCTGGTCCCATGCGGGCTGGCGGGCGTGCTCGTCGTGTGGTGCCGGCGCGCGCGGGGGCGCGAGAACGCGCAAGCGGCGCGTTGGACGGCGGCCGCCGCCGCGGTGTTCGCGCTGGGGCTTGTTCCCGTGTTGGGCCTCGTCCCGTTTGCCTTTCAGTCCTTCTCCACCGTGTCGGACCGCTATCTCTACCTCGCGATGCTGGGCCCGGCCATAGGGGGCGGGTTGCTGGCGGCGCGGTGGTCGACGGGCGGCGCCCGCGTGGCGCTGGGCGCGGTTCTGGTCGCCTGCGGCGTACGCAGCGGTCTGCAGCTGCGGCACTGGCGCGACACGCAGACGCTGTTCCGGCACGCGATCGCGGTGAACCCGCGCAGCCACAAGATGTTCATCAACATGGGCAACGAGTTGCGGCATCAGGGGCGCACGCGTGCGGCGCTGGCCCATTTCTCGGAAGCGGCGCGCGTGAACCCTGCGTTCGCGGAGGCCTACAACAACATGGGGATTGTCTGGGCGGATGCGGGTGACTTGGACAAGGCGGTGGCGCAATACAGCAAGGCGCTGTCGCTCAGGCCCGGGTACGCCGAGGCGCACGACAACCTGGGCATCGCGCTCGGGCGCCGTGGCGAACTGACGCAGGCCATGCGCCACTTCTCCGAGGCGATCCGCATCAACCCGTCTTTCGCGGAGGCGTATCACAACCTGGGCGTCGCCGCGATGAACGCGGGCGATTCGGAGCTGGCGGTTGCCGCCTACCGTCACGCGCTCGCCCTGCGCCCGGCCTACGCGGAGGTGCACTACAATCTCGCGAACGTGCTCGCCGGGACGGGCGCGACGGCGGAAGCCGTGCGGCATTATTCCGAGGCCATCCGCGCCAAGCCGGACTACGCCGCGGCGCACGGCAACCTGGCTGCGGTTTACGACGAACACGGGCAGGTGGCCGCCGCGCTGGCCCACTACTCGCGCGCGATTGCCGTCGATCCCGGGTACGTGGAGGCGCACTACAACATGGGGCTCCGTTTTCAGGAAGCCGGCATGACGGATCAGGCCCGGTCGTGTTTCGAGCAGGCGCTCCGGCTCCGCCCGGACTTCGCGCCGGCGCGCCGGGCGCTGGCGGAACTGCAAGCCGCCCAGCGTCGGTGACAGCCATGCGTGGCCGGACGGGCGTCTCTCGCCCGCCTGGAGACAGGCTCGAGCTCGCGGAGCTGCGGAGGCAGAGCTGCCCGCGAAAGCTCGCGAAAAGGGCGCGAAAGGGTCGTTCGGCAGGGCTCGAGTCGCTCGGTAGCCGGGCGGCAACTTTGAACTGTTTGCGCCGACCTCACTCTCTCGTTATCCAGAGTTGCACGCGGCGCAAACAACTCAAAGTTGCCGCGTTCGCCGGGTCCCTCTGAGAAGGGGTGTTCATCGATCATTGCAGAGAGTCGTGAGCCGGATGGTAACCCTCCAGGTTGGCTTCTGAAGGCGCTCGTTGCGGGAATCGAGGATTGCCGCGACGCACACAAGTTTACGTTGCCCCGCAGACGTTGGCGTGTCGTGGCAATCCTTGCCTTCGCTCAGGACGGGCGGGCGAGAGGATCTTCCGGTCTTGACACGGGCGGGGCGAGGTTCGACACTCTGGCCCCATGCGCATCAGCGGAGGGACATTGCGCGGGCGGCGAATCGCCGTACCGAAGGGGCGGATCCGACCGACGCAGGATCGGGTGCGCGAGGCCCTGTTCGCCTCGCTCGCCGGCCGCGTCTCCGGCGCGCGGTTTCTGGACTTGTTCGCCGGGTCCGGGGCGGTCGGGCTGGAGGCGTGGAGCCGCGGGGCGGACTATGTGTGCTGGGTGGAGGCGGAACGCCGGGCGTTTGCGGTGTTGAAATCGAACGTGGGGGCCTTGTGCGGCGACGAGGCGGAGAGCCGTTGCGGGGAAACGCGTGTGGTTTGCGGCGACGCGATTCGCTTTCTGCTCGCCTGCGCGGCGGCGCCCGTCCAACCGTTCGACATCGTTTTCGCCGATCCGCCCTACGATCGCGCCGGTGACCGGGACTGGACCGGGCGCTGCCTGACGGCGCTGGAGGGCGGTCAGGCCCTGGCGGAGGACGGCGTGTTCGTCATCGAGCAGAGCGCGGAAGAACCGGATCCCATCCGGCCGGGTTGGGAACAGATCAAAGACAAACGTTACGGGGGCACTCGGGTGCGCTTTTTCGTGCGGACCCGCTCCTGATCCCGGGCGGATCGCGCGGCGCAAATCGCCGCTTGACACGCCCGGCGCTTCGCCCGACACTCCAGACCCGACACGGGAAACCCGGCCGGGAGCCGGAGGGAGCTGAGCATGACGAAAGCGGCGGTCTACGCGGGTACGTTTGACCCGATCACCCTGGGCCACTTCGACCTGATCGAGCGGGCGGCGGACATTTTCGAGCGGCTGGTCCTGGCGATTGCGGTTCACTCGCGCAAGGACTGCATGTTCAACGTCGAGGAGCGGGTCGCTATGGCGCGCGCCGTGGCGGAACCGATCCCGAATGTGGAGGTGACCAGCTTCGAGGGGTTGCTCATCGATTTTGCGCGAGCCAAGAAGATCAGCGTGTTGATTCGGGGGATTCGCGCCTATTCCGATTTCGAGTACGAATTTCAGATGGCGCTCACGAACCGCAAGCTCGCCCCCGAGATGGAGACGCTGTTCATGATGCCGAAGGAAATCCACAGCTACATCAGCTCGAGCAGCGTGCGCGAGGTGGCCGAACTGGGCGGCGACACCAGCGAGTTCGTGCCGGGCGCGGTTCAGAAGTATATAGACGCGAAATACGGTCCGCGCCGGAACTGAGCACGCCCTGAGTGGGGCGCGGCACGCAAGGGCGGCATTCGCAACGCGGGCTCGCGCATTCCGAGCCGCGGCCACAGGTTTCGGGTTTCAGGCCGCCCCCGCTGACACCTGAAGCTTTGTCGAACTCGCGCCGCGGCGGCGTGGGGGGCCGGGTTCTCGAGTGACTTCCCGAGTAAGTTCTCGAGTGAGTTCTCGAGTAAGTTCTCGAGTAAGTTCTCGAGTAAGTTTCAGAGCAAGTTGCAGGTGCCGGCAAGGCCAAGACGGTCGTGCGGGGGCGGGGCGGGAGATGGCGATCACCATCGACATAGCGGCAGTTCGCGGCGGGCGGCGCGAGTGGGAGGGGCACGAGGACGGCGCCGTGCTGGGGTTGGCCGAAGAGAAGGGGTTGAGGGTGAACGGTGCCGTGATGTACCGGTTCACGGCCGAGCTGGCGGGGAACGACCTGATCGTTCGGGGGCGGGTGTCTGCCGAGTTTGTGTTGCAGTGCTCGCGTTGTATCGCGTTCTTCACGCTCGGCGTCGAGGACGACGATATGCTGCAATGCTATGCGGTGCGAGCGGGCGAGGAATTTGTGGACTTGACGGATGATGTGCGAGAAGCCATCATACTGGCCCTTCCGTCTCATCCGGTCTGTATGCCGGATTGCAAGGGGCTGTGTCCCCGGTGCGGCCAGGACCTGAACAAGAGAAGCTGCGGCTGCTCGCGTACGCCCGGCAATGGCCGCTGGAACGCTCTGGACGGCGTGGAGTTGAGCTAGTGTCGTGTCCCGGAAATGACGCAGGTTGTTTTCGGGATACGACACTAGGGTCGGGCTGTGCGCAGGCCGGAGGGCGGTTCCCTCCGCTATAGAGTTGGACAGGGGGATAGCGAATGGCCGTACCAAAGAGGAAATCGTCGAAATCCAGGATCCGGCGTCGCCGGAAATCGCACCGGCAGCATCTGGCGGCTGCGCAGAAGTGCCCGCAGTGCGGGGCGGCGCAGCAACCGCACCGTGTGTGCAGCGCCTGCGGGCACTATCGCGGCCGGCAGGTGATCACGGTTGAGGCTGAGTAGCCATGCGCATAGCGGTGGATGCAATGGGCGGGGACTTTGCCCCGGCCGAAATTGTCGCCGGTGTGGTGAAGGCTGCGCGCAGTTTTCCTACCGTGTCGGCACTGCTGCTGGTCGGCATGAAGGACGCGGTGGAACGTGAGCTGGCGAGGTTCGGGCCGACTCCCGAGAAGGTTCGAATCGTGCACGCGTCGGAAGTGGTGGGGATGGACGAAGCGCCGGCGAGCGCCGTGCGGCGCAAGAAGGACTCGTCGATCGGGCGCGCGGTCGACCTGGTCAAGAGCGGCGAGGCGGACGCGGTCGTGTCGGCCGGCAACACAGGCGCGGTTGTCGCGGCGGCCATGCTGAAGCTCAGGACCCTCGAAGGGGTCGAGCGGCCGGCCATTGCCACGGTGATGCCCTCGCCGGGCCGTCCGTTCGTCCTGATCGATGCGGGGGCGACCATCGACTGCAGTTCGCGGCTGCTGCTGCAGTTTGCCGCGATGGGGCACGTCTATTCGCGCGAGATTCTCGGGCGGCCGGAACCCGTGATCGGGCTGTTGAGCATCGGCGGCGAGGCGAGCAAGGGCAACGAGACGACAAAGGAGGCGTTTGGCCTTCTGAGGGCGGCGCCCCTGAACTTCCGCGGCAACGTGGAGGGGCACGATTTGTTTCGAGGGGAGACGGACGTGGTCGTCTGTGACGGGTTCGTCGGCAATGTGGTTTTGAAGACCAGCGAGAGCACGGCTCGGGCGATGGCCCATTGGCTGCGCTCGGAATTCCTGCGCAATCCGGTGCGCATTCTGGGTGCGATCCTGCTGCGCGGGGCGCTGCGAGCCATTCGCAGGCGGACGGACCCGGAGATGTACGGCGGCGCCCTGCTGCTGGGCGTGAACGGCCTGTGCATCATCACGCACGGCGCGTCGACTTCGCTGGCCATCCACAACGCGGTGAAAGTGGCCAGGGACTCGTTGAAGCATCAGATTAACCACCTCATCGTGGAACAAATACGGAAAGTGGGCTGCGGGAAGTGAAGAAGGCAGAGCAACGCAGGATCGTCGAGGCCGCGGCGGGACTGGACCGGCCCGTCCGCATAGCGGGAACGGGCTCCTATCTGCCCGAGCGGGTCCTGTCGAACGCGGATCTTGAGAAGATGGTGGACACGACCGACGAGTGGATCGTGACACGGACGGGCATCCGGGAACGGCGGATTGCATCGGAGAAGGAAGCGACTTCCGACCTGAGCACGGCGGCGGCGAAACGCGCGCTGAAGCAGGCGGGCGTTGCGGCGGAGGATCTGGACGGGATCGTGGTGGCGACCATGACGCCCGACATGGTGATGCCGAATACCGGCTGCCTGGTGCAGGACAGGCTGGGCGCGCGCAAGGCCGCCTGTTTCGGCCTGGAAGCCGCTTGCTCGGGCTTCACCTACGGGCTGGAGATCGGCCGCCAGTTCGTGCGGTCCGGGGCGATGGACCACGTGCTGGTGATCGGCGCGGAGAAGCTGAGCAGCTTCACGGACTGGCAGGACCGCAGCACGTGCGTTCTGTTCGGGGACGGGGCGGGGGCGGCCGTGCTGGCTCCGGACCAGGACGGGGCCGGGCACCGGCTCATTACGACGGTGATCGGCGCGAACGGCGGGTTGGCCGATCTGCTGAAAGTGCCGGGCGGCGGCAGCCGGCGGCCGGCAAGCGCGGAGACGGTGCATGAGCGGCAGCACTTCATCAAGATGGCAGGCCGCGAAGTGTTCAAGTACGCCGTCACCGAGATGTGCAACGCCGGGCGCGACGCGCTGAAGCGCTGCGGGTTGACGACCGAGGACGTGGACTGGGTCGTTCCGCACCAGGCCAACATTCGCATCATCCAGGCCGTGGCCGAGCGGCTGAAGGTTGGGCTGGAGAAATGGTATCTGAATATCGACCGCTGCGGCAACATGTCGGCCGCGTCGGTGGCGGTCGCGTTCGACGAGTTGGTCCGCTCGGGCCGTGTCCAGTCGGGAGACATTCTCCTCATGATCGTCTTCGGCGGCGGGTTCACCTGGGGCGCCAGCGTCGTGCAGTGGTAGCGCAGTCGTCGGGCCGCTGTCGTCAATCATTTTTGTCCTACTCTTTGTCTTGCTCTTCGTCTGCCTTTTGTGTCGGGCCGCGGAGACGAAGAGTAGGACAAAGAGCAAGACGAAGAGTACGACGAAGCGTTGGGCATACAGGAGCAAGCGATATGAGCAAGAGCGCGCTGATCTTTGCGGGGCAGGGCGCCCAGTTTGTGGGGATGGGCCGCGATTTGGCCGACCGGTACTCCGAATGCAGGGCTCTGTTCGAGACAGCGAACGCCGTACTGGGCTACGATCTGGCGGCCATCTGCTTCGAGGGGCCGGAAGAGGAGTTGAAGAAGACGAACCATTGCCAGCCGGCCATCTTCGTGACCAGTTGCGCCTGCTACGCGGCGTTGCGCGCCGAATGCCCGGAATTCGGGTTCGAGGCGGCTGCCGGGCTCAGCCTGGGCGAGTGGACGGCCCTGTGGGCGACGCGCGCGCTGGATTTCGAGGACGCGGTCCGGATCCTGGAGGCCCGTGGCCGGTTCATGCAGGAAGCGTGCGACGCGACCGAAGGCGGGATGCTGGTGGTGATCGGGTTGGATCAGCAGGTTCTGGGTGAAATCTGCGCGAAAGCGGGGGTCCAGATTGCCAATTTGAACTCGCCCGCCCAGACCGTGCTTTCGGGCCCGAAATCCGGTATCGAGAAGGCGGAAGGGCTGGCCCGTGAGGCGGGGGCCAAGAAGACGGTGGTTTTGCGCGTTGCCGGCGCCTATCACTCCGCGCTGATGAGTGCCGCCGCCACGCGGCTGGAGCAGACGCTGGCGGGGGCTGTCATCCGGCCGCCGGCCGCGCCCGTGGTGGCCAATGTGACGGGCCGACCGCACGGGGCGCCGGACGATATTCGGGCCGATATGGTCCGGCAGGTGACCTCGACGGTGCAGTGGGTGAGCGGGGTGCGCTGGTGCCGCGAGCAGCAGATCGGCACGTTCGTGGAATGCGGGCCGGGCAAGGTGCTTTCGGGGCTCATAAAACAGATTGACAAAGAGGCAACCGTATATAATATACAGGATCTCTCAAGTCTGCAGAGGACCGCGGCCGCGTTGCGGGGAGGAAATCAAAGTGGGACAACTTGACGGCAAAGTCGCCCTCGTAACCGGCGCCGCCCGAGGAATCGGGCGCGCCATCGCCGAGAAACTGGCCTCCGAAGGGGCCGATCTGGCCCTGTGCGATCTGCAGGCCGACTGGCTCACGGAAACGGCGGAGTCGGTGCAGAAGCTGGGCCGCAAGGCGCTGTGCGTGGCCGTCGATGTGAGCAACTGGGAAGCCGTGCAAGGCGCCGTTGGCGAGGTCCAGAAGGCCTTCGCGCGCGTCGACATTCTCGTCAACAACGCCGGGATCACGAAGGACACGTTCCTGGCGCGGATGAGCGTGGAGGACTGGGACGCGGTTCTGTCCGTCAACCTGAAGGGCTCCTTCCTTTTCACCAAGGCCGTCTCTCGCCCCATGATGAAGCAGAAATCGGGTGCGATCGTCAATATCGCCTCCATTATTGGCTTGATCGGGAACGCGGGACAGTGTAATTATGCTGCTTCCAAGGCCGGCGTGATCGCGCTGACGAAGTCGACGGCAAAGGAACTGGCTTCCCGCCATATCCGGGCCAATGCCGTGGCGCCGGGGTTCATTCACACCAAAATGACGGATGCGTTGGCCGAGGACGTCAAGGCGCAGATGTTGGCCGCCATCCCGCTCAAGCGGATGGGGGAACCCGAAGACGTGGCGAACGTAGTGCTTTTTCTGGCCAGTGACGCCTCTGCGTATATGACCGGGCAGGTCATTACGGTGAGCGGCGGGATGGTTATGTAGAGAGGGGAAGAAAGGTAAGGAGAGCGACATGGCACTTGAAGACAAGGTCAGAGACATTATCGTTGAACAACTCGGCGTCAATGCCGAACAGGTCACGCCGGAAGCATCGTTCATCGAGGATCTGGGCGCGGATTCGCTGGACACTGTCGAACTCGTGATGGCTTTCGAGGAAGAGTTCGGCGCCGAGATCCCTGATGAGGACGCCGAGAAGCTCACCACGGTCGGCGCCGTCATCGGCTACCTCAAGGAAAAGGGGTTCGGTGACGAGTCGTAGCTGCTTTCTGCCTCTTTGCGAGAGAGCCGGGAATGGTCGAGCGGGCTGTTCTCGGCTTTTTTGCACATGGGATCGGGGCCCATCGTGAGAAGAGTCGTGATAACGGGAATGGGGTTGGTCTCCCCGCTGGGGTCGGACCTGACGCGGTTCTGGGCGCGAATCGCGTCGGGGCAGTCCGGCGTTCGGCGGGTGCAGCGGTTCGACATCTCCGGCTATGCCTCGCAGATTGGGGGTGAGGTCGTTGAGTTCGACGTCAACGAATTCATCGACAAGAAGGAACAGAGGCGGATGGACCCGTTCACGCAGTATGCGGTGGCGGCGGCGGTCATGGCCTTTGCCGATGCGGGCCTGGAGATGGACAAGGAAGACCCGACCCGGGCGGGTGCGATTGTGGGGTCGGGGATCGGCGGGCTGCAGACGCTGGAAGACCAGCACTCGGTGCTGCGAGACAAGGGGCCCGGTCGTTGCTCGCCGTTCATGATTCCGCAGATGATTTCGGATATAGCGGCCGGTCGGATCGCGATCCGGTACAACCTGCAGGGGCCGAACCACGCGGTCACCTCCGCCTGCGCCACGGCGGCGCATGCGCTTGGCGACGCGTTTCACGCCCTGCGGCGGGACGAAGCCGACATCATGGTCACCGGCGGGGCGGAAGCGTCCGTCTGCCCGCTCGGCTACGCCGGGTTCTGCGCGCTGCGCGCGCTCAGCACGCGGAACGAGGACCCGCAGCGGGCGAGCCGCCCGTTCGATGCGGAACGGGACGGGTTCGTCATGTCGGAGGGGGGCGTAATCCTGATTCTGGAGGAGTTGGAGCATGCCCGGAAGCGGGGTGCGAAGATCTACGGGGAGGTCGCGGGCTTCGGCATGAGCTGCGACGCGTTTCATATCACCGCGCCGGACGAAGACGGCGAGGGGGCCGCGCGCGCGATGAGGATGGCCATGAAGGACGGCGGGGTGAACCCGGGCGACATCGACTACGTCAATGCGCATGGGACGAGCACCCAGCTCAACGACAAGACCGAGACGCTTGCCATCAAGAAGGCGCTTGGCGCGGAGATCGCCCGCAAGATACCCGTCAGTTCCTCGAAATCGATGACCGGCCACCTGCTCGGGGCGGCGGCGGGCATCGAATCGGTCGTCTGCATGCTGGCCATGCGCAACGGGGTCATTCCGCCCACCGTCAACTACGAGAACCCCGACCCCGCCTGTGACCTCGACTACGTGCCGAATACGGCGCGTGAGGGCACAGTCCGGACCTGCCTGAACAATTCGCTCGGGTTCGGCGGGCACAACGCCACAATCCTGTTCAAGGCGTTCGAATGAAGCGTTCGGCCGTCAACGCGATTATGCGGGAAGCCATAGACTTCCTGCGCCTCAACCGGTTTGCCCTGCCGCCGTTCGCGTTCTGGACCCTCGACGACTGGAAGGGGAAGGGGGCAGAGTCGCGCGAAATTATCGAGAACCGGCTCGGCTGGGATATCACCGACTTCGGCAAAGGCGACTACGACCGGTTCGGCCTCTTTCTGTTCACGATCCGGAACGGCTGCCTGGACGCCGTGCGGAAGGGGCAGGGCAAGCCCTACGCCGAGAAGGTGATGCTGGTGAAGGAAGACCAGTTGACGCCCATGCATTTTCATTTTCACAAGATGGAAGACATCATCAACCGTGGCGGCGGCGAACTGGCGGTGGAGGTCTATAACGCGACCGAGGACGAGCAACTCGCCGACACGCCGGTCGAGATCTCGATGGACGGCGTCAGCAGGCGCGTGCCGGCCGGCACGGTCGTGACGCTCGGCGCCGGCGAAAGCATCACGCTGCCTACCCGCATGTACCACAAGTTCTGGGGGCTTGCAGGGAAGGGGACCGTGCTGGTGGGCGAGGTTTCGCAAGTGAATGACGACGAGGTCGATAACCGGTTCCTCGATCCGATCGGCCGCTTCCCCCGGATCGAGGAAGACGAACCGCCCTTGCACCTGCTCTGCTGCGACTACGCCTCATTCCTCGGCGCCACCTGAAATCGGGGCCGGCCAGACGCGCCGGGCACCGGACACAACCAGCAGGAGACTCTGTCGTAAGCTTTGTCGATTCCCCGTGGGACGGGCTTTCCAGCCCGTCCCCTTTTCCCGTCGGCTCGCGAGTGAACGGGACGGGCTGGAAAGCCCGTCCTACGATTCGCTCGTCTTTGTTGCGCCACCTCCTCGAGCGAGTCGCTGTCGCGCGCCTGGCGGATCCTACCACGTATGGTAATGGGTGAGCGGGCGGCCGGAAGCGGGATCGGTCCCGCTGAATCGCTTGTAGCTGGGGTGCCGGAAATCCTCGGTTGCGTCGAGCAAGGCATAGAAGGCCGCGCGCATTTCCGCGGCCTTGTCGGGGCGTTCGGCATGCAGATTGTTCAGTTCGTACGGGTCTTCGCGCAGGTCGTAGAGTTCGCCGTAGGGTTTGGCCGGATAGTGGATGTACTTCCAGTCGCGGGTGCGAATGCACTTCTTGTCTACCGCCTCGGCATAGACGGCGTCACGCGCGGGCTGGTTGTCGCGCGCCTGAGCGGCGGGTGGGCCGCAGAGGCGCCGGCCCTGAACCCATTCGGGCGGCTCTTCCCCGGCCAGGGCGGCGAGGGTAGGGAACACGTCAACCGATTCCACGAGGGCGTCGCTCCGCGTACCGGGCGCGCAGCCGGGCGCCCTGACGATCAGCGGCACATGCAGCATGCAGTCCAGCAGAAAAGGCCCCTTGGCCGCGATGCCGTGGTCGCCCAGGAAGTCGCCGTGGTCGCTGGTCAGCACCACAATCGTGTTCGGCGCCAGCCCCTTGCGGTGCAGCAGGTCCAGGGTGAGCCCCAGTTGCCAGTCAAGCTGTGAGACCATCCCGTAGTAGGCCGCTTTCATCCGGCGGAAGGTCGCTTCCGAAGCGCGGTCGAACCCCCGGAACTTGTGGTCCCGGGCATGGAAGTAGGAGCCATACTCCGGCGGCTTCTTGCCGATATCGCCTTCGGCCCGGCGAAAGGACGGAACGGAGTCGGGTTCGTACATACGGGCGAACCGGCCGGACGGGACGTAGGGGTGGTGCGGGCCGTAGAAGCCGAGCCACAGGAAGAACGGTTTGTCCGTGCTCAGGTTTTCGAGGTACTCCCGGGCCTTCATGCCGACGTAGGCGTCGATGTGGCAGTCGTCGGGCAGATCCGAGGGGACCGCGCCCAGATTCGCGCGGAAGCCGGGCAGCGCATAGCCGGTCTTGTACTCGTGGCCGCGCTCCCGTACGTACTGCTCGAATGGGTTGGGCCGGTCCACCGTATAGTCGCCGTCGGCCCGCTCGGCCCAGTTCCGGCGGCAGTTCCCGGCCGCCATGTGGTCGAAAGCGTCCAGGAACCGTTTCTGGCCGATGTGGTGTTTGCCGACGCAGGCGGTCGCATAGCCGGCGTTGCGCAGGAACTCCGGCAATGTCATCTCATTCTCGTCGAGCCGATTCCCGTTCCAGCGCACGCCGTGATGGCGCGGGTAGCGGCCGGTCATGAGCGTGGCGCGCGACGGCTGGCAAACGGGGTTCTGGACAAAACCGTTATCGAAACACACGCCTTCGGCCGCGAGCCGGTCGATCGCCGGGGTCTGGATGACCGGATCCCCGTTGCAGCCCAGCGTGTCGTAGCGGAGGTGATCGGCGGTGACGAACAGAATATTCGGTTTCCCGGGCATGGTGTTGTTCCTTTCATGGATAGCCGGCCAAGTCTCTCCGCTACTATGCCACGGACGAGGAGGGGCCGCAAGGGCGGCGGACTCTTTCGGGTTCACGGATCTGGCTCGGGCCGGGGTGCAAGAAATGGCTTTACATATGCGGGCGTCAGGGGGATAATAGGCACAGTTGACGGGTGCGGGTTCCGCGCCGTGTCATCTTGCCGCACGATCTGTACGACCTGCCGAAGCCGGACACGGTATCTGCGACGTGGAAGATTCCCACTTGGTCGATAGAGAGAGGTTTTCTCTGGTGTGGTGTGTCCGCCGAGTGCCCCGCGAAGGCGGAACAGCGTGGAAACAACAGGAGATACGGGGTTTTCTTGGGCTGAGGCGGTTCACCGGCATTGACAGGCCGGTGACCGGCCGAAGTCGAAAAAGGACAGAAGAAGGGTAGATGAAGACGACGAAGAAGAAGCAACCGAAAGAAGAACTGGCCGCACGGATCACCGAGACGCTGGCGGCGCCGGATTACCGCCCGCAGTCGGCGGCCGAACTGTCGAACGCGTTCGGGTTGAAGGGGCGTGCGCGGGCCAATCTGCGGCGGCTGTTGGAACAGATGGCGCGGCGCGGGACCATCGCGGCGCGTGGAGACGGCCGGTACTGGTTGGGCGCGGCCGAGGGGTTGGTGGAGGGCCGGCTGGCGGTTTTGCCGTCGGGCAACGCGTTCGTGACGTCGGTGGACGGGTCGGCGGACGTATTCGTGAGCAAGACGGATCTGGGCACGGCGCTGCCGGGCGACACGGTGAAGGTGCGGGTGGAGCGTAAGCACGGGCGGACGCCGGGCGAGGGGCCCGCGGGGCGCGTCGTCTGCGTGGTGGCGCGTTCGCCGAGTCTGATCGTGGGTACGCTGCGCCGGGTCGGCCGGGCGTGGGTGGTCAGCCCGCTGGACGGGCGTTATCGCAAGGACCTGCGCCTGCAGCAGCGCGGTGAGGCGCGCGAGAACGAGCGGGTGGTGGTGCAGTTGCTGAAATGGTCGTCACCCGACGCCTATCCCGAGGCGGAACTCGTGGAAGTGCTGGGCCGCGCGGACGACCCGTCGACGGACACGCTGGCCGTGATCCGGCACTACGGCTACTCGGAAACCTATCCGATGGCGGCGGTACAGGAGGCGGAACAGGCCGCTGCGGCCTTGGCGGATCCGGGCCAGCGCCGCGATCTGCGCGACATGTTCATCTTCACGATCGACCCCGAACGCGCGCGCGATTTCGACGACGCCATCTCGCTGGAGCGGCGTGCGAACGGCGACCGCGTGCTCGGCGTGCATATCGCCGACGTGTCGCACTTCGTGCCGCTGGGCGGCCGGCTGGACGAGGAGGCGCGCAAGCGGGCTACGAGCGTGTATTTCTGCGACAAGGTCCTGCCGATGATCCCGGAACAGCTTTCGAACGGGATCTGCAGCCTGCGCCCGAACGAGGATAGGCTGACTTTTTCCGTATTCATCACGTTCGACGCCGAAGCCGTGACCCGAGAGGTGACCTTCGCCAAATCGATTATTCGCTCGCGACTTCGGTTGACGTACCCGCAGGCCATGACGGCGTTGCGGACCCGGGATGGGGCCGATCTGCCGGAGGCGCAAATGGAGCCGGCCGCCGTTGCGCTGTTGAAGGAGACCGGGCGTCTGGCCCAGCAGCTCAGGCGGCGCCGGTTCGGGCATCATGCGCTCGATCTCGATCTGCCGGAGTATGAGATTGTCGTCGGCCCCGACGGCCTGGTTTCCGACGTGCGGGAGGCGGTGAACGACGAGTCGCACCAGCTCATCGAGGAGTGCATGATCGCGGCGAACGAGGCGGTCGACCGCGAACTGAGCGGGCGCGGGCTGCAGCTCCTGCACCGGGTGCACGAGCCGCCGACCCGCGAGAAAGTGGACGAGCTGCAGGAGGAACTCATGGAGATGGGGTTCCAGCCGGGCAACCTGGCCGAACGGTCGAATCTGGCCGCGTTTCTGAAATCGATCGCCGACCACCCGCTGGCCAACGATGCCCGGATTGCCGTGCTGCGCAGCATGAAGCGGGCCGTCTATTCGCCGAAAGGGCTCGGCCACTTCGGGTTGGCCAAGCACTACTACGCGCATTTCACCTCGCCGATCCGGCGGTATCCGGACTTGGTCGCGCACCGCGTCCTCGGCGCCGCTCTGGCCGGGACCCGGCCCCCGTACCAGCAGGGCGAGCTCAAGGCGCTGGGCGAGCATTGTTCGCAGATGGAGCAGTCGGCGGACGAGGCGGAGGAGGCGCTGCTCGAGATCAAGAAGTACCGCTTCCTGGAGCAGCAGGTGGAGAGCCAGAATCCGGTCGAGCAGGACGCGGTGGTCGTGCACATTCGCAGCTTCGGGATGTTCGTGGAACTCGTGCATCTGGGGCTGCAAGGCCTCGTCCACGTCTCCGGGCTGGGCGGCCGGCGGCCGACGTTCGACGCGGGCTCGGAACAGATTCGGTCGGGGAAACGCACGTACGAGGTCGGCACCCGGGTCAAGGTGATTCCCGCCCGGGTCGATTTCGAACGGCGCCGCATCGATTTTGCGCTTTGCGGCGGGTGACGGCCTGCGGCGAGTCGAGGCTGACGACGTCCATTCTAGCCCGCGAAAGTTCGCGAAAGGGACGCGAAATCCGGAATGCAGCAACTTTGAACTGTTTGCGCCGCGTGCCGCCTTCCGTTGATCAGGCTCTGCACGGCGCAAACAACTCAAAGTTGCTGCGTTCGCCGGGTCTGCCTCTGACAGGCGCTCGTTGCGGGAATCGAGGCTTGCCGCGGCGCCCATTAACCGGCATGCATCAATAGACGTCGGTGCGTCGCGGCAAGCCTTTCGATCCCCGCAACAACTCGCCGCCCCGCCAGCAGAGCGTGGCCAAGCCAAAGAGCCCCTTTCGCGCTGTGCCGCGCCGTAGCCGCCGGGCGAAGGCGGGTCCTTTTCGCGAGCTTGCGCGGGCAGATCCGCCTTGGCGGGCTCTGCGAGCTCGAGCGCGTCCCCGCGCGGGCGAGAGCCATCTGCGCCTTTCGCGGGCCGCTCTTCTCTTCGCACGCGGGATCCGCCGTCAGCTCAGGTCGGCCAGCGTCACGTCGCCGATCGCCGCCCGAACCAGGTCCGCCTGGCCCAGCTGCTCGGCGGGGAAGCTCTGGGTTACCGCGATGCAGCGCATGCCGGCCGCCTTCGCGGCCGCGATGCCGTTCACGGCGTCTTCGATCACCACACATTGCGCCGGGGTGACGTTCAGCTTGGCCGCGGCGGCGAGGAAGATGTCGGGCGCCGGTTTGCGCTCCCGGACGTCCTCCGCGGCCACGATCGCGTCCCACAGCGCGGGCGGCAGCCCGATCTTGTTGAGGTTGGCCTCTATCTTGATCAGATCGGCGCTCGAGGCCAGCGCGATGCGGTAGCCGGCCGCCTTGCAGCGCCGCACCACGCGTTGCGCATTCGGAAACGCCTCGAGCCGGTCGGGCACGAGCTCGAGATAGATCTCGTAGGTGCGCCGCTTCGCGGCCTGGATGTCGAGCGTGACCCCGTACCGGGCCGCGACCCCGCCGATGTAGCGGTTCTCGCCCGTGCCCACGAACGGGCGGAAATCCGCGGGCTGCACGGTCACGCCATGCTCCTTGAACATAGCCGTCGCCGCCGCGCAGATGAGCGGTTCGGAGTCGGTGAGGACCCCGTCCATGTCGAAAATGACGGCTCGGATCATGGCCGCGGTTTCGCGATTGTTTCGAGTTGGAATGGGTACTCGACAACGATTTCGGGGCGGCCGCCGTATTCCTGGATCAGCCCCGTGACCCGAACCTGTTTTCCGTCGAAATAGCGTTCCGGTTCTTCGGCGAACCGGTGGAACGCGGAAGCGAAGATCACCGCGGTCAGGTGTTTCTTGTAATCTTTGTGGAAGTTGAGATAGCAGGCTTTGCCGGAGTTGTACGTGGAAACGACCGTGCCGGTCACCGTGACGTATTCGCCGACATGCTTGTCCGCGTCGCGCCAGGCGACGGCGGCTGCCTCCGGCGCGGGTTCGTCGGGTACGGGTGCGGCATGGTCGGCGACGAGTTCGTCCGCGGCGGCAAGCAGGCGTTTCCGGCCTTCGGCATTCAGCGTCTTGTACCGGGCGACAAGCCGGCCTGTTTCCTCGTCTTCGGCGGACAACGCCCAGAGGCCGAGGTGTTTCCGGCGCGCGGTACGTTCCAGCATGAGAAACTGGGCGCGGCGGCTGTACTCGGACTTGCCGTAGGCGTAGGCATGACCGCTGCGGATCAGCTCGGCGTTCACGAGCCGGTCGCCGGCCGCGACGTAGGCGAGCAGCCGGCCGTGCACATCGCGGAGATCTTCGGGTTCGTACTCCAGGCGGCAGTCGGCGCCTTCCACGAGTTCTTTCAGCAGATCGCGGGCCTTGCGCGCATACTGCTGCACGCGCGGGTCCGGGTGGTCCATCTCGGGCGCGTCGACGCCGATCAGCCGGACGTGCTCGCCGTTGCGCAGGACGAGACTGTCCCCGTCGATCACGCGCACCACGCGAAACGGACCGCCGGGCGGCGGCGCGGCGCGGGCCGGGCCCGTTTCCCGGTCGCGTTGCGCCGTTTCCGGCGCGGGTGCGCGCGGCGTCCCCATGAAACCGGGCGTGGTGGCCTGCTTGTTCAGCAGGTAGAAGCCGGCCAGCGCGACGCCGCCCGCGATCAGAATCGCCAGTCTGTTCGGATGTCGGAGCCAGTTCATAGCGACGGCGCGAGCATGCTTCGCCGGACCAGGCCCGGCCGGCACGGAGGCCGGGGCCCTCCATGGGGGAGCAGACGCACGGGTGTGCGGCCATGGAGGGCCCGGCTCCGTCCGGGCCGCGGCGGCTTACGACAGCACGCACCATACCCCATGCCCCCGGCATTTCCAACAGAAATTGTCGGCACCACGCCGGCTGGGGTTGTTTCTTTACAAGTCGGGGCATTCCGCGCAAAATCATGATTTTCCTGCGGTGCGTCCGTGCCGGAGCCGCCATGATCGCGATTGTAGACTACGAAGCAGGCAACTTGACGAGCGTACGCCTCGCGTTCGAGGCGCTCGGCGTCGAGGCCGAAGTGACCGGGGCGCCCGACCGGATCCTGGCCGCGGAACGCGTTGTGTTTCCGGGCGTGGGCGCCGCGGGCGCGGCCATGGCCAATCTGAGCCGGCTTGGCTTGACCGAGGTCATACGCCGGGTCGCCGCCCGCGGCACGCCGTTTCTCGGGATCTGTCTCGGCACCCAGATCATCCTGAGCCGCTCCGAGGAGGACGGCGGCGTGGAGGCGCTGGGCCTGATCCCCGGCACGGTCCGACTGTTTCGACCCGCCGCGCGGCTGTGCAAGGTGCCGCAGATCGGCTGGAACGCGGTGCGTTTCGTGCAGAACCACGCCGTCCTGGCCGGGATCGAGCCGGACAGCGAGTTCTACTTCGTGCACAGCTACTATCCCCAGCCGCAGGACGAGACGTGCGTGCTCGGGCGGACGGCCTACGCCGATGTGGAGTTCGCCGCCGTGCTGGGCAGAGACAATATCATCGCGACCCAGTTTCATCCCGAGAAGTCGGGCCGGATCGGGTTGAGACTGCTGAGGAATTTCAGCGAATGGGACGGTCGTTCGGGCGGGGAGTGAGTTCGCGAGTAAGTTCGCGAGTAAGTTCTCGAGTAAGTTCGCGAGTGAGTTTGCGAGTAAGTTCTCGATCAAGTTCTCGATCAAGTTCTCGAGTAAGTTCTCGAGCAAGTTCTTTAGCAAGCGGGGAGATAGGGGCGGGCGATGCTGACGAAGCGGATCATACCGTGCCTGGATATTCGGAGCCGGCGCGTGACGAAAGGGGTTCGGTTCCAGCACAACGTCGATCTGGGCGATCCGGTCGAGATGGCGGCGCGGTACTACGCGGACGGCTGCGATGAACTGGTTTTCTATGACATCACGGCCTCGGCGGAGCGGCGCGCGATCGATATCGACATGGTCGCCGCGGTGGCGCGCGCGGTGCACATTCCGTTCGCGGTGGGCGGCGGGATATCGGGCCTGGACGACATGCGCCGCGTGCTGCTGGCGGGCGCTGAGAAGATATCGGTCAATTCGTTGGCGGTCACGAACCCGCAGATCATCGCGGATGGGGCGAAAGCGTTCGGGTCGCAGTGCATGGTGCTGGGGATGGACCCGTTGGCGGTTGCGGACCGGTCTCGTTTTCCGAGCGGCTATCAGATCACGATTCGCGGGTTCCGTGAGCGCACGGACTTGGACGCGCTGGAATGGGCGCGGCGCGCGGAACGGCTGGGTGCGGGCGAGATCGTGGTGAACTCCGTGGATGCCGACGGCACGCGGCAGGGGTACGAGCTTGGGTTGACGCGCCTGATCGCGGAGAACGTCGGGATACCGGTGGTCGCCTCGGGCGGGGCCGGTTGCCCGGCGCACCTGGCGGCGGTCTTTCGCGACGCGCATGCGGATGCGGCGATCATCGCCGGCATGATCCACTCGGGGGAGTACACCATTGCGGGGATCAAGGCCGAGCTGGCGCAGGCCGGCATTCCGATTCGCAAGAGGTGGTAGGCGGTCCCGGCCCGGTCGGGCGCGTGTCACCGGCAGGCCATGAGTACGGACGACGTCATTCTGCGGCTGTCGCACATCACCAAGACCTTTCCGGGCGTCACGGCGTTGGACGACGTTTCGTTCGAGGCGCGGCGCGGGGAAGTGCACGCGCTGTGCGGCGAGAACGGGGCGGGCAAGAGCACGCTGATGAATGTTCTGGCCGGCATCTATCACCCGGACGCCGGCCGGATCGAGGTGAACGGGCGGCCGGTAACGATCGAGAGCCAGCATCACTCGCAGGCGCTCGGCATTGCGACGGTCTATCAGGACCGGAGCCTGGTCGAGAACCTGAGTGTGGCGGAGAACATCTTTGCGAACCGCCAGCCGGTGAACGCGTTGGGGTTGATCGATTCGGGCCGGCTCTACCGGCAATCCCGCGAATTTCTGGACGAGCTGGAACTGGCGGACATCGATCCGCGCATGCCGCTCGGCCGCCTGTCGTCGGCGAAGCAGCAGATGGTGGAGATTGCCAAAGCGCTTTCGCAAGACCCGGCGATCCTGCTGCTGGACGAGCCGACCGCGACGATCACGGAGGTGGAGGTGAACGCCCTGTTCCGGATCGTGCGCATGCTGCTGGAGAAGGGGGTCTGCATCGTCTACATCTCGCACCGGATGTCGGAGATATTCGCCATTGCCGACCGCGTCTCGGTGCTGAAGGACGGGCGCGGCCAGGGCACCCGTACGGTGGCGGACTGCGGGGTGGACGACATCATCCGCATGATGGTCGGGCGCGATCTGGCGGAGCAGGCGCACGTGACGCGCACCACCGAGCGTGTCGTGCTGGAAGCCGAGCGGCTGGCGGGCGAGCGGTTCGAGCCGGTCAGCTTCCGGCTGCACGCGGGCGAGATTCTGGCGCTGGCCGGGCTGGTCGGCGCGGGCCGCACGGAGATTGCGCGCGTGATCATCGGTGCCGACCGCAAGACGGGCGGCCGGCTCCGGCTCTACGGTGAACCGTGCGATATCCGGCACCCGGCCGAGGCGGTCGTGCGCGGGATCGGCTACGTGCCGGAAGATCGCAAGGCGCAGGGCCTGTTCCTGGAGATGAGCGTGGAGCAGAACGTGATTTCGGCCTGCCTGGAGTCGGCGGCGACACACGGCTGGATTCAGGCGCGGCGGATCACCGAGATTGCCGAGCGGTACCGTGAGAAGTTGCGGATCCGCACACCCAGCGTCCGGCAGCTCGCCATGAACCTAAGCGGCGGCAACCAGCAGAAGGTGGTCCTGTCGAAGTGGCTTGTGTTGAACCCGAAAATCCTTATTGTGGATGAGCCGACGCACGGGGTCGACGTCGGCGCCAAGGCCGAGATCCATGCCATACTCCGCGCGCTCGCCGCGGAAGGGAGCGCCGTGCTCATGATCTCGTCGGAACTGCCCGAAGTGCTGGCCGTCAGCGACCGCGTGCTCGTGATGTGGAACGGGCGGTTGACCGCGGAACTGGGCCGGGCCGAGGCGAGCGAAGAGGAAATCATGCACTACGCGTCGGGGACCAGGGTGGCCCGCATCGCCGCGGGAGAGTCTTTGTCGTAGTCTTCTCGCCGGCCGCGGGCGGGCTGCAGGTTCTGTTGAAAGTCCGTGAGGTCCGAGCAAGTTCGCGAGTAAGTTCTCGAGCAAGTTTGCGAGCAAGTTTCCGGTTGGCGGACATGCCATGAACAGAGGCGCCGTTCTCAAGCTCTTTCACGAACGCGTGTTCACGCTGGCGCTGACCCTGCTGGTCGTCTGCGGCGTTGCGGCGGCTGTCTGGCCGGGCAAGTTCCCGAAATTCGAGAACATCTCCATGGTGCTGTTGAACATCTCGATCGAGACGATCGTGGCCGTGGGGATGATGGTGCTCATGATCTCCGGCGCGTTCGACCTGTCCGTCGGGTCCGTGGTCGCGTTTTCCGGCGGGATTGCCGCGCACCTCATGTATTACTACGACACGCATTTTGTGCTCGCCATTGCGGCCGGCATGGGCGGCGCGGTGCTGGTGGGGCTGATCAACGGCGTGCTGATCGCGAAGGCGGGCATCAACCCGATGATCCAGACGCTCGCCATGATGGGCATTGTGCGGGGCGGCGCGCTGATGGTCTGCGGCGCCGGCTTGATGAATTTCCCGGCCGCGTTCAATCGGATCGGCCAGACCAAGCTGCTGGGGCTGCAGTCGCCGATCTGGATCATGCTGGCGATCGTCGCGGCGTTCAGCGTGTTGGTCGCCAAGACCGTGTTCTTCAGGCGCTACTACTACATCGGCGGCAACGAGCGCGCCGCGCGGTTGTCCGGGATCCGGGTCGCGCGCATGCGGATCATGGCGTTCGTGCTCAGCGCCGCGCTCGCGGGGGTGGCCGGGATCCTGCTCGCCGCCCGGCTCGGCGCCGCCATGTCGAGGTCCGGCCAGGGCGTGGAACTGCGCGTGATCACGGCCGTCATTCTGGGCGGCGCCAGCCTGCGCGGCGGGCAGGGCAAGATCGTCGGCGCCTTCCTGGGCGCGGGGTTCATGGGGTTGGTCAAGAATATCATGATCATCGGCGGGGTCGGCGTGTACTGGCAGGAGATCGTGCTCGGCACCATCCTGATCCTCGCGGTCGGCACCGATATCCTGCTCAAACGCCGGAGCGGGGAGTGAACGTGCAACAGGTCGTCGAGAACCTTGTCGATTGAACTTGCTCGAGAACTTGTTCGAGGGGGTTCCCGAGCAAGTTCTCGAGTAAGTTCTCGAGTAAGTTCTCGAGCTGGTTAGAGAAAGGAGGACCCCAGATGAAGAGGCGGAAGCGACATGGCGGGGTCGGCGTGGTGCTGCTGTGCGCACTCGTCGCGTTCGCGGCCGGGTGCGAACGGAAGCGGGAGACGCTGGTCAGCCAGGAGGGCGGTGCGACGACGGTGAATCCGAACGAAGAGTACGTAATGATCACGACCATCGTCGATTTTCCGCTCTACGTGCGGCACGACCAGGCCGCGTTCAAGCGGTGGGGCGAGAAGATGGGGGTGAAGACCAAGATTCTCGGCCCGTCCGACTGGGACGTACCGGCGCAGATCGCGACGATCGAACAGGTCATCCCTACGCGGCCCGCGGGGCTGCTGATCAACGGGACGGAACTGGCGATAGCGGATGCGATCAACAAGGCGGTCGAGGCGGGGATCCCGACGGTCGTCTACGATTCGGACATTCCGAACAGCAAGCGCCATGCGTTTGTCGGGTCGAACTGGTACGAGATGGGCCGCTCGCAGGGCCGGGCGATGGCTCGGCTGATCGGGGGCAAAGGCAAGGTCGCCTACATGGGGATCATCGGCATGACGAACCAGGAGGCGGGGTTTCGCGGCCTGCTCGACGTGCTGAAGCAGTACCCCGGCATCACGGTGGTCGGCAAGTACAACGACAAGGCCAGCATCGAGGAGGCGGCGCGGGTGACCTCCGACATCATTAGCGCGCATCCGGACATCGCCGGGATCTGCGGGTTCACCGGGATGAGCGGGCCGGGCATCGGCCTGGCCGTCAAAGAGGCGGGCAAGGTCGGCGTCATCAAGGTCACCACGGTGGATTGGGAGCCGGAACACCTGAGCCTGGTCAAGGAAGGGGTGATCCAGCACCTGACCGGCCAGAAGCGGGAACTGTTCACGTGGTACGGGGCCCAGTTCCTGTTCGACATGGTGCACCAGACGATTCGGCTCACGGCCGACGACCGCAAGGCGGGCATCACGGCCCTGCCTTACGCCGTCGATACAGGCCTGATCGAGATCACGCCTGAGACTATCCACCTGTTCATGGGGAAGTAGGGGGGGCGGAGGCACAAGAAGAACCGGTCCATCAACGTTCAACGTTGAGTCCACTGCAAGAACCCGGCTCGCGAGGAGAGGCTGTCTCAGAACCCGACTCGCACGTTGCCACACGCCTTACGGCGTTAACTACAAACGGCATATCTGGTGGTTCAGCCGTTTGTAGTTAAGCCCGTAAGGGCTGTTCGCCGGTTTCAAGACGGCCTCAGGACGCTCGCCCTCCATTTTCGGATCCTGTTGTGTCAATTGGAGGGCGAGCGTCCTCGCGAGCCGATTCTTTCGACAGGCTCAACGCGGCCGCTTGTTCCCGGATTCCGAGCCAAGTTCGCGAGTAGGTTCTCGAGCAAGTTTCCGCGCGGGGCGCGCAGCTCAGCTCTTCCGCGCTTCCACCCAGAGCCGCGCATTCACGAAGGCCTGCAGCCAGGGGGTGATCTGATCGGTCGCCTTGCGGGCGGGCGGGTAGTAGGCCCACTGCCAGGGCAAGACGGCGCGTTCGAGGTGCGGCATCATGGCCAGGTGCCGGCCGTCGTGCGAGACGACGCCGGCGGCGTCGTACCGCGACCCGTTCGGGTTGGCGGGGTAGTCGCCGGCGACGTACTTGGCGCAGATATCGTAGGCCGTTTCCGGCTCGGGCAGCACGAACCTGCCTTCGCCATGCGCGACCCAGATGCCGAGCGTGGTATTCTCGAGCCCGCGGAACATGACGGCGTTGGTGCGGGCCGGGATGTGGACGGCGAGGAACGCGCTCTCGAACTTGTGGGAGTCGTTGAACGCCATGCTGGGTTTCGTCGCGTGGTCGGGATACACCAGATCCAGGGCGATCATCAACTGGCAGCCGTTACAGATGCCGAGGCTCAGCGTATCGGGCCGCGCGTAGAAGCGGGCGAGCGTGTCGCGCGCCTTCGGATTGTAGCGAAACGCGCCGGCCCAGCCCTTGGCCGAGCCGAGCACGTCGGAATTGGAGAACCCGCCGCAGAAGACGACAAACGAGACATCGTTCAGTGTCTCGCGTCCGGCGATCAGGTCGGTCATCATCACATCCTTCACGTCGAATCCGGCCGCGAACAGGGAGTAGGCCATCTCGCGCTCGCCGTTCGTGCCCTTTTCCCGGATGATCGCCGCCCGCAGGCCGGAGGCCGAGCGGCGGACGAGATTGCAGCCGAGCTGCGCAGCCGTCCCCTCGAATGCGGCGGGGAACCGGAACTCGAGCGGGTAACGATCGAACGTGGCGAACCGGCTCTTGGCGGGGGCCGGCGTGGCCTGGTGCTGCTCGAGCAGGAACGAGGTTTCGAACCACGTCCTGCGCAGCGCGGCGACGGACGCGCGGCAGGCGAACAGGCCGGCCGAGATTCGGACCTGGTTCGAACCCGGGTTGGCCGCGCCGATCCTGAACGCGGCGAGGCCCGCCTCGCGCGCCTGGGCCAGCATCCGGTCGGCCTCGCTGTCCTTCACCTGCACGAGCACCGCGGGCTTCTCGCAGAAGAGGAACGCCGCGGTCTGATCGGGATCGTCGTCGGTGTCCCACGCGAGGTCCAGGCCGCAGTTGCCCGCGAACGCCATTTCGAGCGCGGCGACGATCACGCCGCCCGCCGAGACGTCCTGCCCGGCCAGCATCCGCTTGCGTTTCACCCAGGTCTGCAGCAGGCTGAACCCCGCGGCGAAGGCGGCGGGGTCCTTGACGGTGGGGGCCGCCGTCCCCACGCGCGCCTTGGTCTGCGCCAGGCTGCTGCCGCCCAGCGGGTTGGCCGCGATGCCGGAAAGGTTGATGTAGAGCAGTGCGGTTGTGGGCTCCGGCTTCAGGTCCGGCGTGACGATGGCCCGGATGTCGTCGCAGAGGCCGACGGTGGAGACGATCACGGTCCCGGGCGCGCGGACGACGGTGCCGTCATCGTATTTCTGGCTCATCGAAAGCGAGTCCTTGCCGGTCGGGATATTGATGCCGAGTTTGATGGTGAACTCGGAGATGGCCTTGACCGCATGATAGAGGCGCGCATCCTCGCCCGGCAGCTTGCACGGCCACATCCAGTTCGCGCTGAGCGAGACGGATTTCAGGCCGTCTTGGAGCGGGACGAACACGAGGTTGGTGAGCGCTTCGGCCACGCTCATCACGGCGCCGGTGCCCGGGTCGATCAGGCCGACGACCGGGTTGTGGCCCAGCGAGGTGGCGGTGCCCAGCCCGCCGGCGTAGTCGAGCGCGACGACGCCCGCCCCGTTCAACGGCAGTTGCAGCGGGCCGACGCACTGCTGCTGGGCGATCCGGCCGGTGACGCTGCGGTCGACCTTGTTCGTGAGCCAGTCCTTGCAGGCGACCCCTTCGAGCGAGAGCACGTTCGCCAGGTCCGCTTCGAACTCGGCGGCGGAACAGGCGACGGGTTCGAACGCGAACGCCCGGGTCTGCACGTCCATCACGGTTCTGGGCGGCTTGCCGAACAGCATGCCGGTTTCCAGGTCGATCGGGCGCCGGCCCTCGCGGTTCTCGAACACGATCCGGCCGTCGCCGGTGATTTCGCCCGCCACGTACATCGGCGCGCGCTCCCGCTCCGCAATGCGGGCGGCGAGTTCGATATCCTCCTGGCGGATCACGAGGCCCATGCGTTCCTGCGATTCGTTCCCGATGATCTCCTTGTCCGACAGCGTGGGGTCGCCGATCGGCAGCCGGGCCATGTGCACGATGCCGCCCGTCTCCTCGAGCAGTTCGGCGATGCAGTTCATGTGCCCGCCGGCGCCGTGATCGTGAACGAGCAGGATCGGGTTGTTCGTCGACTCGAGTATGCCGCGGATCGCGTTGAAGACCCGCTTCTGCATCTCGGGGTTCGAGCGCTGCACGGCGTTCAGTTCGAGCTTCTTGGAGTAGGCGCCGGTATTCACCGAACTGACCGACCCGCCGCCCATCCCGATGCGGTAGTTGTCGCCGCCGAGCACAACGATCTTATCGCCCGGTTTCGGCTTGAGCTTGTGCGCGTAGGCGCGGTCCGCCGTGCCGAGCCCGCCGGCGAGCATGATCGTCTTGTCGTAACCCAGAAAGACGTCGCCGGCACGGTGCTCGAAGGTGAGCAGCGAGCCGGCAATCAGCGGCTGGCCGAACTTGTTGCCGTAATCGCTCGCACCGTTCGAGGCTTTCGTGAGGATCTGTTGCGGGGTCTGGTACAGCCAGTCGCGCGCCGGACTGGCCGCTTCCCAGTTCCGGGCCGTCAGCCGGGGATAGGAGGTCATGTAGCAAGCGGTGCCTGCCAACGGGATGCCGCCGCGCCCCACGCCCATGCGGTCGCGGATCTCGCCGCCGCTCCCGGTCGCGGCACCCATGAACGGCTCGACGGTCGTCGGGAAATTGTGCGTTTCCGCTTTAAGCGAGAGGGTCAGCTCCGTCTTCTCCAACCCGAACCAGCTCGGTTCGTCTGCGCGTTCCGGTGCGAACTGGAGCGCCTCGTGCCCCGCGATCAGGGCGGCATTGTCCTTGTAGGCGGAGATGATGTCGTTGGGGTTCGCCTCCGAGGTGTCGCGAATCATGCGAAACAGCGATTTCTCCTGCTTCTGGCCGTTGATGACGAACTGGCCGTTGAATATCTTGTGGCGGCAGTGCTCGCTGTTCGCCTGCGCGAAGCCGAATATCTCGGAGTCCGTGAACGGCCGGCCGCGCTCCTGCGCCGCGCGCGTCAGGTAAGCGATCTCATCCTCCGAGAGCGCCAGGCCGGCCTCCCGGTTGTACGCCGCGATGTCGGTGACGTCCAGGATCGGGTCCGGCTGCCGCTCGATGGTCAGGCTGTGCGGGTCCAGCCGGTCGTAGAGCTGCTGCAGCATCGGATCGTAGGGGACTGCTCCGCGCCCGCGCACCCGCTCGAACGATTCGATGCGCGTGATGCCGGGCACCCCGGAGTTCTGCGTGATTTCGACCGCGTTCGTCGACCACGGGGTCACCATCTCTTTGCGCGGCCCCACGAACCGGCCCTTCAAGGCGCGCCGGCTCAGCGGCTCCGCCTCCAGCAGCCAGGCGAGCCGGTCCCGCAGCTCGTCGGACAGCGGCTCGCGGCATTCGACGAAGAAAACGATTTCGCCCTTCTTGAACAACATGACTGGCATCGAAAACCGGTCCCCCTGAGAATTGACGATTGATGATTGACGATTGCCGATTGTTTTTCCGAGACTTGTGACAGCGCCGATATCGGCGCCTGACCCGTCGCGTCGAGAGGAAGGGCGGTCAAATGGCACAGGGGATAGCTTTGCAGCCAGCGTGCGCCGACCGGCGCGCTGCCGCGCTTCAGCCTTCCATCCATCCACTCTTCCATTCTGAACAGGGGGGAGGATAGACGAAATCGGGGACAAAGTCCACAGAACAGTCGCCTCGCAATCCGGTTGCCGGGCGTGCGGGGTTGGTTCTGCTGCTGGCGGCGGGCACGCTGCTGGTGTTCGGGCCGGTGTTGCGCCATGAGTTCGTGCGGTGGGACGACGACCTGAACGTTTACGAGAACCGCTATCTGAATCCGCCCGGTCTCGATCGTGTGACGCGGTTCTGGCAGGCGCCGTATGCGCGGCTGTTCGTGCCGGTGACCTACACGGTGTGGATGCTCGAAGCAGTGGTCTCCGATGCGCTCCTGCCGAGACAGGCGTCGGGCCGGCTGCCGGCCACGCTCTTCCACGCGGGTAATCTGTTGCTTCACACATTGAGCGTGCTGGTCGTGTTCGCGCTGCTACGGCTCGTCCTGCGCCGCGCGGGTTCGGCGCCGGGCGCGGACACGAACCCGCACCGTCTGCTCCCGGCCGCGGCGGCAGGTGCGTTGGTGTTCGCGTGGCATCCGCTGCAGGTCGAGCCTGTCGCCTGGGTGACCGGCACCAAAGACGTGCTGGCCGGCCTGTTCGGCCTCGTCGCCGTCCGGCAGTACCTGCTGTACGCCGAACAGCGTGGCGGGTCGCGGCGGGGCGGCAGAGGGGGGCGCGCGGGCAAGCGGCGCGCACCGGCCCGGTTCACCGTGACGGCAGCCACGGCCCATTACGTCGCAGGGTTCGTGGCGTTCGGGCTGGCACTGCTCGCGAAGCCTGCGGCAGTGGTTACGCCGGTTGTCGCCGGGCTGCTGGCCGCGTTCGCGGGCGCGGATGCGGCGGAACCGGCCGCGCAGGCCGGCCGGCGGCAACGGTGGGGGGTGCTTTTGTCGCCGCTGGTGTTCTGGCTGCTTGTCGCCGCGCCGTTTGTCCTGCTGACCAAGGCGCAACAGCCGGACACGCGGGTTCTGCCGACCCCGCTCTGGGTTCGGCCGTTCATCGCGCTGGATGCCGTGGGTTTCTATCTCTACAAGCTCGTGCTGCCGCTGCGGCTGGCGCCCGACTACGGCCGCTCGTTGCGTGTGCTGCTCGGCAAACCGTGGCTCTACCTGGCGTCGATCCCTGTCGCGGGCCTCGGACTGGCGCTGTTCCGGCTCCGGCGCAGGGGCGGCTGGCGTTGGGCGGCGCTCGGCGCGGCCGTCCTGGTCGTGAGCGTTGCGCCCGTGCTGGGGTTGGTCCCGTTCAGCTATCAGAACACGTCGACCGTGGCCGACCGCTACGCCTATCTGGGTGTGCTCGGGCTCGCGCTGGCGGCGGCCGGGCTGTTCGCGCGGAGTCGAGGGCGCGCGGTGCCCGCGCTGATGGGTGTCGTGCTGCTGCTGTTCGCCCTGCGCAGCGCGACGCAGGTCCGGCACTGGCGCAACACGTTCACGATTTTCGAACACACGCTCAAGGTGAACCCGAACAGCACCGCCGCGCACGGCAACATGGGCATTGAACTGGTCGAAAGCGGGCGCCTGGCCGAAGGCGCGGCGCACTACTCCGAGGCGCTGCGGATCGACCCGTTGTACGAAGAAGCGTACAACAATCTCGGGAACCTGCGCGAGCGGGAGGGCCGGCACGAGGAGGCGCTGGCGCTCTTTTCCACGGCGCTGCGCCTCAATCCGCAGTCGGAAACCGCCTATTTCAACATGGCGAACGTCGAGAGCAGACTGGGTTTGACCGAACGCGCGCTGCAACACTACTCGCGGGCACTCGAGATCAACGGGGAAGATATCCAGGTTCGAAACAATCTCGCCGCGGCGCTGATCGGGCTGGACCGGATCGATGAGGCGATCGCCCACTTCTCGCAGGTCGCCGCAATGCAGCCGGGCAGCACGTTAGCGCGCGTCAATTTCGGGGTCGCCCTGCTGCGGCGGCAGCGGCTGGCGGAGGCGGTGGTTCAGTTCTCGGTCGCCGTCGGGCTGGAGCCGGACAACGTAAGTGCGCGGTGCAAGCTGGGCGACAGCCTGGCGGCGCAAGGCAGGACGGGTGAGGCGCTCGCCCATTACCGCCGCGCGCTGGAACTGGCGCCGGGCGCGGCGGAAACGCATTACGGGCTCGGCCTGCTCCTGGCGCGGCGGGGTGAGTTCGCCGGTGCGTTGCAGAGCTTCTCCCGCGCGCTCGAGATCGATCCGCGGTTCGAGGCGGCCCGGCGGGCTTCCGCGGCCGTGCGCCGCGCGCAGGCGCAGCGCGATCAGTAGGCGGGCGGGTGTCTCTCGCCCGCCCGGGGACGCGCTCGAGCGCGCGGAGCCGCGGAGGCGGAGCTGCCCGCGAAAGCTCGCGAAAAGGGCCCGCCTTCGCCGGGAGGCTACGGCGCGGCACAGCGCGAAAGGGGAAGCCACCAAGGTGTAAGGTGCGTCTGCGTGCCGCCAGCTTGCCGGAGGTTGTTGCGGGAATCGAAAGGCGTGCCGCGCCGCGCCGACGTCTATTGATGCATGCCGGTTAATGGGCGCCGCGGCAAGCCTCGATTCCCGCAACGAGCGCCTTTCAGAGAGAGACCGGGCGAACGCAGCAACTTTGAGTTGTTTGCGCCGCGAGCGGCTCCGGCGTGCCGACCGGCGACTTGGCGCAAACAGTTCAAAGTTGCTGCTTTCCGATTTTCGCGTTCCTTTCGCGTCCTTTCGCGGGCAGGTCCGGCTCCGCGCACTTTCTGCTTTTCGCCCTGCGACTTTCGACTACCATGGTCCCGGAATGAGCCGCAGGACACGCAACAGGAGCAAGCGCGCAGCAGCGGCGTCCGTGACGCCGGCGCGTGGCGGCTGGCTATACGCGGCAGGCCTGCTCGCGGTGGTCGTCGCGCTGTTCGCGCAGACGGTCGGCTACGATTTCGCGAGCTACGACGAGAGCGGGCAGGTCATCGAGAATCCGCTCGTGCGCAGTCTGGGGCCGCGCAACCTGACCCGTATCTTCACGCGCTACTCGGTGACGAACTACTATCCGGTGCGGCTGTTGTCCTTCGCGCTCGATTACCGGCTCTGGCGGCTGGACGCGCGCGGGTATCACCTGGCCAACGTGCTGGCGCACGCCGCGAATGTGCTGCTGCTCTACGCGCTGGGGCTGCGATTGACGGGCCTCGGCGGCGGGCCGCGGCGGCGGTTGCCCGCCTTTCTTGCGGCGCTGCTTTTCACGGTGCACCCGGCGGTTGTGGAGCCGGCGGCATGGGTCGGCGGCCGGGAAGAGCTGCTCATGGTCTTCTTCGGGCTGCTCGCCGTGCTTGCGTATATCCGGGCCGGCGCGTGCGGAGGGCGCCGCCGGTTGCTCGGGTACGGCCTGTCCGCGCTGGCCTGCGCGGGGGCGTGCCTGTGCAACATCGTCGGCGTCGTCATCCCGGGCCTGCTGGTCGCGCTCGAGCTGTGCGGCGTGCGGCCGGAAGGGCCTGCCGGGTTCCGCGCGCAGCTCGTCGCGGTCCTGCGGCGGACCGGCGCGCATTGGGCGATCGCGATCGCCGCGGTGATCGTGAAGAAGATAGGCGACGCGGCGACCACAGCGCCGGGCGCCGTGATCGCCGAGATGAACCTGGGGCTCGGCGCCCGGGTCCTGACCGTCTTGCACACCTACGCCATGAACGTGCGCACGCTGGTCTGGCCGACCGAACTCATTCTCATCTATCCGAAGACCGTGCCGCAGAGCGTGATGGCGCCCGGCGTGATAGCCGGCGTGCTGCTGGCCGGGTTGTCCCTGTGGCTGCTGTGGCGCAGTCGGCACCGGCCGCTGGTCCTGTTCGGGTTGCTCTGGTTCGCGATCGGGCTGGCGCCCAGCGCGCAGATCGTCCCGCACCACATTTACCGGGCGGACCGGTTCCTGTATCTGCCCTTGGCCGGCCTGGGCATGGCGCTCGCCTTTCTGGTGCCGACGCCGGCGCGCCGCCGGTGGCCGACCGCCGTGTACGGGCTGGCCGCGCTGTTGCTGGCCGCGCGCGCATTCGGGCAGGTGCGTGTCTGGCGCAATGCGGAGACGGTGTTTGTGCATTGCCTCAACGCGTATCCCGGCTGCATCGACGCCCACAACAATCTCGGGATCTACCTGTTCCGGCAGGGCCGGGTCCACGATGCATGGCCGCATTTCGTGAAGGCGCTCGAGCTGGATGCCGATAACGCGGAGGCGAACTACAACATGGGCGTCGCGCTCGATCAGCAGGCGCGGTTCGAGGACGCGGCCCGGCACTACCGGCGTACGCTCGCGATAAGGCCGGACTATGTGGAGGCGCACAACAATCTGGGCAACATTCTGCGCCGTACCGACCGGCTCGAGGAGGCGCTTGCGCACTACAGTGCGGCCATTCGCGCGAATCCCGAGTTCGCCGAGGCGTACAACAACGCCGGGCTCGTGCTTGCGATCCAGGGCAGGGAAGGGGCGGCGATCGGCCATTTTCAAGAGGCGCTGCGGCTCAACCCCGAGCTGGGCAAGGCGCACAACAATCTCGGCATCGCGTTGGACCGGAAGGGCCGGCTGCTCGAGGCGCTGCAGCACTACAGCCGCGCGGTGGAGTTGGGCCCGAACGACGTCGAGGCGCTCTACAACCTGGGCAACGCGCTGGTCAGGAGCGGGCAGCGCGACGCGGCCGCCGCGCCGCTCTCCCGCGTGCTCCAACTTCAACCTGGCCATCAGGAAGCACGCCGGTTGCTCGAACTTTAGGCATGGCGTCAGGCTGTAGTGCGCGCCGAGCAAGGATTGCCACGAGGCGAGATGCTCAAAGCCCATACGGCGTAGTCGCCCTCGTGGCAGTCCTCGATTCCCGCAACGTTCGCCTTCAGTCAATAGGGGACGGAAGCGCCCATACGACAACTTGCAGTGCTCGGGGGGGAGGGGGCCGGATTTATCGAGGGTGGAGACTTCGCAGTTCTCGTGTGGTGTGGTGGGACCGCTCTGCGAGCGGTCCCGCCCCCATCGGCTCACGACTGCAGGGGACGGGCTGGAAAGCCCGTCCTACGTTCGGATCGCTGACTGCTTCCCCGTGGGACGGGCTTTCCAGCCCGTCCCCTCCCGCCGGCCGCTCACGACTGCAGGGACCGCTCGGAGAGCGGCCCCACAACGGTCGATTAGTGCACGAATTCCTCCGCAAACTCAGGGGAATCGCAGGGCAGGCCGTGGCGCGAACTCCGAGCAAGCCGCGCCCGCCGTAGCGCCGCGCGAAGGCGGGCCGCGCCCGCCGTAGCGCCGCGCGAAGGCGGGTTCTCAAGCAAGTCTGAGATCAGCGGCCGGGGCTGGGGTCGAACGGGTCGGGGCGGTTGAAATCGGGCATGTAATGCTCGACGCTTGCCAAGTCCTGAGTCCAGCCGTTGTACAGGCCGAGCGCTTCCAGCTCGGCCAGCACCGCGTCGTACTCCGCTTCGGTCAGCGCGCGGCGCATGACGGGATCGGCCGCCATGCGCGGGGTGGGCGTGTATTGCGCCATCAGCGAGACATGCACCGCCGTCGACAGCTCGTGCGCAATGAACGCCAGGCAGCGCCGGCTGTTCGCCGTCTGGCCGGGCAGAACCAGGTGCCGGACGATCAGCCCGCGGCGCGCCGCGCCGCCGGCGTCCGTGACCAGTTCCGCGCCAGTTTGCCTGAACATCTCCTTCAGCGCCGCGGCGGCGACGCGCGGGTAATCGGGCGCGTCCGACAGGCGTGCGCTGAGCGCCGCGTCCATGTATTTCAGATCCGGCAGATACACGTCGACCAGCCCTTCCAGCGCGCGTAGCGTCTCCACCTTGTCGTAGGCGTTCGTGTTCATGACCACGATCGGCGGGGCCGAACGCGCGGCGCGCAGCGCCTGAACGAGCGCCCGCATCTGCGGGATGCAGTGCGACGGCGAGACGAATCCCACCGATCGGGCGCCCCGATCGAGCAGCGCGCCGATCCGCCGCACGGCCGAATCGAGATCCGTCTCGAACCGTGCCGCCGGCGCGGCGTTGTCGGATATCTGGCCGTTCTGACAGTAGGCGCATTGCATGTTGCAGTGCGCGAAGAACACGTTGCAGATGCCGTGCGTGCCGGAAAGCGCGGGCTCCTCGCCCCGATGCAGGCAGATCGAGGCGATGGGGAAACCGGCGCCCGTGCGGCAGTAGCCCAGCCGGCGCCGGTTCCGGTTCACGCCGCACTCGCGCGGGCACAACGTGCAGTGCTCAAGTTCCGGAAAATGCATGACGGCACGACTTTCGCGGGCGGCAGCCAAAGGCTCAGCGTTGGTAGGTGCCCATGAGCTCCGCCTCGCCAACCCGATGTGGGGCGATGGCACGCAGCACCTGCCGTTGTCGATCGTGCTGTCATGGTTAGGGTCTCGCTCCTTGTTCGCTCGAGGGCCTGCACCCGCTATGGTACACGCTCGGCTTCTGCATGTCCAATGCGCAAGCTGGCGTTGACTCCATTGGGTTGCGGGCGACGCGCGCCTTACGAACACCAGGCGAAATAGCCTTGGAGAACCGAGCGGTTTGGCCCATAATCGTCCGGTTTGGGCGACAGGCGAGGAAGGAAATCGCGAATGAAACGGGGGCCCTTTCAACTGCCCGGCGTGCTGGTGTCGATCCCGGCCGCGTGGGCGATGAGCCTGGACGGGTTCTGGTATTCCGGCCCGCGCCGGAACCGGGTGCTGGTGATTTTCCAGCACGGGATGAACAGCAACTTCTGCAGCGGCGCGCTGAAGAAGGAGCTGATGCAGCGGAGCGGGCGCAACGGATTCGATTTCCTGTCGGTGAACAACAGCGGGCACGACAAGCACACGGTCGACGAACGTTTCACGGCTTGCGTTCGGGACCTGGACGCCATCACGGCCTTTGCGCGGGGCAAGGGGTACCGGCAGTTCGTGCTGATCGGGCACAGTACCGGCTGCCAGAAGGTCACCTACTACCAATCGCGCCGGCAGAACGGCGCGGTGCGCGCCGTGGTGTTGATGGCGCCGACCGACGACGGCGCGGTGGCGCGGCGCGAGCTGGGCGCGCGGTACGCGCGGGAGCTGAGCCGGGCCAGGGCGCTTGTCGCGGCGGGGCGCGGCGCGACACTGCTGCACAGCGGCGGGTTCTCCTTCTCGGCGCGCCGGTTCCTGAGCGCGGCCGACCCGGTGCAGACGGAAGCGGGCCTCTTCCACTACGCGGGCCCGATGCGGCATTTCCGGCGCCTGCGCTGCCCGGTGCTGGCCCTGTTCGGGAGCGAAGAGGGCTATGCCTGCATGCCCGTCGCGCGGATGGGCGAGATCCTGCGCCGGAAGACGCGCGCCGAACCGTTTGCCTTCCAGATCGTGCCCGGCGCCGACCACAGCTTCCACGGGCGCGAAGCCCAGACGGCCGCGCGCATCTACCGCTGGCTGCGCCGCGTCTGTGAGGCGTGAGGTCGGGTGGGGGCGATTTCTGCGCGCCACGTCGGCGCAAAGCGCCAAGTGGCCATTTGCTCCGCGCGCGTAAACCGGCATGCATCAACAAATGTCGGCGCGTCGCGGCAAGCCTTTCGATTCCCGCAACAACCCACGCAAGCCGCTGACTCCGGACCAAACGCAACACCTTTGCGCCTCTGCTTTTCGCGCCGCTTTCGCGTCTTTTCGCGGGCAGATCCGGCGCCGCGTTTCCGCGCGCTCGAGCCTGGCCCGAGGCGGGCAAGGGGCCTTTACCCTTTGGCTGCCAACGCCTGCTCCAACACGCCAACCACGTCACGGGCGGTCGTCGTCGGGCCGATCGAGATGGTGTCGACCGGGACGCCGAGCCCGACGTAGTACTCGATCAGCGGGATCGTGCGGCGCTCGTACGTCGCGAGCTTGGCCGCGACCCGGCCCGGATCGTCGTCCGTGCGTTGTGTACGGTCGCCGCCCGCGTTCGTTCGGATTCTGGCGCGGACCGTTTCCGCGTCGCAGGCGAGCCGGACGACCCGCTCGACCCGCACCAGCCGGGCCACGTCGGCCGCCTGGCCCACATGGCGCGGGAGTCCGTTCAGGACGATCAGGTCGGCGGGCGCGACCCGGCGCGCGTCGACAAACGCGCGCAGAATCGTCTCCGCAATGTGGAACGTTTCCTTCTCCAGCAGCGCGCCGGAGTCGAGCACGTCGCGGATGAAAGCGACGTCCGCAGCCGTCAGGCCCGCCGGCTCGGCCTCATGGGCCGCCGCGCGGCGAAGCTGCGCGCCGAAATCGAAATGGAAACAGCGGCGGCCGCACAGCCCGCGCGCCTCCAGCGCTTCGCCCAGCGGCGTCTTACCCGAGCCCGTCGGACCCAGCAGAAGAATCGCGGAATGAACTTGCATCGGTTGACCATTGGGAAAAGAAGAATGGAAGACCCGGCGAAGCCTATTGGCGAAGCCGGGCCTTCCATTCTTCCATTCTGCCCATTCCCGCCCGTTTTCACCGGAACCAACCGGGCAGCCGTCTTCTGTGCCGGCTGCCCTTCGCCATTTTCTCCCGGATTTCCGGCAGGAGCGCGGTAGCCGCCGCGCGGCCGACCGCGGCAGCCTGCATGGCGTGTCCGAAATCGAGCACGCCGATGTTGTCCGCATGGCAGCGGATGACGGCGTCCGCCTGTCGCAGGACGGCCTCGGCGATCGTGTGCCGTCGGATCAACGAGGTCTGGATCGCGACATCGAAGATCGACAGGTGCTTCGAGCGGCGGGCGGAGAGCGAGCGCCAGAACCGGCGGTGGTGCGTGTGGGCTTCGGTCGAGGCGCGGAGCTGATGGCCTTGCGCACTGAGCCACTGGTTGACCCGGTGCGCGATGCGGTGCGTATGGGCCGGGCCGTGCGCGCATCCGCGCAGGTCCAGCCGGCTGGGCACCTGGACGGAGAGGTCGTGCGAGTAGCGCGGGTCCAGCGTCGTGTCGACCGCCACGACGCAGGAGGCGCCCGTCGGCTTCGCCAGCTCACGCGCGGTCGGGGCGGGGATCGGTTCGGTCAGCCCGCCGTCGGTCAGAAACCGCTCGCCGTAGCGGACCGGACAGAAGAGGGTGGGGATCGAGATGCTCGCCTGCAGCGCCATCGGCAGGTCGCCATGCCGGATCCGGACCGTCTCGCCCGTGCCCAGATCGGTGGCCACGGCCACGAACGGGATGGCCAGGTCGGAAAAACCCGCGCCGCCCAGCAGCAGTTCGAACAGCCGCCGGAACTTGTCGCCCGTGGTCAAGCCGCGGGTCGGAAACCGGAAATCGAGCAGGTAGCGCAGCGGCGTCCAGTCGATGCTCTTCAGCGCGCGGGTCACTTCCTCCGCCGAGCGGAACCGCGCGTACAGCGCGCCGATCACCGCGCCCATGCTCGTGCCCGCAATGGCGACGACCGGGATCTGCTCCTCGTCCAGAACCTGCAGCACGCCAAGATCGGACATCGCGCGTGCGCCGCCGCCGCCCAGCGCCAGCGCGATCCCCCGTTGCCCGCCCTTCTTCGTCATGCCTAACTAGATAAGCTTTTTCGGACGATCGGTCAAAAGGAAACTCCGAGCGGAAGCCCTCCTTCTGAGGCGGCTCGGCCGCACATTCACGGTTGAACGCTGAGCGTTGAACGTTGAGCGTTGAGCGTTGGGCGTTGAACGTTGAGCGTTGAACGTTGAGCGTTGAAAGTTGAACCTTGAGCATTGAACGTTGAACGTTGAACGTTGAACCTTGAGCGTTGAGCCCCAAAATTCGGTGCCCGTCCCAAGGCAACAAGAAAACGATTCGGGGTCAAAGGGCGGGCTCTGAGGTGGTTTATTCCGCAGCGGGCTTCCCCGTCGGCGGCGGGAACCCCTTCTTCTCGCGCAGGAGGCTGAGCAGGTCGGCGACGCCACGCGAGCGCCAGTCGACCTGAACGCCGAGCTTGGCGAGTTCCGCGGCGAGATCCACGCGGATCGACATGTCGAGCAGTTGCGAAACCGTGTAATCGGCCGGATCGATCTTGCAGCCGTGCTTGGCCAGCTTGCGCACGAGCCGCTTCTTGTAGCCCGCGTCGGTCTCGATGCCGTTCACCGTTTCGGGCTCGTCCTGACGCAGGGCGGGCTTGCAGAGGCCGAGCGCATGCGCGTGCGGCAGGGCGGCCACCCCGAACAGCTTGGATATCTTCGGGGTCGGCAGCGCGCGCGGTCGGGCGGACGCCACCGGCGCCGCCGGAGGCGCACCTTTCGGCGTGAGCACACAGTCCGACTTGCCGGTTGAAGCGACTTGCGCGGGTTCATTGGCAAGCAGCGTGCACACGCTCAGCAGGAGGACAGGCAGCGCGACGGCCAACGGGTGTCGGCACAGCTCGCGCAACGCGATGTGGCGGTGTCTCTTCGTTTTTTTCTTCCCCAACCGGGCTTAATGTAACCACCCTATAAACACACGGCGACTGTTAATAACCCCCGCGGTTTGCTTGCAGTCTATTGGGCCATTCGCCCTTTGGCAAGCTTTTTCTTGCATTTTCTTCGAATTTCTTCTCGGATCATACATTATGTTGGGGTGCCTGAACGGCGTGCTCGGGGTGGGATTCGAACCCACACATCCTTGCGGATATCGGATTTTAAGTCCGATGCGTCTGCCGTTCCGCCACCCGAGCGAAGCAGAATGGAAGAATGGAAGGCCCGGCTTCGGCAATAGGCTTCGCCGGGGCAAGATGGAAGGATGGAAGATTGGGTGATTGCACTCCCGTCCCAGCCTCCACTCTCTATGGGGGAAGCGTACAGCGGGGCAGGTGGCTTGGCAAGGGGATTCAATTGGAGGGCGAGGCAGAAGTCAGGACTATGCCGTCTTGAGTTGCGGTGCCCTCTGTGCTAGCATTCGAAATCCGTGGCTCGATTCTTGACTCCCGCTTGACTCGAGGTGTCCCGTGAAGCACTGGCCCTACCCGCATTCTGCGGCCGCCCCCCTTGTCTGGCTCCAAGTCGTACTTGCAGCGGTTGGTCAGCCGGAATCCGCGTCCAGGGCAGTGGCAACGAACGCCATGAGCGGCTTCGATCTCATAGACATGAAGAAATTCGACCCAGAGCGGACCGGGGGATCAGGCGCACGTGATGAGCCGCGATGAAGATGCCCATCAAGCTGAAGATCCTGACGGGAATCATGGGCGCAGGTGTTTTGTTTCGCTGCATGATCCTGGTTTTCGATGGGGCTGATCTTCTCGATGGATCCTCATCTTCGGTCAGCAATCTCTTCGGCGTTGTCGTGACCATCAAGGATGGGGCTTCAGGAGGGATGGGGGGATCAGCGAGGGCCGAGCAACATGACGCTGCAACCCGGCGGCTCGCCAATCGGCGTTACTTCTGGTAACATGCTTCCGCACAGACCATGAACAAGGCGGAGAGAAAAATGGGGACGGTTGGCGGGGTGTTGCTGGGCATGCTGGTGTTTTTCCTTCTCTACGTACTCAGCGTCGGGCCCGCGGTTGTTCTGATGGCCGGTTGCCCGGTAGTCGAACCCTATTTCTATGCGGTCTATGCGCCGCTTGTCTGGCTTGGCGACCAGGTCCCATGGCTGGGAAAGGCGTTGGGCGCGTACGCGGACCAGTGGCTGCGCTGGGTCGGATTCAGCGGTTTCGGCCCGCCCTGAGGAGGCGTATGAGGGTCGGAATTCTATCATTGGCGGTGACCTTGCTGCTGCTGCATGCCCGGGCGTCGTTCGCTGACGAGCCGGGGCCACAGCATACAAACAGCGTCCCTGCGCCAAGCACGGCCGCGTACGAGCAGTCAGAAGAGTTTCTGAAGGAGTTGGATCTGCTCAGGACCTACGATTGGTGGTGGGACAGAGACAAAGCGGCAGAGCGATACGCCAGGTTTTTCGCGCGCTATCCTCTGCCGCCAAAGAACCGGGATCTGCACTATGCGTATGCCCAGGTTGCGTACCACTACGCCGACATCCTCGGCCGGCAAGGGAAGTACGAACAAGGATTGGCTGTGCTCGAAATTGATTTCCCGGGCCCAAGGCACAAGGGAATTTTCCGGATGTTCAGCGCGGCCAAGGCGCGTCTTCACCTTCGACTTGCGGAAGGCAAGCAGGGGGAAGAACGGCAAGCCCATCTGGATGAAGTGCACCGGCTGGTCAAGCATATGCGATGGTAGGGAGGCCCGGCGGCTGGATTAGGATTCAGAGGGTGGACTCGTAGGTCCGGAGTTGAACGGATGAGACAGCGGTTCCTGATCACATTGCCTGTGCTTCTGCTTGCCTCCTCCTGCTGGGCGGGTATCGTGCTGGCGCCTTCGCATGATTGGACTGTCCCTTGCCCTAGGGGGCGCATTGGCAGTGCCGAACACAAGGACGGTGAAAGGATACAGGCGGGTGAGGGGGATGATATCGACGCTAGGCGTAGGATAAGTCAAGAGCGCGAGCGACCTTCTTGAGCTTTGCGTCTTCCGTCCAGAGTTGAACGCGGGAGAGCCGTGCGGATGCGAGGAGGTGTACATCGACGAAGCCTATGCCTCGGCCCATGAGCAAATGGCTTTCGACAAAATGCATGAATTCCTCGTGCGTGATGACGGGACTGGACGGCAGGGCCTCCAAAAGGGCTAGGACCTGCCTCCTGTTCGTGATGCCGCCACAGGCGAGTTCGCCCAGGATGAACGGGTGACAGACGACCTGCACGTCGTGAAGAAGCGTCCGCAAAGCCGGGTTTCCCGCGCGCAGGTGGTTGACCCACACAGATGTGTCCACGAGCACCATGTCAGCCCCTGCGCCTGGGTACGGGGCGCAGCGATTTCTCGGTCCCACCCAGCGCGGCGAGTCGCTTGCTGCTGGCCGCCGCGATCAGGGATTCCAGCCCCATCCTGACCAACGCCGTCTTCTCGGCTATTCCGGTCAGACGCGAGGCCCGCTTCACCAGTGTGTCGTCAATGTTGAGCGTAGTTCTCATGCAGATAACTATGCATCTTCCATACATATGAGTCAAGAACGATCTGCGGGGAGCGGCGGCCGGCATTGAGCGTGGGGCTTGCCGCTGAAGCGGCTCGAAGGCTTCCGCCCGTCGAACATCTGACTGCGGCGGAAAGGCGGAAATCGGGCGATCTGCCCGCAACCGCCCCGCCCGCGCCTACCACTGCACATCATGCTTCCGATACGGCTCGTTGTCCGGCGCCGCGGCAAACTGAAGATCCTTTTTCATCTGTTCCGGCGTGAGATTGGCCTTGAATTTGCACAGGTATTGCACTTCCTGCTCCCATTCCACGAGCCGCTTCTCGGGATCCTGGCCGAGGAGGCCGGGGCCCCCGAACAATTTGCCGGCGAAGAGCAGGGGGAGCCGGTCGCCGCACAGCATCTTCCGGTCGGCGAGCAGATAGATCAGGACCTCGGTGTTCACGCCGGTCGTGGCGGTGAGCGCCAGGGGGTAGACGGGTGACAGCGAAGGGAACCGGAGGATGATCGGGTCAATGAGCCCTTCGAACCGGGTTGCCTGTCCCAGTTCCCTGCCGGGCCGCACGTTCGCCACCACGAAGCACCAGCGTTGCCTGACGTATTGATCGAGGGTTGGCAGGTCGGAATCGGAGAATTGAAACCGATTCTCCTTCAGCCAGTCGAGCAAGTCGGCGCTGCTCGTCGATTTGATCACCTTCATGTGATAGATCCCGACATCCTCGGCCTTGATGACGTCGACGCCGGCGTGTCCGCGTGCTTTCACGAAAGACGGCATGGCGAGTCCGGCCAGCAGCAAGAAGAAGATCCCGTATACGGCGAAGCGGGCGAGTGCGCCCCGGTGCGCACGCAGCGATTTCAGCGAAGGGACGGCAAACGACAGCAGGCAAAGCAGGAGGCATGCGACGGCTGCCACAAACAACAAAGCCGCGGCCACGCCAAGAACCATGCTGCTGATGTCCGTCACATCCGGGCGTGACACAAGGCCGAGCCGAAAGAATGTGTCGTGCGCTTCCTCCGCGCTCATGCTGGCGAGTTCCGGCACCGCGGGCACGGGTATGACCCAGCCGAACGTCGTCTCGGTCGAGCTGTGGTTCTTGTCTTCGATCTTGCTCTGGAGGACAAGCGTTTCGTTCCCGTCCCGGAACAGGATCAACGCGCGCTGGTACGGGATGTCGGGCGGGACGCGTTCCATGCCGTAGATTTTTCCGTCTGCCAGGGCGGCGGTGGTGGTCAGCAGGGAGAGGGTGATGATTGTGAGTGTCGTCTTCATAACTTGAGGCATGCTGCCGTCGCAGCCTGGGGTTTCAGGTGTCAGGTTTCGGGTGTCGGTCCTCCCCTCTGACACCTGACACCCGACACCTGAAACCCAATATCCTACATGGCATGTATAGAACCTGCGACCCCAGACTTCAAGTCCGGTTGAATCTCCTCAACTTGGCCCGTCGTCGAAGCCCGGAGGCGAGCATCCAGACGCCCACTCCGAGCGCCCACGGCCAGACGTAGACATTCTTCGCATTGATCAGACCGGAAAGCGTAACGACGGTGAGGCCGATGGACATGACAAGCAGCGCGATTCCGGCCGTGATCGCGTGCGTGGCGGCCCGACGCTCGTCGCGCGTGTACCGTTTGAACAGCGCGGCAATCTGTTCCGCTCCCAGCCCACGCTCGGTGAGGAGCTCCGCGATTGCGCGACGGTGCGTGCCCTGCTTGGCGAGGCTGTAGAGGAGCCCACCTGCGCGATTCAGATCTTGTGGGGGTAGGGGTTCTCTGGGCATGTGTGTCGTACTCTTTCATCTACACCGTATTGAACGGATCGCCCGACTCGTCTTTGTACCCGCAGAAAAGGCACCGGTTGAATTTCGTGCAGATCATGTGTCGCATTTCGGGCACTTCTTTCTCAATTCGCTGAAGCGGCCGCTGCGCCGACAAGTACCCAGATGACACGGGCTATTCCGGCGCGTTTCCGGGCGTCAGCCTCTGAGTCTGACGAATCTTCCGCGGAGGGCGCTTGCTCGGCAGCCAAGCTCGGCCCTGCTTGGGTCGACTCCGGAGGCATGTCTGTCTCTACGGCTCGATCAGTGGCGTCGGGGTCCTCTTCAAGCGGCCGGAGGATGCGTTTGACCTCTTCGACGTGCTCCCGCGCCGTCTGCACCCGTACTTGGCCGACCAGGGGATTGTAGCCGAGCCCGAGGGTGCCTATCCCGAAGTAGTTCTGAAGCAGGTCCCCATTGAAGAAGCAGGCGATCCCGGCTTCCTGCAGAAGTGATTTGGCGAGCGCGATCTGCCGGCATCCGCATTTTCGAAGACAAATGCGGTGACCACCTCCATGTCGGGCGCCGGTTCCTCGCTTTGAGCCGGCTGTACGAGCGCAGAAACCAGGGGAACGCGGCACTCCGCGCATTGACGGATGCCCTCGGCGTACTCACGGCCACATGTCGGACAGAACACGGCGTCTTCTCCTCTGGTTCCGGCGGCAGAACGCTTCGGCATGACCGGCGGCTGTCAAGCCGTACGGTCGATGCCGTTGCACGCCGTCTCTCTATTGGCTATGAGTGCGTATTGCGTCGATTGCCCGCGCCGCTATCCCCATGTTTTGATTCGAGTTCTGACTGACACGCGACACAGTAGCGGACTCCAGGCATGGCGATACGGCGCGCTTCAGGAATAGCAGCGCTGCACCGCACACAGTGAGTCAGACTCCTGCCCTTCGGCAACCGGGTTCTTGCCAATTGGACGGCGGAATCAACGGTGGCGGATATCTGGTCCTGCTCCGCCCCATCACGAGCCCAGCCAATGGCCATGGTTCATCCCCTCCAATCCCGCTGGCGAACGAGAGCGGCTCACGCGCCGCGGTACGCGGTCGCGTGCAGCCGCAGGTTCTGCGCTCCAGGTCGTCATGTTCCCGGCCCGCCCGAGCCACTGGGTTCAGACCGAACATCGAACATCGAACATCGAACACTGAACATCGAACTTCGAACGGGCCTCTCGGTGCGGTGCAGATTTCCCCGAATCCGGGAGAGCCTCTGATTTCGACGTTCGATGTTGGATGTTGGATGTTCGACGTTCATTCCGGTTCTTCTTGTGCCTCGGAACGTGTGTATTACGGAACCGGATCACCCCATGGTCGAGCAGGGAGACTCTACCATAGGGGGGCGAGCAAGTCGATCCTTTACTTAGCATCATCGCTCGAGAACTTACTCGCGAACTTGCTCGACTCTTCAGTCAGCGTTTGTCTCTCGAATTGCGGAGGAACTCTGACGGGAACTTGCTCGGCAACTGGGTCGGTTCATTCTTGGTCCGTCGCATGCCGGATTTCGAGGCAAGTTCTCGAGTAAGTTCTCGAGCAAGTTTCTTCCGGATCAGATTTCGAGTCAAGTTGTCGTTGCCGAACATCTGTATTCCGGAACAGCCTTGCGGCTTCGTCGCGAACACCGGCATTCCGCTCGCCGTCCGGCCCTGCCGGACGGCGGCTCACCTGCCGTTTGCGGGCAGTGCGGAGGAGAATTCGAACGCGCCGATGTCGGGCGCGGCCCCGCTCGGTATGGGGTAGTCCAGGAAGTCGTGTTTCAGGCCGGTGTCGGTCCCGGCGTCGATGCACGGGGAGTCCGGTTGCAGGCGGAAGTCGCCGTTCGGCGCGTCGGCCAGGCGCGGGTCGGCAAACAGCGAGCCGTGCGCCTGGCCGGAGACCGCCTGCCATTCCGAGACCGTCAGGCGCTGTTCGGCTTGGCCGGGCGCTCTGTAGCGGATAACGGCATTGGTCGCGGGGCAGAAGTGGAGGTTGTGGTCGTAGACGGCCATGGGCGCCTTGGACTCCTCGTGCCGTTTGAGGCGGAGCGTACAGCGCCCCTTGTCGGCATAGAGGATATTGTTGCGGATGATGTGGTCGTGGATGGCGTCGGGCCGTTTCTCGGCCAGATTGATCCCGCAACCGTTCCCGTAGAACACGTTGTTGATGATGGTATTATGATGGCCGTGCATATGCACGAAGCAGCCGTCGCCCCGGCAGTTCGAGACGAGGTTGCCGGCCACGGTCGTGTCGCAGGGCCCCGCATCCAGGTAGATTCCCGTTATGGACCACGGGTACTTGTACGGCGTACCCGCGACTGTGCCCTCGATATCGCTGACCGTGTTGTGCAGGATGCACAGGTTCTCCTGTGTCCAGCCGAGGTAGATGCCGCCCCCGTCATGGTTCTGCAGCATGGCGCGGGTGATCGTGTTGTGGGAGATCGTGCAGTTCTTTCCGGTATGCGCGAAGATGCCGACCCCGCAGACGCGATCGATCGTGTTGCTCGTGACGCAGACGTCGTCTCCCTTGAAGATGATCGCGATGCTGGATCCCGGCGCGCGCGGGTCGGATGCGAGCTCGGTGATCGTGTTGCCGCTGATCTCGCCGCGGTTACAGCCGGCAATCCTGATTCCGTCATTCATCGCCTCGCGGACCCTGTTGTCCCGGATCACCCATTCTCCGTGCGAATTGCGCGGTTCGCTCTGCATCGCGATGCCGCATCCGCCGCTGCCTTTGATGTCGAGGCTTTCGAGCCTGATATCCTGCACGTTCTCGCCGCGGACGCCGGCCCCGTTGAAGTGCGCGATTGCCAGATCCCGCACGATGATGTGCCGGTTGTCCGTTGCGAAGGCAACGCCCGTATGGCGGCGGGTGCCTTCGATCACGTGTTTTGCCGGGTGCTCGCCGGGCGCCATGTGCAGGTAGAGCCTGCCGTCCTGGCAGACCCACTCGCCGGGCGCGTCGAGTTCCTCGAGTTTGCCTTCGAGGTAGAAGCCGTAGCCCTTCCGGATCCAGCGGCCGACCTTGCGTTCGAGCAAGAGGGCGCCGGCGGCGTACTCCTGAACGCGATGCCCCTCGAGGGCGAAGTTCGCCGTCTTGATGACCGCCCGCGCGCCGGTCCAGTAGCCGTCGGGTTGCGTGAGGGACTCGCTGTGCACGGAGACGCCGTTTGTGTCCTCTGCGCTGATCGGCGCCCAGCCCTCGTTCGGCCAACGCGCGCGGATGAGCCGGGTCCCGTCGAGGAACACCTGCGAGACGTTTGCGGGCAGGTCCGCCTGGTAGACGTCGCCGCTGCGCAGACGCCAGCCGGAGACGGGATCCGCGCCGTTGAGCTCGGGCGGGGCGCCGTCGCCATAGGCGGCGTACGTGACCGGGGCGCCCGGCGCGCCGGACGCGCGGATGACCAGGCCCTCCCGCCAGACCCGCCCGCGTCTGAACAGAACGGTGTCGCCGGACGAAAGCGGTGTGGCATTGACTTTCGCGACTGTCCGCCAGGCGGACTGAGCCGAGCGGCCATCGGCGGAATCCGCGCCTTCGCCCGCGTCCACGTAGTAGGTCTCGGCTTGCGCGGCCACTGCCCACGAACACGCCAGTAGCACCGCCGCCAGCCAGCCCGCCATGCTTCGAGATTTCATATTGTTGACTCTACTGGTGTATGCCGGCGGAGGCAAGAAAGCGCAAAAAAACTTGAGCGGTACTTTCGGTCTGCCTCGTTTTCGGGCTCCGCTTTCCCGGTTGCGGCAGTCCACGCCAGGCGCTCACGGCCCGGCATCGACCAGCCATGCCCTTGCGCGGTGCCACGCGGGCGGCTGGCCGGCGGCACCGGGAATGCGATAGGTGACGGTCTGGCCGCGCCCCTCGATGGCGGCGTAGCCGGGTGCGGGCAGCCAGTCGCCGTCGCCCGCGGCCGGTTTCGTTTCCAGTACGAACCAGCGGGTCATATTCGAGTAGCCGGTCCCGCCGGCGGCGCGGGCGAGGAAAGACACTTCCACAGACCCGCCGTTGGGTCGTATCTCAAGCTGCCAGGAATCGGTCGGATCGTCGGGATCTGTTCCGCAGATGTACTCCTGCAGGTTGCCCATGCCGTCTCCGTCCCGGTCCGCATCTCGGATGCAGGTTGCAGGATCGCCGAACCGGGCGCTCTCCCACGCATCGGGCAGCCCGTCCTGGTCGGCGTCGAGCGCCATGCTCATCGGCCCGTGCCAGGCCGAGAGTGCGACATCCACGGTGAGGTCGCTACTGCTGCGTGCGGAATTGAGGCATTGTACGGCGAGCACGTTGCCGGTCGGCCAGAGTGGCGGCATGGCGGCGCCGGCCAACTGCAGGGCGTCGCGCCGGGCCGGCTCGACGGTCTGGGTGGCGACCGCGTCGCAGGGCACGAAGCTGCCGGGGAGCCCGGCCACATTGGCGCGGGCCACTTCCCGGCCGTTGATCCAGACGACAATGCCGTCGTCGTAGAGCAGGTCGAGGCAGAGCGCGCCCACGAGTTGCGAATCGGGCATGTCGAAGGTCTGGCGCAGGTAGACGCAGGTGTAGGAGTCGCGCATATCGCTCAAGACCGTCTGGTACGGGCCGTCGCCGTACCCGACGGGCGCATCGGCCCGGATCCAGCGGGCATCGTCGAAGACCCCGCGCCAGGCGGCCGCCGGGGTGGACGCTTCACGCGTGCCTTTGGCACAGCGCCACATGCCGCCGCGGTTGACGCAGACCGTGCCGTGTCTGCCGCCCGCGGTGTTCAGCGCCAGTTCCATGTCCAGGAGCAGATCGGAGCTATCGGGCACACTCTGGTGCAGTTCGACCGCAAGCACGTTCTCGCCCTCGCGCAGCGTGTCGACGTGCGCGCTCAGGTCGATCGGCTCGATGGCGTCGCCTTCGTGGCTGGACGCGAGCGTGTTGTAGCCGACGGGTCCTGCGGGCATGGCGCGCCGTGCGACTTCCCGTCCGTTCAGATAGGCGACAAACCCGTCGTCATACCTTGCGCGGAGCAGGAGCCGGGCGGCGGCCGGCGGTCTGGCGGCGAGGAAGAACCGTCGTCGGAAGTAGGTGGTGGGGTATTTTGCGTTTGCGTCGGTTCCGTACGACAGCGCGGTCACGATATCGGGCTCGCCGAAGCCCTGCGGTGCTTTGCCGTCGTGCCAGGCGGCATCGTCGTACCCGCCGGGGCCGGCCCGCCAGCGGGTGCCGAGGTCCGAGCCGGTGTCGTTGTATTTCCACGCGGCGCCCATGGGCACGAGCAGCCCGCCGCCAGCCGCGTCGTCGGCCTGCAACAGGACGGCGTTCACGTAGAACTGGTGCAGGTCGTCCGGGTATCCGTCACAGACGCGAACGGAGAAGCTGCCGTCCTCGCCGGGCGTGATATCGGTGAAGCGCGCAACGCAGCCCTTGGCGGTGTTGTCGGAGGTGTCGAGCGTCGCCGCGGGATCGGCTGGTCCCGCCCAGTTCGCGCCGGGCGAAGATGCATTGATGAACGTATCGGCGCCGTACAGCCGGTATTCGGTGTAGCGGTCGCTATAGGCAGGTTCCGCACGGTTCCCGTACAGCGCGACGGTATAGCGCACGCCGGGCTCGGTCAGATTGGTGAAAGTCAGCGTCAGGTCCGCGGTGCCGTGGCTGATGAGGCCGGCACAGCCGACGATCCCGCCGAAAAGGCGATCCGCGTCGGTGCCGGGCGCCGGCTTCCCGCCCTGGGACGTGGGGCCGTGACCGGAGCCGGAGACCGCGAGCGTTGCATCGAGCCGGGCGCCTGAGTCGCAGTCCACGAGCGGGCCCGCTTGCGCCAAGGTGTAGCGCGTGATTCCGGTGTCCGGCTCCCCGTCGAGCCAGGCGAGGTCGTTGAAGGCGCGGAAGCGCCGTACGCGGTAGGTGATCTGCAGCGTGGCGGACCGGGCGCGATTGCCGTCGTAGGAGACGGCAACGCGCCTGCCGCTTCCGCGGATCAGCAGGACCAGCGCGTTCCCGCGCTGCCAGCCGGGCCGGTCCACGATCTCCTGAACGATGGCGGCCAGATCGGGCGTGCGTTGCGCGTTGCCCGCCGTGCCGGGCGTTGTCCAGGCGGCCGGCTCCCAGCGCGCGTACGCGCGGGTCCGGCCCCGGTTGCTGAGATTCCGGGCTTGGCGTGCGAAGGCGGCCGCGTTGTCGCCGGCCTCGCCGTCAATCACGAGCGCAGCCGGTTCCGAGCCGGTTTCGTCGATCGTGAACTGGACGCGCGCCTCCTCGATGACCGCGCCGCGCGGGATGGCCAGCCGCGCGAACCGCAGCCCGACGAGCTGGTCCGCCGCCTCCTCGCCCAGTTCCAGATCGGAGCTGCTCGTGGTGACGGCGCCGGTGTCGAGCGCTTCTTCCGCGTCGTCGGTTCCCGCGCTGATCCGCACGCCGCCAAGCTCGTAGGCGCCGATGTCGGGGGCGGCACCGGCCGGAATGGGATTCCCGTCCATATCCGCCGAGCGCCCAACGTTCGCGCCGGCATCCACGCAGGGCGAATCGGGCCGAATATGAAAGTCGGCGGCGGGCGCGTCGGCAAAGCGGGGGTCCTCGGCGATACTGTGGGCGTCCTGCCCGCTCGCCGCCCGCCACTCCGCCAGCGTCATGCGCGCTTCCGATCCGGCCGGCGGCCGATAGAGGATCGTGTGCGTGCGGGTCGGACAGTAGTAGACGTTCCGGTCGAAGCTGCCGACCGGCGCCGTCGAGTCCGCATGGCGGAGCACTCGGATCGTGCTCTGACTGTACGCGGTGTCGAAGCAGACATTGTTCCGCACGACGTGGTTCGAGATCCCGTTCTTGCGTTTTTCCTGGAGCAAGATCCCGGTGCCGCAGTCGTAGAAGACGTTGTTCACGATCGTGTTGTCCGCGCCGTAGTCGTGCACGAACAGGCCCCAACTGCGGCAGTCGTACACGATGTTGCCTTCCACCGTGACCGTGGCGGGGCCGCTGTCCAGGTAGATGCCGCCGACGCAGGCCGGGCTGTTCCAGGGCGTGCCGTCCGCATTGCCTTGCACGTCGCAAATCACGTTGTTTCGCACCGTCAGGTGCATGGCCCGCGTGTCCCCCACATAGAACGCGCCGCCGTCACACAGCAGCGTCATGCACGATTTGAGCAGGTTCCCCTCGATCGTGCAGCGGTCCGTCTCGTATGGGTAGATGCCGACCCCGGCGACGCCGTCCAGCCGGTTTCCGGTCACCGCGATGTCCTGGCCCCTGAAGAAGATGCCTTCGCCCATGCGCGGCGAACGCGGGTAGGTGCCGATCTGCGTCAGCACGTTGTCGCGGATCTCGGCGCCGGCGCAGCCCGTGACTCGAATGCCGTTACCCCGTATGTCCTCGATCGTGTTGCCGATCAGGTGCAGGTCCCCGTGCGAATTGAGCGGCCACGTGTACATGTACATGGCGCTGCTCCCCACGCCTGCGACATAGGTGTTCTGCACCGTGACGCGGTCGACATTGTAGGCGTAGATCGCCTGCTGGCGGAACTTCACCACGCTCACGTCCCGGATCGTGATGTCATGTTGGCCATAGGGCAGCGCGATGCCCGTGTCTCGCTGCGGGGCCTCGATCCGATGAGCAGACGGCGGGTCGCCCGCGGCCATGCGCAAGTAGAGCCTGCCGCCTTGGCAGGCCCACTCGCCCGGGGTGTCCGCCTGCCCCAGATGGCCTTCGATGTAGAAGCCATAGCCCTTGCGGATCCAGCGCCCGACCGCCGTATCCCAGTGCAGAGCGCGATTCGAGTTGGCCGTGATTGGCCGAGTCTCGATCGCGAAGTCCGCTGTCTTGATGACGGCCGTCGCGCCGACCCAGTAGTTGGCCGGTTGTGTCAGAGCTGAGCTGTAGAGGGAGGTGCCCTCCGGATCATCCGCGTCGATGGAGGCCCAGCCGGTGTTCGGCCAGCGTGCGCACGGCTGGTGCGCGCCGTCGATGAATAGCTGCCGCACGGTGTGCGCGACATCCGCCACATACACGTTGCCGTTGTACACGCGCCAGTTCGTGATCACGTCCGATCCGTTGATCTCCGGACGCGGCCCGCTGCCGTAGGCGCCGATCACCAGCGGCGCGCCGGACGAGCCCGAGCAGGCGATCGTCAGCGCCTCGCGCCAGACCTCGCCGCGCTTCAACAGGATCTGATCCCCCGCGCTAAAGGAGCGACCGTTGACCTTGGCCAATGACCGCCAGGGGCTGGAGGTCGATTGTCCGGTGTTTCCGTCCGCGCCGCCGCGCGCGTCGACATAGTACGTCGTACCCGTGGCGTTCAGGGCGAGCGTCAGCTCGATACAGAAGAGAGCCCAACACAACCCTTCGATATTCGTCCTCTTTCGCATGATTCAACTCCTTCCCGACCCCGGGCGAACCGCCGGCGACATGTTCCTTCGGGAATGGTGCGCGGCAGGCGTACTCAGGCTATCTCACTCATGTCCTCCCTCCTGGAACCTGACTTAAGCTGGGCATTCCCCAGACGATGCGCCGCGCTTGACTCCACCGATATATGCCGGCTGAGAGGAGAGAGAGCAGAAAATTCTTGGCAGACGGTCAAACGGGCTCGGACCACAAGAATGGCGAGAAGAGGCGCGGGTACTCCCGTCGCCTCCATGTTCGGGCGAGTCAGTTCCACTCTTCCACTTCGAGCCCGGGGACTTGCCCGAATTCCTCTGTGTTGGCGGTAACCAACTTCAGGCCGTGGGCGAGGCAGGTGGCCGCGATCCACGAATCGTGAAGCCCGATCATTCGGCCCTGCTTCGCCAGATCGCTCCATAGCTGGGCATGCGATCGCGCGATGGCCAGATCGATATCCATTAACGGGATTGAGGCCAGAACGCCCTCCACGAAGGCCAGACGTTTTGCCCTGATCCTGGGAGTTGTCGCTCGGTGCACGCCGTGCAGAAGCTCGCTCGCAGATATCACAGAGAGGAACAGTTCTTCCTCTTCCCGCCCCTCGATGTAGCAGGACAGGTCCTTTCTCTCCCGCTCGAAGGCGATGAGAATACTGCTATCGATCAGGATGCCCATGGATCTTTGAGCCTTTCGCCTTTGAGTGACACCCGCGCTCGTGTGAGATCCGTCGCAAACGCGCCCGCCTCTCGTGGCGAGAGCCGCGGTAGTGAGGCAAGCAGCGCGGGCAGATCGCCCAGGCGGCGGCCCACCGGCACCGGCCGCAACTCGGCCATCGCCTTCCGCCCCCGGGCGAGCAGAAAGGTCTCATGGCGGTACGCGACGCGGTTGAGGTAGTCCGAAAAGTGACGAACCGCTTCGGTCACACTGACGGTCTTCGGACGCATAATCGGCTCCCTGTCTCTGATAATCAAATAATATGATTATACATCGAACCTGTCAAGCGCCGATGTGATTTGGAACGGGGCGCCTCATGTTGGGTCTTTGGAGGGCCGGGTTCTCCGCCACGGGCAGAGCTTCGACACCCCGGCCGCTTCACCCGGAGGTTCTGGGGCACAAGAAGAACCGGAATGAACGTCGAACATCGAACATCCAACATCGAACGTCGAAATCAGAGGCTCTCCCGGATTCATTAGATCTGCCAGCCTGCTTTGTCTTCCCAGAGCCGTCATCTCGAACCGGGCCCATCGGCCTCAGATCCTGTAATCGTGGGCGGGCATACCAACAAACGGTTGAAGAACAAGGCGGGTGTCGGCATAATGAGCGGGCCTGTCGACAGGGCGAGGGGGGGGCAAGGCGGGCGGCCGGTGGGGGAGTCGGGCTGGGGCGTGAGTTCTCGAGTGAGTTGTCGAGCAAGTTCCCGAGTAAGTTCTCGAGCAAGTTTGGGTGGGGAGAGATAACCGTGGGGCTGACGCGGCGCAGGGTATACGAGATTGTGGAGGTGGCACGGGCGGGCGACCGCGCGAGCCGGGTGTTCGACTGCGCGATTCTGGGCCTGATCGCGCTGAACGTGCTGGCGGTCGTGCTGGAGAGCGTGGCGGCGATCGAGGCGCGGTTCTCCGGTTTTTTCAACCTGTTCGAGATGGGCTCGGTGCTCGTATTCACGATCGAATACGCGTTGCGGCTGTGGTCGTGCGTGGAGAACCCGCGCTATGCGCGGCCGGTCGGCGGCCGGCTGCGTTTTGCGCTGACGCCGCTGCTGGTGCTGGACCTGTTGGCCATTCTGCCGTTCTATCTGCCGCTGTTCTTCCCGCACCTGGCGGCGTTCCGCTCACTGCGGCTGATCCGGCTGTTCCGGCTGTTCAAGGCGGCGCGCTATTCGGAGTCGCTGCGCCTGCTTGGCCGTGTGATGCGCGAGAAGAAGGAACAGCTTGGCGGCACGCTGTTTGTGCTGAGCCTGATGCTCGTGGTGGCGGGCGCGTTGCTGTACTGCGTGGAGCGCGAAGCGCAGCCGGACGCGTTTTCCAGCATTCCGGCCACGATGTGGTGGGCGGTGGCCACGTTCACGACCGTCGGCTACGGCGACATCTATCCGGTGACCGTGCTGGGCAAGATCATGGCGTCGATCATGGCGATCGCCGGGCTGGCGATCGCGGCGATTCCGACCGGGATCATCGCGTCCGGCTTCATGGAGCACGCGCAGAAGGACAAGCGGGTCTGCCCGCATTGCGGGAAGGAATTGCCGTAGCCTTTCCTTGCCGATCACAGCGCGAGGCCGGCGGCGATGAACGGGCCGCGGAACTCGTCGTTGGCGATATCGGCGTGGGCCCAGCCGGGCAGGCCGGGGACGGCGTCGCCGGAATCGGCATGGATGCGCTGAGCGCGATAGCCGGCGCGCAGCCGCACGGCGTCCTTACGCCAGACGAGGCTGATCTCGTAGCCGTAGGCGGAAGTGGTTCCGTCGTTGGAGAAGGCGTACGCGCCGGACTGGTCGGCCTGCCAGCTCACGACGGGCATCCAGGTGGCGACGAGCACGGCGGCGAACTGGGGCGAGAGCCGGATGGTCGCGGCGGCGAGCAGTTCGGGACCTGCGAATGTGGCCACCCACCCATCACCGGCGTCGTTTTCCTTGCGGATCTGGTGGTAGTTGAGCCCCACCTGCAGATAGCGGTGCCACCAGGCGATGCCGGCCAGCAGGTCGTCGCGCGAGTCGTCTTCCCAGCCTGTCCCGCGCCCGGCCTGTGCATAGACGGAGACGGGGAAGGCGGGGAACAGGTAGGTGTACTGTGCCAGCAGCATATAGCCGGCTCCGATATCGAACGAGTCGCCGTTGTCGAAATCGCCGTCCCAGTTCGCGAACCAGAGCCGGGCGTCGAGATGGTGCTGCGGATCGGCGGGCGGCGTCTGGGCCGGCTGTGCCGCGCGGCAGTGCCGGATACCGGGCAGTACGAGCAGCGCGGCGAGCAGTGCGAATCGTGCAACAGCCGGCATCGAACGGTTCATGGGGGCCTCCCTTTCGGACTATGCGCGGATTCCGGCGTTTGGCTCGGTGATCGAGCCGACAGTTGCCGGAATGCTACACACGGCAATAACGAATGGCCAGCGGAAAGGGCGGGAAGTCGCCAGTGGATGGGCGGGAGAGCAGTATCCAGCGGATGGGATTCAGAATAGAGTTCCTACGCCTTTTCTCGCGTTGCTCGAAAGAGAGGCTCTGCGTGCCGTTCACAGGCGTGTTGGCGTACCCGGCTCGCGAGAGCCGCCTCGCCAAGCTCGTTGCTACGGCGGGCACGGCGCTCGCCCTCCAGCGGGTTGAATCGGTTCTTTTGCGCACCGTCCTGCGCACGATTGGAGGGCGAGCGTCTCGCGAGCCGCTTGCCCCCAACAGTCCGTTGATACACGGCCGCGGGCTGGACATTCGCCCTAACGTTAGTGGATTTTTCAAGGCGAGGGCGGGGAATCGGCGGGGAGTTGAGTGGGTTGGGGGGCGTGCGTTGCAGGCGGGGCGGCGGCTGCGGCGGCCTGAGCGGCGGCGCGGCAGCGGGCACGTGCGGCGCGCAGCCCGGCTGTGACGGCGGCGGCGAGCAGCGCGACGAGGACGAGCACGAGTACGGCCAGGCCCCAGCGCCGTTTCGGGGTGCCTTCGGCGTCTTTGGGGTAGGGGACACGGGCGGTGAAGTGTCGGCGCTGGGCGCGGTCGAGCCGCATGCGCGCGTTGATGGCCCAGCCGCACCCTTCGAGCAGAGCGCTGAGATCCTGTTTACGCAGCTTGGTGAAAGCGATGATGGTGATCGGCATCATCACCGCGATAGCGGCGGCGGCGAGCGCGAAGATGACGGGCCAGGCGGACTTGAGGCTGGAGAAAGTCTTTGTGATGAAGGCGAAGGCGGACCCCAGCGCGGCGGCTGCGACGCTGAGGCTCATGATCGGCAGCCCGGATATGCCGCCCATCCCGCCTTGGGGCGGCGCCTGCTGGGCGGGCGCCTGCTGGGCGGGCGCGGCGGCCTGCGTCTGTTGCAGGGCCGTCTGCGTGTGGTCGAACTCCTTGAGCAGGCCCTTCTCGGCGGTGCTCGACCAGGCTTCCACCTTTCCGACCGCATAGCTCCAGAGCCGGACGAAGGGTGCGGCGAGCGCTTCGCGAATGCTGATGGGGTTCTCGATGATATCGACGACCTTGGCGTCGAGTTCCCGGCCGCCGATATCGAAGAAGACGCCGCGCTTGTCGACGCTCAGGTTCGCTTTCGTGCCGTGGGTGACCGGGACGGCGACGGTATACTTCTCCGCCTCCTTGCCGGTGACTTCGAGGTACATGACGAACAGGTTGCTGGCCTTGGCGATCTTGCCGTGTTCGGCGCGGTTCTCGACCTTGACGGCGAACCGGAACCAGCGCTGGTCCATGACGGTCGCCCCCATTTCGAAGAGGGCGTGCCGGTCCCGCGCGTAGAGGGCGGGAAAACTGACGAAGTTGTTCGCCAGTTCGGCGAGGTAGCGGTGATAGAGCAGCAACCGTTCGAGTTCTCGGGCGGCCTTGACCTTGCCGGCGACCTTCGCGTCCGCTTCGATCAAGGTCCGCACCGCCGCCGCCTGCGGCCCGTCGCGGTAGGCTTGGAGCTTTTCGAGCGGCAGTTTCTCGACCGAGACGCCCTTCTTCGCGCTGATATGGGACTCGTAGCCGGCGAGCGTGGCCTTGACCTGGAGCCAGTCGGCCTCGGTGAGGTAGTCGACATCGGCGCCGAGAATCGGGTTCAGCACGGTCTCGCGCAGTTGCGCGACCCACGCGCGATAGGAGGGGTTGACGGTGCTCTCGTTCAGCGGCAGCACGTCCGTCGGCTGCGGGCGGGCCAGCGGCGCCGCGTGAAGGTATGCGCTGACGGTGTCCGGCCGGCTCGGATCGAGCTGCTCGAGCAGTTTCTCGGACTTCTCCATGAGCGGAACGGTATGCGGCTCGTACTGCATGATCCGGCACAACGCGAAGAAGGCGTCGACCTTGTCCGCGTGCGTCCTGTACGTCTCGAACGCGGCGGCGGTGGCGTCGCCGAGCGGGAGTTGCCGGGAGCGCGTCTCGCCGTCGGCGAGTTCGCCCTTGCTCTTCCAGGCGAGGAAGGCGGCAACGGCGTCCGTGAAGGCCTTGAGCTGCACGTCTGAGATGCCCTGCTTGCCGCTCGCGTCCTGTACACTGTCCTGGCAGGAGAGGATCGCCTTGATGAAGTCGGCGGTCTCCGGGTCGGCGGCCTCCGGCACGATGATCCCGTCGCCGTTCAGGATCTGGGCCTTGACATTCGCCAGGAAATCGCGGACCTGGCCGAGGCTGATGGAATCGGGTCCCTCGATGCCGAGGCTCTGCAGCACGTAGCGCGCGGTGGTGCGCAACTCGCCCGTCTCGGCGTTCTCCCGGACAGCGCTGAGTGCGATGGTGTCGTCGCCTTCCGAGAGGCGTGCATCGTCCTCGATGCGCGCCACGAGCCAGCGGACCGCCTCTTTCAGGTCGTCGCTGCAGATCCGCCCGTTGTTGTCGGTGTCGACGCTCTTCAGAAACTCGGGATCGCAGCGGAACGCCGAGACCGGCGCGCTGGTGGCGACCCAGTGCGACTCGTCCAGGGTCAGCACCTGCCGCAGATCGTCTGCGGTCTCGATGCTCAGTTGGTAGGTTTTGCCGAATTTACTAAAGCGCATCGTTGGTTCAGAAATTGAAACCCAGCGTCGTGGTCAGGGTCAGGTCGTTCTCCTCCAGGTCGCCGGGCGGGTTGTTGTCGTATTTGTTGAGCGCGACGAGACTGAGGCTGATCTGTTCGGACAGGCGGCTTCTGAGTTCGGTTTCAGAGGTGAGCAACCAGTCTTCGTTGTCTTCGGCGCTGGTTTCGGTGTCGAGCTTCTGGGTGAAGACGAGGTGTTCGCCGATTCGCTGAAGGAAATCGAGCCCGAAGGTAACGGCGGCAAACGAATCGTCGGGCAGCGGGTCTTCATAGGTTTCGCTGACCCAGCCGCCGCCGAGCCGGACGCTGAGTTCCGTTGTCGGGATCGCGAGCAGTTTCCAGCCCACGCCGAGTGCGGCGCGTGTGCGCAGATCGAGCGACTGGAATTCGTCATATTCGCCCACGCCTTCGGTGAAGGCGAAGAATTCAGGGGTGAACAGCCAGCTGAACCGGCCCTTGAGTCCGCCCTTGTTGGTGTCTTTCACGTCCTGGCTTTCGCCGTACGTCGCGTTGGCGGACAGATCGATCTCGTGTTTCGGCACCTTGCGGGTGAGCCCGGCCGTGAGGGTGGCGGACAGTTTGGCGGTGTTGCCCTGGGTTTGGAGGGCGCCGAGATCAAGGTGCCCCGCCCATTTCGGCTGTTTCGGCTGCGACGCGGCGGGTTCGGCGGCGTGGAGGGCGAAGCCCCCGGCCACGAACGAGACACATGCCAACGTGACGATTCGTCGCAACATCGTGTCCTCCCTTGATGCGGGCCGTATTATCGGCAAGCGGGTCCGGGAGGTCAAGCGGGAACGGGGGGGCAAATCCGCGAGCAGGGCTCGCGGATTTGGGATGGTCGATGGTCAATGGTCGATGGTCAATGGTTGATGGTTGTTCGGAGCGGAAGGACGACGGAGGTGATTCGCTTGCGAGAGTCGAATGCCCTCCATCAGAAAGAACACCCAACGCGCTGGAACAATTGACAACGGACTCCGAACCCGGCGCTGGAGGCTAGCGTCGCTATCGCGCCGCAGCCTCAGCGCGCTCGTTGAGCCTGTCGAAAAAGACGGCTCGCGAGACGCTCGCCCTCCAAGCATACGATATGCTGCACAAAATGGAGGGCGAACAGCCTGCCCGCCGAAGCTATCTGAGCGAAGGCGGGTCCCCGTGAGCCGTCTGGGGGCCCCGGATGGCGCTTTTTCGACAGGCTCGTTCGGCAGGCAACGAAAACGACGAAGCGCAAAAGACGAGGGCCGGAGCCACCGTTCAACATTCAACGTTCAACGTGGACGGAACGCCGGGCAAGCGCAGATGCTGCATCGATCTCTCCCGTTGGAAGTTGGAAGTTGGACGTTGAACGTTGGGCCCAAGAACAGGGGCCGAACCACGCGCTGCACGGTACCGGCGCTAACCGCGCCGTCCCGTGAGCGATCCCGATGGTCGATGGTGGGTGCCTCAGCACTGTCTTCCCGACCGGTTGGGCATCCAAATCTTCACGGAAGGATGGCGGACACTCAGCCGAGGCCGTAGAACGACTCGCCGTTCTGGAGCATGATGGCGGCGGCGACATCCCGGGCGGTCGCCTCGGAGAAATAGCCGGCCTCGATCTTCTGTTCCAGGACGCGTGCGATCCCGATACGGGCCTGCAGCGCGTAGCCGACATCGCACCAGGGCTGGCCGGTATCGGCGCCGAAGGCGAAGATTTTGTTGAACGGGACGCCGTCGAGCCATTCGCCGAGCGCGCGTTCGCATTCGGCGGGGTTCATGGTCCACATCCAGCACATATCCGGGTAGACGTTGGGGTAATTCTTGGCGATGGTGCCGAGTTCCGACGCCCATGGCCAGGAGGCGTGGAAGATGTCGAACCGGACCTCGCGGTACTTGTCGAAGAGGGGAATGAGGAAGGAGGCCTTTGTGCCGGCGAGCGAGCCCCAGTTGCCGGCAAGATAGCCGGTATGGATCTGGACGGGGATATCCTCGTCGTGCGCCCGTTCGAGGAGCCGGTGCAGCATATAGTCGCCGAGCGGGCGTCCTTCGGCGGCATTGACGGCGCCGTCGTTCTGCTGCAGGCCGTCGCGGAATGTCTTGGTGCTGCGCAGGCGGGAGAAGGCTCTTTCCGCTTCGTAGCGGGGCGGGTCCAACACGACCAGATCGCGCTGGTAGGCGATGCCGACCTTGAACGCGTTGAGCCGGCCGGTACTCTTGAACGAATCGATCGCAACGTTGAGCGCGTCGACCAGCCGGTCGAGGTTCAGCACGTCGATCCCGGAAAAGCGTTGCAGGTGGTGGATGGCGCCCATTCCCGTGCAGCCGAACAGGGCATCGCTTCGGAACGCGAAGTGGTAGTAGTCGGGGTAGAGTTCCGTACGCAGCGCATCCGGCCGTTCGGGGCGGAAGAGGCCGTCCTGGGCCACCCACTTGATGTTCGCCTTTTCGCGGACGAAATAGTCGAACAGTTCCTCGGCGGTCTTGCCTTTGATGGCGGCCTGGACGGCCTTGCCGATCTGTGCGAAGTGCTCGGGGGCGAACTCGAGCCCGAACAGGGCCTGGCATCCGAGCGTGACGGCACGGCCGTAGCCGGTGGTGCGGATGTTGGGCCAGAGCGCGGCGAGGCGCTGCTCCTCGTTTTCGAATGAGGGCGGGCGCGCGCCGGCGGCGGTGGTCAGATCGGCGCCGGCGTAGCCGAGCAGGGCCGCGGCGCCGTAGGTTTCGCGGTTCTTGTCGAAATCCGCGAAGGTGACGTGATGGTCGTGGTGCGAGAAGAGCGGCTGCTGCATGACGAATTCGCGGATGGCTGACGACATGTTCGGGTCCTCCTGAAACTCACTCGAGAACCCGCCTTCGCTCAGATAGCTTCGGCGGGCATGCTCACTCGAAACCCCCGCCGCAGCGGCGGGATCGACAAAGATTACAGCCTGTTCGCCCGTGGCGGAACAAAGCTTACGTCAGAGCTTACGATCCGACTACGCCCAGGGGGTTTCCGCCGTCGCTCTTTCGCCTTCGCCTTTCAGGGCGCGACAGGTCGAGCTATGGCGGACGGGTTGTCGGGCCGCGGCGCTCACGACAGGGTCTCCACCTCGCTATTTCCAATTGGGGCGAGCCGATATTCTGCCGCCGAACAGGGTCGACGTCCAGCACGGAGTATGGGTTTTGCGTATGCCGCGCCAATCCGCGGTCACAATCTTCTCTGCCGGGCCGTGGCCCGCGAAGCCGTTGTGGGCCCGCTCTCCGAGCGGTCCGGGCCGATCCGCGCCAAGGCGCGGCATGCGCAGATTTCACGCCGCCCTGCGGCGGGGCGGCCCACAACCCAACGAGCGTCCGTTTTTTGCTTTCATGGCGGCGTGCCGAATGATATGGGTAACGGTCTGTCCGGGCCGGAAAGACGATCGGGAGGGGAAGCTCTCCGAGGCGGATTCCGGGCCGACCATGAGCCTTTGTCGCAAGCTTTGTCGATCCCGCCGCTGCGGCGGGCGTTTCGAGTAAGTCATCGCGTTCAGCCATAGGCTGATCGGCCTCAGGCCGAAAGTTCTCGATCAAGTTTGAGGGGGGGCGGCTTCTGATGGATCTGGACACGGTGATCGGCACGATAGTCGTCGGTCTGGCTGTGCTGTTTGTGGTGGTGATGGTTGTGTGGAGCCGGCGGATCATCGGCCGGATAGTCGCCACAGGCGGGCGTTCGGCGCGAGAAATCGAAAGGGCATTGAACGGTGGCGGATAATTCCCAGCCTTCCTCCGAACTGTCGCGCGATCTGAGTCTGTTCCACATCGTGATGATGGGGTTGGGGATGATGATCGGCGCCGGTGTTTTCATCGGGGTCGGCAACACGATAGCGGAGGTGGGGCCGGGCGGTGTGGTCTTGACGTTCGCGTTGAACGGCGTGATTGCGCTGATGACGGCGATGTCTTTCGCCGAGCTGAGCTCCGCGATTCCGCGCGCGGGCGGCGCATACAACTTCGCGCGGGTCGCCTTCAACCGCGGTACGAGCTTCCTGGCCGGCTGGATGGAATGGTTCGGCTCGAGCGTGGCGGGCAGTATCTACTCGCTGACGTTCGCGATGTACGTGCTTCATTTCCTGGAGCAGGCCGGCTGGCTGGAGTGGCTGCCGGTCGAACTGGAGGTGGCGGAGCGGCTCGTGGCCGTGTTGGCGGCTGGGCTGTTCCTCTACATCAACTATCGGGGCGCCTCGGAGACGGGGCGGGTAGGCGCATTTTTCACCTTGGGTCAGACGCTGTTCATGGTGCTGATCGGGGTGGTGGGCATCGTGGTGGCGATTCGGGATCCGATCCGTCTTCAGAACTTCAAGCCGTTCCTGCCGCACGGCTGGACGAAACTGCTTGCGACGATGGGGTTCACCTACGTGGCGTTCGAGGGCTACGAGGTGATCGCGCAGGCGGGCGACGAGGCGATCCGGCCGCGCAGCAATCTGCCGAAGGCCATGCTCTATTCGGTACTGGTCGTGACGCTGACCTACGTCTCGGTCGCCTTTGCGACGGTAGTCGCGGTGCGGCCGGGCGCGAGCGGGATTGAGGGGCCGATCTGGCAATGGATCGGGTCGCACGGCGGCAAGGGGTTCGCGGTGGCGATCCACCGGCTGATGCCGATGGGCAGTCTGCTCGTGACGCTGGCGGTGATTTTCGCGTCGACCTCGGCGCTGAACGCCACGATCTACTCCGCCACGCGCGCCTCCTACGCGCTGGGCCGCGACCGCATGCTGCCGCCGCTGTTCGCGCGGATATCACGCAGGCGCCGCACGCCCTGGGTGGCGCTCCTGTTCACGGGCGGGATCGTGCTGGTGGTGGCGACGGTGTTGCCGACCCGCGACGTGGCTTCGAGTGCCAGCATCATGTTCCTGTTCCTTTTCTTCATGGTGAACGTGTGCGTGATCAAGATCCGGCTGAACATGCGCGATGAGCTCACGTACGGGTATCTGATGCCGTTGTTCCCGCTCTTCCCGCTGGTGGCGATCGTGGCACAGGCCGCGCTGGCCGTGTGGCTTGTGCACATGAGCTGGATGGCCTGGATCGTGGCCCCGGCCTGGATCGCGGCGGGCATCGGCATCTACTGGGCCTATTCGCGCACGCGCGCGGTGACGACTCCGCACGAGATCCGGGTGCTGGAGGAGGAAACGGCGCCGGAGACGGGCCAGTACCGGATCATGGTCTCCGTGGCGAACCCGGACAACGCGCTTGGGCTGGTCCGCCACACGCACAAGTTGTGCGAAGCGAAAAACGCGCGCGTCGAGCTGTTGCATATGGTGCCGGTCCCGGACCAGGTCCCGTTGACCGACGCGGACCGGTACATGGGCGAGGGGAAAGAGGGGATCGTGGAAGTGATGATGTACCTGGTGGCCGCTTTCCCGGTCAGCACGACGCTGCGCTACTGCCGCAACATCGCGCGCGGCATCGTGAGCGCCGTGCGCGAGAAGAAGACAGACATGCTGATTCTGGGCTGGCACGGCCAGAAGCGGAGCCTGGCCTTCAATCTGGGCAGCACGATCGATCCGATCATCGAGCGGGCGCCGTGCGACGTGGTGATATTCAAGAACTGCGGAGATCGGCAGTTCAAGCGGATCCTGGTGCCCGTGGCGGGCGGCCCGCACGGCGCGTTGGCCCTGGAGGTGGCCAGCATTCTGGCGGAGCGGGAGGAAGGCGAGGTGGTGGCGTTCACGGTGCGGGATCCCCGGCGCCCGTTCGACATCGCCGCGTTCGTCGAGCAGAGCAGGGCGCGGCTGCGGCTGCCGGCCGAACGCGTGAAGACGAAAGTGGTCGAACCGCGCGGTGTGAGGGCGGCGATCCTGGAGGAGGCGGCGGGCTACGATCTGATCGTGCTCGGCGCCACGGAGCAGCCGTTTTTCGTGCGCGCGGCGCGCCGCTCGGTCCCGGAAAGCGTGGCGTCACTGTGCGCCAAGCCGGTCGTGATGGTCAAGGCCTCACGCGGGATCAAGGGCTGGCTGAAGCGGTGGATTTGAGGAGAAACTGGAAACTGGAAACTGGAAACTCGAAACTGGAAACTGGAAACTGGAAACTCGAAACTGGAAACTCGAAACTGGAAACTCGAAACTGGAAACTCGAAACTGGAAACTCGAAACTGGAAACTCGAAACTGGAAACTGGAAACTGGAAACTCGAAATGTGAGGCGATGCGAGGTCCTAAGCGCCGCGGCAATCCTCGATTCCCGCAACGTCGCCCGGGCTGTTCGGCGGGAATACAGTCGTCATCAACGTGCGACCCGGCGAACGCAGCAACTTTGAGTTGTTTGCGCCGCGAGGAGGCGTGGATAATAGGGGAGTCAGGTCGGCACAAACAGTTCAAAGTTGCTGCATGGCCCGAGCGACTGACGGCCGGCCGAGCAGCCCTTTCGCGCACTTTCGCGGGCAAATCTGCTCTGCGACTCCGCGAGCTCGAGCGAGTGCCCGACCCGCCTTCGCTCGGATAGCTTCGTCGGGCACGGGCGCGCGAGAGACAGCTCCGCGTTCGGCGGGCAGAAGAGCCCCGGGGGCGCCCGCTCGCTCGTCACCGCCCGGCGACCGCTTCCGCGGCCCGGTCCAGCTCGGGCGCGAGATTGGGCCAGAGGAAGCGGGTGACGGCGGCGCGCGCAAGGTCCGGCCGCCCTTGCCACAGATCGTCGCGCGCGACGCGGTCCGCCAGCTCGGCGAGCCGCGCGGCGAGCGCCGCGGGGCCGTCTTCGTAGAAGAAACCCTCCCGGGCGGGGTCCTCATCCAGGCCGAGCACCTCGGGGTAGGCGAGCCGGCGCGGCACGAGCGGATAAGCGCCGGCGGCGGCGGCCTCGGCGATGCTGATCCCGAAGAACTCGTGCGCGGCCGTTGAGACGGCCACATCCGCTTCCGCCAGCGCCGCCAGATAGTCCGCGCGCGAAGCCTGGTAGCCCCATCTCCGGATCCGGCCCGCGAAGCGCGTGTGCGCGCGATCGAAACTGTCGGGCGTCTGCCGGAACCGTTGCCCGATGACGCTGAGCTCGAAGTCGACTCCGCGCGTCTCGAGCTGGTCCAGCGCCGCGAAGAACTCGTCCGGGTTCTTGTCGTGCTCCCAGCGCGCCGCCCAGACGATGCGCATCGGGCCGGGCCGGCGGTGAGCCGCGGGCGGCGGAACGGGCCGGATGCCCTGCGGGCGGATGTCCGACTTGGCCCGGATCTGGTCCGCCACGTGCAGGGGGTGGCAGTCGGGCATGCGTTTGAGGAAATCGGGTATGGCGGCCAGGAACGCGGAGCGGTGGAACTCGGAATTGAACCAGACCGCGGAGGCGGCCAGCGCCGTGGTGATATTGGTGAAGACGAACTGATAGTCGCGTTCGTCGGGGTACTGATAGGGGTAGGTGAGCTGGTTCTCGTGGAAGTAAGCAATGGTGGGCACGCGGCGCAGGGCCTCGTGCGCCAACCCGAGGAATTCCGCCAGATTCAGCATATCGGAGCAGAACACCCGGTCCCAACGTTCGCCCGCCGCGCTGCGTTCGGCGGTGTCTTTGCTGAAGGTCACCGCGGCGTGCCGCATGCGCCACTTCCACTTGTTGGGCGGCAGCCCGAGTACCGTCCACTCATGCCGGCTGTGTTCGATCCAGCCGTCCAGGAACGCCTGGTGGCTTCCGCCGCAGTAGGGCTCGAGAGCGAGGATTTTCATGAGGTTAAGGTTTCAGGTGCCGAAACCTGAGACCGACTTCCCGTGTTCCTCCGTTTGCCTACCCGCCCCCGGTAACGCGCAAGGCGCGCAGTTGCTCGTAGGCGGAAGCGCGCAGGGTGTACTTGAAGGCGGTACCGGGTATATAGGCGATGAACAGGGTGACGAGGCCGAGCAGGGTGATCAGCACTTCCGCGGCGAACAGGCAGGCGAGCGGCAGGAGTTGCCCGCGCGTCAACTGCCAACTCCGGCCGATGGCCGGGATCGGATGCGCCGATTCCTCCGTGATGACAAAGCCGGTAAAGAACAGCCGGACGTAGAGGTAAGCGGCTGGGAGCATGCACAGGCCGAACTCCAGCAGCACGAGCACGGGCAGCAGCGGGCCCCGCACAACCAGCCACAGCCCCACGGCGAGCAGAACGCCGACCAGCCCGCCGGCGAAGAAGGGCATGAGTTTGATGAACGCGAGCACGATATAGCTGAGCGTGAGGATGGGGCTGCGCCGCGAGTTCTCCCGGATCCGGCGGTGCGCCTTGTGCGTCTGCACGGAGGCCCGGGACAGAATGATGAGGAGCGTGTGCAGGAAGCAAACGAGCAGGAAGACGGACCCGACGGCGGCGAGCGTCTTGAAGGCGAGCCGCTGCGCCGCGAGGAGGGGGGCCGGCCGTTCGAGCATCTCTTCGTGCAGCGCGAGCAGCCGATCGAGCGGCGAGGCCTGAGCCGTTTCGTCGCTTGCGGCCGAGGAGAGGGAGTGCCAGACGTCGCGGTAGGACATCGCCATCCGGTAGTCTTCCCCAAGCAGTTTCTCGGGCAGCCATTTCTGGCTGCCAACGAGGGCGGCAGCCACGAGGCAGAGTGGAATCCACCAGCCCGTGAAGGCCTTGGCGGCGCGCGTCAGGCAGGGCACGACCTGCAGGCGGGGCGCGGCGGGCACGGCCGGGTTGAGCGCGCCTGGCAGCGGGGGCGGCTGAGTTGACGGGCGGTCGGTCATGACGCGTGGCATGATAGCGCCCGGGCGCGGCCGGTTCAAGGTTTTCGGGGCAGGCGGGTTGACGGTTGACGCTGACGGGCTATTGGCCGACGCGGACGACGGCGCCGACGTCGAGGCCGAGCGTTTGGGCGGCGTTCCCGTCGCGGACGGCGATTTCGAGAAAGCCGTGGCTGCCGATGAGCGCGACGGGTTCGCCGGGGTTCACGTCGGCATAGGTGCGGTTGACGCGGCCGATCGGGCGGGCCTCGACCCGGACGTGCGCGGGTGCGTGGGCGGGGAGCCCGGCGGCGGGGATGTTGGTGACGGCGTTTCCGAAGTGATCCACGTATTGGACGGCGCCCTCGAGTGTACCGTCCGGCAGCCGGGCGGGCGTGTGGGTTTCGAGCGTGACGATGGCGTCCAGGCGCGGGCCGAACGACTCGAGCGGGGCGCCGAGCGCGAGATGCGCGGCGACCGGCGCGAAGACATCGCGGCCGTGAAAGGTGGCGCCGGGCTCGGGGCGCCAGTAGTCGGGGTTGCACAGATGGATGATGGTGTCCGGTTCGTCGTTCTGGAGGGCGGGCGTGAGCACGCCGTTATCCGGCGCCACGTAGACGGCATGTCGTCGCGTCCTCACGGCGATGGCGCGGCGCGGCCCGCCGACGCCGGGGTCCACGACGACGGTATGAATGGTGTGCGGCGGGAAATAGGGCGCGGCGCACGCCAGCACGAACGCCGCTTCGCGCACGTTCCGGGCGCGTATCGCGTGCGAGATGTCCACGATCCGCGCGGCGGGACAGATGCCGAGCAGGACGCCTTTCAGCGTTCCCACATAGCTGTCCCGCAGGCCGAAATCGGTCAGCAGCGTGATGATCGGCGGCATGCGGTTCGGGCTCTCGTTCATGGCGCTAGCAGTTCGAGGGCGAGGGCCGGGAAGTTGCGGACAATCTGTTCGCGGGATTCGGCGGAGAAGCCGATGACGAGAGAGTCCGTCTCGGCTCGCAGCGTCTTGTCGTACGGCTTGCCCTGGAAGAAGGGCCTGGGTTCGATGAAGCCAAGGCGGCGCCCCTCGGATTCGATGACTTCGGAACCCGCATCGCCCTCGAGGACGAGGCGGCCGTAAATCCACTGGTACAGATAGGCGCTGTCGTCGCCCGCGCGAAAGAGGACCTGGCCCGGTATGGCGAAGATCTGTTGCATCTTCATGGCGAACAGGAATTCGTAGTCGCGGATCTTCTGGTTCCCGTCGCGCAGGCACTGGCTGAACCGGCGGCACAGGGCGCGGGTCAGGCCGGGGTATCCCTGGATGATCCGGTCGATATGCCGCGCCTTCAGCCGCAGGGCCTGAACGGCGCCGGCGCTGCGGACCGACGCGCTGCGGTTGCCGGCGGCGAAATAGGTCATTTCGCCCACAAACGCCGGCTCGGCCGGGCTGCAGGTGCCGGTCCCCAACATCATCGGGCGCCCATCCGGCCGGCGCGGGTCGCCCTGTTCCACGACGTAGCTGCCGGACAGGACGAGGAAGACGTCGGTCGCGTCGTCCGTCTCTCGGACGAGGAACTCGGAGTCCAGGAACCGGACGGGTTCGATGTCTGCGTTTTGCTCGAGCAGGCGCCGGATCTCGTCGGAGAGCGCGCCGGTCGGCAGTTCGCTGATGTCGAATGGTTCGGGCACGGTCTCCCTCCGGGCCGCCGGGCGGCCCGTGCATGAATGGATTCGGTTCTGTATACCATGCGGGCGAGGGGTTTGGCAATATCGCGCCGTCAGTGCCGGCCGGCCTTCGCCAGCAGCGCGTTGACCTTGCCGAGTATGGCCTGGATGGTGAAGGGTTTGTACAGGATGTCGGCCATGCCCGAGGCGAAGGCTTCCTTCACGTGTTCCACCTCCGGTCCCTCCTTGAAGGTGCGGTCGCTGGCGAATGCGGTGACGAACAGGACGGGCACGGGCTTGACGGCCTGGATATCGGCGAAGAAATCGAGCCCGCTCTTTTCCGGCATGCGCAGGTCCAGAATGGCGATATCGATGGGATTCTGTTTCAGCAGGTCCATCGCCTCCGTCGCATCGGAGGTGGCGAGCACCTCGTGGCCGGACGCCGACAGCGCCTGTTTCACGTACACGACAATACTCTGTTCGTCATCCAGTACCAGTACCTTTGCCATTACTTGGTTCCCCCTGGCCCCAACCCTTCGTCCATGAGACGGGCCCCCTCCATGAGGAGGCCCATGGTTTTCTGTTTAATGGGTTCGGCTGGCCTTGCCGGCGTGCCCTGCGTGAAGTGGAATTCCTCGCCCTTGCTGCCGAGCGTCTTGTACACGGCCCGTTCCCCGCTCAGCCCGTCGCACGCGGCGGAGATAATCTCGCCCTCGACGAAATCGAGCCTGGCGATCACGCGGGCCGGGAAGGCGCGGATCTCGAGCGAACCGCTCTTGCGCGAGGAGTTGATGAGCTGGATGACGTCGGAGATCGAGATGATGTTCAGCAGGCCGGAGAAGTCGTTTTGGAACCGTGCGGTGCGCAGCAGTTCCTGCGCTTCCTTCCGCGCCTTGATCTCGAGGTCGCGCGAGATGATGGTCTGCTGCAGGTCCTGGGTCATCTTGTTGAAGGATTGGGCCAGATCGCCGATCTCGTCTTTGTTCGTGATCTCGGAGCGGGCGTCCAGCGTGCCGTTGGTGATGCGTTCGGTCGTCTTCACCAGATCCTTGATCGGGGTGATGATGTTGCGGGTCAGGAAGCCGCCGAGCAGGAACAGGAAGAAGAAACTGCCGATCGAGAAGGCGAGGACCTGGCCGCCGAGCCGGTCGATGAGTATGTTGGAGTCCCGCACGTCCTGTTCGATGCCGATCACCCATCCGAGTTCCTCGCCCGTCTGGACCTGCGGCAAGCGCCTGTAGCTGCAGATCTTCTGCAGCACGTTCTCCACGGCGGTATACTCGAGGGTGTCCGCGTAGCGTTTCAGAACCTGTTCGCGCAGCGAGTCGGGCCCGAGCGTGCTGAGCAGCAACGCATCGTTGGTGTGGGCGATGATCAGGCCTTTGCCGTCGGTGATGAAGACGTGGCCGCCCTTGCCGGCGTTGATGCCCTTGACGATATCCCACACCTTGCGCATGTTCAGCTTGGCGCCCACGACGGCTTTGATGGCGCCGTCCTGGCCCCAGACGGGCGCGGCCGCGACGAGCGCGAACCAGAAATGGGCCTGCGGCGCGCGCACTTCGCACAGGGCCGCGCGGCCCTGTTTCGCGGCGATGAAGGCCGGCTTCTGGCTCCAGTCGAACCACTTTTCGTGCCAGGACTTGCCCCCGTAGCCGTAGCGGGCCGAGGTCTGGACCTGGCCTTCCAGGTCGATCAGGACGACGTCTTCGAATATCTCGTGGATCTCCATAGCCCGCTTCATCCGCGTCAACTTCTCTTCAATGGAGCTCGTGTCGGACCGCAAGATCGGGTCGTCGGCGATCGTGGTCGCGTGTTTGCCCAGCGACGAGAGCAGGGCGTGGACGTTGTTCGCCGTTGCCCAGACAACGGCTTCCAGGCGTTGCTTGGTCATTTCGGCCGTTTCGTTCTTCACCTGCACGAAGATCAGGATCAGAATGGCGCAGACGGGCAGGAAGACGAGAAGGAGAAGGGACCCGTTGATTTTCTTGCTGATGCTCAGTCGGGTAGCCATGGCGACAGGCCCTCGGGCGGGCAATTGTGTCCTCTCGCGTATTGTGTGTCATAGAGAAAGCCAAATGGAGCTGTTTGTCAATACCAATAACCCGTGGCTTTACATGAGCGAGCGGCTCTTGTAGACTGGCGATCGGAAGAACCAAAGCATGAAGGGCAAGTCGGCATCTGAACGCTCGCGCGGCGGGCTGCTCGGCGCTTTGCGCCGGGGCGTGCTCGCCATCGTGCGCGCCTACAACTACCTCGCGCACCTCGAGTGGCGCAAGGGGCCCGGCGGGCCGGCTCCGAAAGCGCCGGAGGCGCCGCGCGGGCCCGGTCGCCCGGCGCCCGCGCGGCCGGCGAAGCCCGCGCGGGAGCCGGCGGCCCCGGGGCGGCCGCCGGCTCGCGCGGCGCGGGTCCCGGACCTGACGGTGGGGCTGGCCCCGACCGTGTCACTGGCGACCGATGAGGGGCCCGTTCCAGCACCGGATGCCTGGCCGACCCCGCGCGCGGGCGAGCCGGCAGGGGCCGCGGGCGAGGTCGTGCGGGGCGCACGGCCGCCCGCGGCGGGGGAGGAGCGCCCCGAGTTCGTGAGACCGGCGGCCGCGGACTGGCGTACGATCCTCGAACAGTACGCGCGTGAGTTGGCGGAACGCGAGGGCGAACGCGAGAGCCGGATGCAGGAACATCTCGCGGAACTCGAACGCCGCGGTATCGCGCGGGCGCTGGAGGAAGCACAGCGCGAGGCCGAGCGCGCGGCGCGGATCCAGGAGAACCTTGCGAGTCTCCAGAGCCGGATCAAAGCCTATGAACAGGAACTGGCCGAACGCGAGCGGGAGCGCGAACGCCGCATCGCCGAGAATATGGCCAGGCGGATGGAGAAGGGCCGCGAACAGTCCGAACGGGAGTCGGAACGCGACGCGCGCATCCGGGAAAGCCTTACGGAACTGCGGGCCCGGGCGGGCTCCTATGAGCGCGAGCTGAGCGAGCGGCAGGCCAAAATCAGAGAGAGCGAGGACCAGCGCCAGGAAAGACAACGCCAGTACGAAGAAGAACTGTCGCGCCGGGACGCGGACCGCGAATTCAGAAAGCAGGAGAACATCCGGCGCCTTCAAGAGCGGACCGAGCAGTTCGAGCGGGACCGCCTCAAGCGCGAAGCGGAGAAGCAGGCGCGCCTGCAGGAGAATCTCGAAAAGCAGAAGGCGCGCAGCAAGGCGCTTGAAATGCAGCGTGCGCGCCGGCAGGTGGCCCGCGACGCGCGGCTCAAGAAGCTGGCTGAGATCGAACAGACCCGCCAATTGATCCTGGAACGGCAGCGCGAGAAGCTGCGTGCCGAGCAGGAGGCCCAGGCCCAGGCCCAGGCCGAGACGCAGGCCGAGACGCAGGCCGAGACGGCCCCCTCACCCGACGAGACGCAACAGGCGTGACCGGCAGGCGGGCAGGGCGGAAGGGTGTAAGACTCGGAAGGGTGGGTGGGGCCCCGAGCCGTTGTCTGGATCGAGAATCCACATCGAGAGAATCAGAAGTTCTTTGTCGTAATCTTTGGCCTGCCGCGCCGTAGCTTCTGAGCGAAGGCGGGCTGCGCCCGCCGAAGCCCTGGGCGAAGGCGGGTCGTAATCTTTGTCGA